>JAYTOE010000295.1:0-13054 GCA_043747935.1 Akkermansiaceae bacterium
GGAATCCTTTTCCTCGTCGGTCAACGGCATGTTCAAGATGCGGTTGCGGACGGCGATCATCACCTTCTCACCGAGCCGCTTAACCGCCGCGATCTCCACAAGCTCGCCGCGCTGGCGGGCGTTCTGGAGTTCCACCCGTTCCGACTCGGCACGTAGCTTGCGGATGCGCTCGGCTTCGATGTCCCCGCCGCAATAGCACTTCACCAGGTCGCGCAGCGCGAACAAGTCCCCGCCGTTTTTCCGGCCTGTGGGTTTGCATTTCATCCCGGCCATCCGTCCCGCGAGTTCGTGCCTGTCCGCCCCCACCATCGCGGCGAAGGATGAGATTGTGAGTTCGATTGGATCTTTCATATCGCTGGGAGGTCGTCAAAAAGACGTGGGGAAACGGCGAGGTCTTTGGCTACGTTTTGTCGGCGAGACAATCGACACCAAGGGGCACCCCCCCTCCAAAAGAACCTACCGGCCCGCACCTTGATTTGAATCAAGCGGGGCGGCGCTTTTTGTGAGCTTGCACCTTGGTTTGGCGGATGTAGGTCGCTGGCTTCATGCCCACCGGGAGAGCTGCCAGCGTGATCCAGTAGGGTTCCCCGCAGGCCGCGCATGTCCGGCGTGAGTACCTCCGCATGCCGCTGTCGAAGGGCGGCGCGTGAAGTGCGATGCGGTTGCAGCATGGAGTGATGAGCGTCAGGCAGTTCTCGCCTTCGATGCGGGCGAGGTTGCATTGTGCTGTGGGTTCGGAGTGGTGCGGGGTATCGCGGTCTGTGTTCGATTTCATGGTGTGATGTGTGGGTGAGGTTAATAGGGCAATTGCGCGTGGGCGGCAGGCAGTGGGGCGAGGGGCAAGGGACACCGCCTATCTATATAGGCGGTTGCCCTTCTGCCCTACCGGGGCAACTGCCCCGCTGTTGCCCCATGTTGCCCCTCTGCCCTAAGCATGGTTTCCAGGGTTTGTGAGGTGATAGGTTTCGGATTCTGATTGGGTGATGATTCCTTCCAGCTTCCAGGTCCTATACCTGTTTTTTGCTGTGCCGTCAGAAACCTCCAAAGCCTTTCGGATCGCCGTTATCAGCTCCCCGTGTCTGTAGCTGGGCGCATTCTCGAACACCTTTGCAGCTTCCGTGCGTGCTTTCTCCAAAGTCTCTTTCCGTTTGATCTCGCCAGCATCTCCGCAGGAAATGTGCATGCCTTGGATATCTGACCACTGAAAGCAGGATCCTTGCTCTTTCGGGATGTGGCAGTGCCGCGCCCTATCACACCAGACGGTCGTGATTCCGTTGGCGGCTTTCGCCAGCCTGAGCGGAGTTTCCGCTTTCCTTTCGAGCTGGCTTCCAAGGTGTCCGCGCATCTTTCCGGAGTCACTGCCGGGGTTCTCGTGAAGCACTGTGAGAATCGCGCAATCGTTTTGGATCGCGGTCGCATGCAGCTTGTCCACGAGCGCGAAGGATTCCTCCGGGTTGTTCGGATCTCGGCAGATGTCGGCAACCCCGTCGATGATGATGGCGAAAATTCCGCCATGCTCTTCTGCGAATTGTTCGATTGCGGTCTCTATCGCGATCTCACGGTTTGCTGTGGAAAGGTCGGTAAGGCAGAATGAGTGAAACCAGACGGGCGGGGATTCCACCCTTGCGCGGCTCATCGCTCGCCTTATCAAGCCGTCGTGATCGTATCGGCTTTGCTCCGTATCGAAGTGAATCACCGCCTTTTCCTCCAAGTTGGTTGCGGAGAATCCAAGCGTGTCCGCTTCCTCGCGTCCCCCGTTGAACATCGCCGCGATGATCGCCGCGACGACTGCTGACTTTCCCGCTTTGGCAGGTGCCTGGATGTTCGTTAGGTTCCCCGGTGTGGAAATTGTGTGATCTCCAAGGCGTAGTATGGGGATGGGGCGGGAAGGGATGATAGCTGCGTTGAAAGAGCGGGCTGCGAGCATTTCGCGGAAAACGTCTTCTCCCGGCGGCGGGGTTCCGCCCGCGGCTTCCGGCTCCGTTTCCGGTTGGTATGTGATAACTCGGCTCATGGTAGCAGTCCCTCCAGTTCGCTGAGTTGCTCCGGACAAATCGAAGTTGCATCGTTGAGGTCGGAAACATCCCGCCCGCTCGCCATTTTCAATCCATCGAAAGCGAAAATTTCCACACTGGCGGCCTGTGCCTGGGTGATCTGTTTCGCCCATCGTTTCGCGGCTTCCATCCCGCCCCCGTCCTTGTCGGCGTGCGGGTAGATTCTCACTTCCCGGCCTTTGAAGAGTGGCAGGGCGTCCGGGTGGATATGGTTCCCGCGTCCAAGCATGGCAACCGGGGCAAACCCTCGCCCGTTTCCTGTGGCGGACTTCCGGCGCATGATGCGGAAGTGAAGCGCGGCCAGAAAATCGGGCCCGCCTTCCACGAGTAGTATCCCGGCGCGGTTGTCTTGGAACTCGCGGTCGATCTCCAATCCCACGGGCCAGCTCTTCGCGCTTCCTGCGAGCGTGTGGGCTTTGCGCTCGCCTAGTTTGCCAATGGCCGGGAATGGCTTCCCGTCGATCCTGCGAGCCTCCGCACACTTCCGGGCGCGGTCGGTCAGGATCCAGCAATCGAATCCGCAAACCTCACCGAAAAGGATGCAACCAATCCTCACGGCAACCTCCACCGCATAGGGGCGGATTTTCCGGCTGGATGCGACGGCCTTCCAGTCGGCGGCGGTTCCCTCGCCTGTCAGTGGCAGATTCAAGCGGCGGGGCTTGTCGTCGAGTGGCGCGGGTTGCTTTGCACTGGTGGTCTGTGGTGGCAGTTGAATCCCGGCAAGCCCTTCCAGCCACTCCAGGGCGGGAAGGAAGTCGCGCCCGGTCGCACGCATCACAAAGTCGATGACGTTGCCGCCTTCACCTGTGGCGTGATCCTTCCACTTACTACTCTCATCGTAGATCGAAAAGCTGGGGCTGCGATCTTCCCGCCAAGGTGTCCGGCATGTTTTCCCCGGCTCGCCATTCAATCCAAGGGCGTGCCAGCAACGCGGAATTGTGATGGCAGAGAAAACCTTTTCCCGTCTTTCGGCGAGGTCTGGACGGGCGGCAGATTTCGATTGAAACGGTCGATTGAATCGTGCATCTTCCCGGTGATTTGAGCGATGGGCGGCGGTTTCCTTGGACGGGGCCGCCGCTCTTTTTTCGTCTGGCAGGCTCATTGGAACGCCCCGGCTTTGGCAGCGGCCTCCATGACTTCGGACATTTTGAAGCGGATTGCCCCGCCGATTCGATAATGCGGAATTTTCTCGTTTTCCGCCCAAAGCGCCACGGTTCGTTTGTGAACCGCGAACTGCTTGGCTACGGTTTCGGCGCGAACGAATGGTTCCGTGTCGGGTGATGCAAGAGATATGTCTTGCCCTGCTTTCGTTAGTTGCGTGATTGTTTTCACGCCTCCCAATTTTCCCATTTTTTCGCCCATCACGATTTACGTCCGGGCGGAAATTGAACGGGCGGATTCAATTCCCCGGCTTCCGGCCTCGCTTCTCTTTGGGAAACCGGATCGTGCCGCGCTTCTCCAGATTCGCAAACACTTCGGTAACATCCTCGCCCCGCACGCCCATATCAATGAGCTCACGGCGCGAGGGGAGGCGCTTGCTCTTTGCGCAAAATGAGTTCACGGCCTTCAGGACGCGATTCTGGGCATCATCCTTGCGCGGCTCCGGTTGCTCGCCTTTGAGAGCGCGGAGCAAGTCGGAGCAAAGCTCGCCGATCCATTCCACCTCTCGCTTCACGTCGGGCGGTTCGTCGTCGTGATGGGCTTTCGTGCGCTCGCGCAAGACTCCCAGCGCGAGGGTTTCAGCGGACGAACGCACGCGAGCATCATCTTCGGTGCGATCATGCCGCCGATGTTCCTGGGCTTCCTGAATCATGTCCGCGATGCGTCTCAAATTTCCTTGGCGCGTTGGGGGGAGGTTGAAAGAATCTTCGCCGTTCATGCTGCTTGGATGTTTGGGATTTTCGAGCCGTTGGGGCCGGTGGCGAGGATGGCGAGCGCGTTCTTTTTCGTGAGGCGGGAAACGTAGTGTTTCCGCAAGAGGTCATGCCCGCCGCTGTGGCCGAATTTGAAGGTAAGATCGTCGAGCGCGGTTCCGATGGCGACTTGCACGCTGGCGCAAGTGTGGCGGCAAGCATTCGCCGGCCATATTCCCCGCGTGGGTTTGGGCGGATCTTCGAGCAAGCGGGCGGCAACATCCCATCCAGCGCGGCGGCGGACGCTCTTGGAAACGTCCGTCCAGTTCGGCGGGACGATGGGGGAGTCGTTGGCAGACTCGCCCCGGGTCGCATCCATCCAAGCGCGAAGGGTGGGGCAGATGGGGACAAGGCGGCGGGAATGTTTTTTTGCCACGGCCTTCCCGATCTCGATATGGTCGTCGGAGACGTTGCCCCATTTGAGGCGGGAAAGCTCGGCCATGCGGACGCCACCGAAAAGGGCGATGGCGTAGGCGGCGGCGGCTCCGGTTCCCTCGGCCTCTGCGGCTGCCATGAGTGCTTTCGCCTCGGCAGGGGACAGGATACCGATGTCGGAGTCGTCGGACGAAAGCCGGATGGTTTCCAGCGCGTCCACGGTGTCCATGCTTGCCCATTGGCGGGGCGGCTTGCTGGCCCATTTCCAGAATGCGCGGAGGTTGCGCCTGTGCATGGCGCGGGCGGTCGGAGCTTTCGCCGAAAGGATCTCTTCGAGTTGGGAAGTGGCGATGTCGGCAAGCGCGGCTTCCGCAAGCGGAGCAAGCGCGGTTTCGAGCGTGTAGCCGTAGCTCTTGAGCGTGGAATCGCGGAGGTCTGAGCGGCTGTCGAGATAGAGGGCCACGGCCACTTGCAGCGGCTTGGATGCGTTCCGCGCATCTTGGGAGGCGCGATAGGCGCGGGCGGCTTCGATGATGCTCCCGGCGTTCCCCAAGGCTTCGAGCGCGGCGGCTACCTCACGGGCGGCTTGCACGAGGTCTAGGCTCCACGGTTCCAGGATACCGCGTGCCTTGTCGGCCTCCATCGCAAGCGGTGCCGGGATGGCGGCGGATGGCATTTCACCAGTGATTTCCTCCAGATGTTTCCGCGCTTCATCGCGGGTCTTGAAGAACATCTTTATGCGCTTGTCGGTGTCACTGATCGAAGCGGGGATGTCTAGCATCCAGCGGTTGCGCTGGGTGTGGAATTTCGGTGTGAGCTTTCGTTTCATGGGAAAATCTAGTGGGGTGAATTGTTCCCAATGTTCCCAGATTTGCGGGAATGTCCAGTTGAAACGCGAAAAATGGGAAAATTGACCCTTTATGCGATAAGGGTTTCCGGCTCCCCTAGTGTTCTAAGGATCTAGTAGGGCAACCTGTGGAGGTTCGAGTCCTCTTTCGAGCACTTTCCCTTGTGGAATAAGAGATCCAGACGCTGAATAGCCTCTGGATTTTTTATTGCTAAAAACGAGTTCGGCCATTTTTTGGCCACTTTTTCAATTCCTGGTTACTTGGTAAGATGTTCGCTGCCGTGCCGGGTTGGGAGAATTTGCGGTTTCAGTGGCTTGATGGATGGCTTGGATGGCCATGTGAGTTGCATGGTGCCTGCCACTCAGCGGGTGGGTATCTGGATTAGCGAGGATCAGACTGACAGGAGTGAGTTCCTCGTCCATCTGAACATGCTCCGGACCTTGGAAAGGCGGCGGGCGTATCGCCGCTTCATGAAGCGCAGGGCGTAGGCGATGGATGCTGCGGGAATCCATTCCTCTTTCTCAACCTCGCTCCAGCTTTCCAACAGGCGGGCTGCCTCATGTGCCGGCGCGACTCCAGGGGCGCGGGGTGTTTCCTTTTCCACGACGAGATCCAACAGATAGGCGCTGATCTCCCCGCCCTGCGGGCCGACCCGAACCGCACGTATATCAGTCACTTCTTCCGACCCGGGATCATTTCGATCACACTGCCGCCGGTTTTTAGGGTCATTTCCTTGGCGAGTTTCCCGACCGGTTTCCCGAGGAAATTGTGGGAGATGAGGGTGACCTGGTTGAACTTCAGCTTCTTGCTCAGGTTCTCAATGATGATCGGGCTGGTCTTGTCCGCGAAATCCGCGAACCAGTAAATGTAATCCACATTTTTGCTGAGAACATGCTCAAACGCGATGTGGGTGGCCATGATATCGCCTCCGTAGAGGAGGTAGAGATTGTCCCGCTTTTTGAAGAGTTCCCTGAGTTCCTTGCTGCGCTTCGAGCCGATTTTTTTGTAGAACAGTTCCAACTGGGCGGGGCCGGAGCGCGCGAGGGAATTGTATTTTTTCTCAGAATCCATCTTCTGATATTCCACGATCCGCGGCTTGCCCGGAACCTTGCCCCCACCGCTGACGGATAAGTTGCCGTCCGACATGCCGCAGCCCACCACCAAAATGATGTGGGCGGTGGGAAAGCTCTTTTCGATCTCGTTGATCGCCTCGGCCAAATAAGCGTGGGCCGAACCCGAGATATCAAGAACTACCCCCAGATTGCTGGAACTGATCTGCCTGCCGAACAAGGAGCCGCCGCCACCACCCGTTCCGTTTCCGTCTCCCCAACCTGATCCGAAATCGTCTCCGTCACCGAAATCCAAGGATGGGGTGTTGGCAATTTGATCGGGAACCGGAACGGCGACGGCGGATAGGGTGTTCGCGGCAATGACCCTCGCCATGGAAGACGAGGGCGAGGAGGGTTTGCGCATCACTTTTGTGGTGACCTTTTTCTCCTGCACTTCCTTCTGCTCCTCGATGCTGGATGCGTAAGTGACGATGACCGGGGTCTCCTTGATGATGTTCGGCAGGAGGAAAATCCCCAATATCAGCGCGATCAAGACGACCGAGAAAATGGAAATCACGAGGGACGAGATCGTGGAATTTCTGCGCTGTTTCTGAAGGCGCTCCAAGGCTTCCGGTTTGAGTGGGGCGTGGATACTCATGGGTTGTGGATGTTTACGATGAGAGCGGGTTTGGAACGTGAATGGAAATCACGTTGGAAGATGGTCATAGTAGAGTTGGCAAAAAGAGCTGCGGTGACTAGAGAATTTTGCGCATATTTAATAAGATTTTGCGCATCCTATTTGGGTTTCCGGTAAAGCCGGTTCCCGTTGCAGATGTGGTGTTTTCGTGTCCGCCCGTGACCCTCATAATTTATGGTGGGCTTCGGATCGGAATCTTGATCGAATCTTGGCGTGATGACCCGCGCCCTTCGGAGATCGTTTGTTGCCTTCCTTGTTCTTACGTTTGGCGGACACTTATCCGCGATTGAAATCCCGCCCGGTGGATCGCTCATCAGCGATCCGGCGAAGCTCACCGCCTACGCCGCTGAGGACATCGGGAGTGCGGAAAAAATCTCGCCGGAAGGCTGGCGCATCAGGATCACCAAGGCCTCTCCCGGAGAACCCTTTCTTGCGCAATGCACGATCGCCTGTCCCGGCGGCGCTCTCGACAAGGGAGACAAGGTGCTCGCCGTCATCAAAGCCCGCGCGACCCACGGCGCTCCGGGCACGCTCCACGCCAAGCTCCAGCTTGCCGCCGCCCCTTACACCGAGGCCTGCGGTGTTACAGGTTTCAAGCTATCCCCGAAATGGATCGAGTATCCTGTCCTTTTCACCGTGGAAAACCCCATCCCTGAGGGTAAGGCCGCCTTCACCCTGTTCTGTGCGCAGGAAGAGCAGTTCCTGGAGATCGCTGGCATCCAAGTGATCCGCTATGCGCCGGAGACCGATACCTCGAAGTTTCCGAGAATCCGCAACACTTACGCCGGGCGCGAGCCGGACGCCCCGTGGCGCATCGCGGCGCTCGAACGCATCGAGAAAATCCGCAAGGCCGATTGCTCGCTGACCCTGACCGGTGCGGATGGCAAGCCGCTCGCCAACCGAACCGTGAAACTCAGCCTGCGCCGCCATGAGTTCGGTTTCGGCTCCGCCACCCCGGCCTCTTTCTACGCGGCGGACACCGAGGATGCGAAACGCTTCCGCGACATCATCGACCGGCTTTTCAGCATCGTCGTTTTTGAAAACGACCTGAAAGACATGTGGTGGGGCAAGAACACTCCGCCCCACGAACGGGAGCACCGCCAAAAGGAAACCGATGCCGCCTTCCAGTGGCTCGGCGAGCGTCACATCGCCATCCGCGGCCACTACCTGATGCAGGTCGCCGTTCCGCCGAACCTTCAGAAAATGGATGACGCCTCCGTCCGCGAGCATTTAATGGAAACCACCCGCCGCCGGATCGAATACGCCGGCGACCGGGTCTGCGAGTGGGATGCGATCAACCACCCCATCGCCTGGTCCGGCGCGAGCCTTTTCAGCAAGCGCCCGGGGCTGGAACAACTCGAGCGCGAGGTGCTCGCCCACGCCCGCACCCTCACCAAGCTGCCGATGTGGGTGAATGAGGATCAGATCTTCCGTCCCGGCCCGCAGTCCGATGACACCTGGACCTATCTCCGCGATCTGAAAGCGGCGGGTATCAGGATCGACGGCTTCGGCAACCAGGCGCACATCCACGAGAGCTACCTGCCCAGCCCCGAGCACGTGCTCGCCGTCACGGATCGCTTCGCCGAGGTGGTTCCGCACCAGGCCATCACCGAATTCGACATCCGCACCATCGAGGACGAACAGCTCGCCGCCGACTACACCCGCGACCTGCTCATCGCCTGCTACAGCCATCCCGCCTACACGAGTTTCCTCCTCTGGGGTTTCTGGGAAGGCAGCCACTGGATCCCGGACGCCGCTTCGTGGAACAAGGACTGGTCGATCAAAGCGCGCGGCGAAGTCCTTGAGGAATGGCTGGGAAAACGCTGGCGCACCGAGGTCACGCTGACCACCGATGCCAACGGTAGCGTGAAATGGCGGGGCTTCACCGGTTGGTATGAAGTGAGCTTGGAAAACGCGGAGCATCCCGCCGTCATGTGCAACCTCACCCGCGCCCTTCCCTCCGCCTCCGTCAAGCTGGGTTCCGAGTGATTGTTTTTACCTTCCACCGCCTGGGGATGCGGCTAGAACTGACTGGAGAAATGGCGGCTCCAGCCGCATCCCCGCCCTCCGAAATGTCCTCTCGCCCCACCAACAATCACGATACCCCGGAACCGCGCGGCAGCGCCCTCAGGGAAGTCGGCATCGAGTCCGGATTATTTCTCAAGGATCACGCCGATACCATCCGCCCCGCCCTTCCCGGCCAGCTCTTCTACTGCACGCAGATTCCTGTCTCACTCTGGTTCCTCGCGAATAACAAAGCCGCCGACACCGTAAAACACGTGTATTGAGAGTCGGAAATACAGCAGCCTGCTTCACCTTCCGCTCGTTCACACGCTTACTTTAAAATTCACTCATGGCACTCTCCCTAAACAAACCCAAGCTCGACAACCTCGCCTCCGACATCTGGAAATCCGCCGAGCGTTTGCGGGGGAAGTTCAAGTCCTACGAATATCAGAGCGTCATCTTGCCCATTATCGTCATCCGCCGTCTGGAATGCGTGTTGATCGACTGGCGGGAGAAAAAGGCGGCGGAGGTGCTCAAGAACCGACCCAAGCTCACCGAAAAGGAACTGGCCAAGCTGGTGAAGGAACTGGAACTGAATCCGAAGCAATGCCCGTTTTCCAATTCCACCGACCTGACACTCCGCAGGGTCTATGAGGAGGATCACAGCCTGCTTGAGGCGAACTTTCGCAAATACATCAACGGCTTCTCGAAGAATGTGGACGACATCATCGAGCACTTCAATTACCGCGCCACCATCGGCCAGATGGTGAAGCTCAACCGGCTGGCTCCGATCCTAAACCAATACAAGGAACTCCCCCTTGGTCCCGACCAGCTTTCCGGGCTGGAAATGGGATACATCTACGAGGAATTGCTCCGGCGTTTCTCGGAACAAAGCGGCGACGAGGCCGGGGAGCACTTCACGCCCCGCGAGATGATTGTTCTCATGGTGGAGTTGCTGGATATTCCCATCCCCACCCGGCATTTTTCGATTTACGACCCTGCGGGCGGCACCGGCGGCATGGTTTCCGTCGCCAAGGAACATCTTCTGGAACGCGCCGACACGGCGGACGAGAAGGCGCGGGTCGAAAAATTCGTGACCGTCCACGCACAGGAGCTCTCCCCGACGAACTACGCGGTTTGCAAGGCGGACCTGCTCATCAAGAACGACCGGCAGGCCACGGTCTTCCTCGGCAACTCGCTCATCCCGCACGACCCGTTCAGCAAGGAGCCGGGCGACCAGTGGCCGGAGACGAAATGGAAGTTCAACCGGATGCTCAGCAATCCGCCCTTCGGCGTCACCTGGGGCGGCAAGGACGGTTACGAGAAGGAAGCCCGCAAACTCGTCAAGACCCGCTACAAGGCCGGGATGCCGCGCGTGAATGACGGCGCGCTGCTTTTCCTGCAAACGATGTTGGCGAAGATGGCTCCCGTCGAGGAGGGTGGCAGCCGCATCGCGGTGATCTTCAATGGCTCGCCCCTTTCCAATGGCGACTGCGGTTCCGGGGAGAGTGAGATCCGCCGCTGGATTCTGGAAAACGACTGGCTCGACGCCATCGTCATGATGCCCGACCAGCTTTTCTACAACACAGGCATCTTCACCTACGTCTGGTTGTTGCGGAACGACAAGCCCAAGGAGCACAAGGGCAAGGTCATGCTCATCGATGCCCGCAAGCAGTTCGAGAAGGAGCCGAAAGCGTTCGGCAACAAGCGCAACCGCATCACGGACAAGCACCGTGCCTGGATCGAGCAACGCTATGCAAAAGGCTGGGCCAAGGGTTACGCCGACGAACACGTCAAAATCTTCAAGCGCGAGGACTTCGCCTATCACAAGGTCAGCGTCGTCTTCTGGCAGACTGATGAAAACGACAAGCCCGCCATCGTCACCGAGCCTTACACCAAGGCCTTCACCGCTGCGAACGTGAAGAAGGAACAGGAGTTCCACGGCAGCGACCTGACTTTTCGAGCCATCATCAAGGTGGGCGGCAAAACGAAATCCGCGGAACTCACCCTCACGCCCGGCGACAATGCGTCCAAAAAATTCAAGGATGTCTTCGGCAACGCCGATGACATCCTCTCACCGGAATGGACTCACCGGCATTACGTGCAGGACGATGAATACATCCCGCACGGCGAGGATATCGAAGCCTTCCTGAAACGGGAAATCGCCAAACCGATCATCCGTTGGGAAGAGACCAGGAACAAGGCGGACGGGAAGACGATTCTCGGATATGAAATCCTGC
Organism: Akkermansiaceae bacterium; assembly: GCA_043747935.1. Lineage (GTDB taxonomy): Bacteria > Verrucomicrobiota > Verrucomicrobiia > Verrucomicrobiales > Akkermansiaceae > Luteolibacter. The sequence goes on from JAYTOE010000295.1 coordinate 11,181, forward strand.
CGAACAAATACTTCTACCGCTACGAACCGCCGACGCCCGCAAAAGACCTGCTGGCGGAATTCTGGAAACTGGAGAAGAAGGCGGAGAAGATGCTGGAGGGGCTGGCGAAATGAAAAAGACCACGGATACAGCGCTGACGATCACTGCCGACTACCGGCAGTTTATTGAGGATTTGAAGGCCAGGGTGATCTCCGCCCGAATCTCCGCCGCCCGCGCCGTGATCCACGATTCCATCCTGCTGTATTGGGACATCGGGCGCGGAATCGTGGAGAAGCAGAAATTGCACGGGTGGGGGGATTCCGTAGTGGAGATGGTGGCGGCGGATTTGCGGCGGGCGTTTCCGGAAAGCAAAAGTTTTTCCGCCGATAATGTGTGGCGTATGAGACAATTTTACTCCGAATATGCCGACCCCTCATTTCTGGCACAGCTTGTTCCAGAAATGAAAAAACGGGGCACTGGACTTCTGGGACAGGCTGTCCCAGAAACGATTTCCGATGGCTTGGGAGGTAGCCAATCGTCAATTCTGGGACAGGCTGTCCCAGAATTGCCTCTGGGCACCGTACACAGATCCGCCAGCGTTTGGAGTCAACTTCCCGCCCTGCTTGCATCGGTACCTTGGGGGCAAAACCTCCTTATTCTCAAGAAAGTCTCCTCTCCCACCGCGCGACTCTGGTATCTCCGCGCCACCGCCCGCTTCGGTTGGTCGCGCAATGTCCTACTCAATCAGATTAAGGCCAGCGCTTATGAACGCGCCGTCACGGAGAAGAAGACGCACAACTTCGATCTCGTCCTGCCGGAGCACTTCGCGGAGCAGGCCGATGAAATGCTCAAGAGTTCCTACAGCCTCGATTTCCTCGGCATCCGCCGGGCGGTGAAGGAACGCGAACTCGAAGACCGGTTGATCGAACGGCTGCGAGACTTCATCCTCGAACTCGGCTACGGCTTCTGTTTCGTCGGCCGCCAGCACCGCATCGCCCTCGGGAAAAAGGAATATTTCATCGACCTTCTTTTCTATCACCGCTTCCTCAAGACCCTCGTCGCCTTCGATCTCAAGGTCGGCCCCTTCGAACCTGAACACGCAGGGAAAATGGATTTCTATCTGAACCTGCTCAACGACAAGGAACGCGGCCCCGAAGACCAAGCGTCCATCGGCATCATCCTCTGCGCCGAAAAGGACGACGTGGAAGTCGAATACGCGCTGCGCTCCAAGGCCAATCCCATCGGCGTCGCCGCATACGAATTGAAATCAAAACTGCCTGGCGAACTGAAAGGCAAACTCCCGAGCGCAAAACAGTTGGCCGATGTTGTTAGGGTGGAAATGGAGGCGGGGAAGTGAGTGGTTTTCACGAAGCCCTGCTTGATGAATTGCCCGCAGGCTGGAGAGCGGACCGTATGGGAAATGTCGCTGACATACTTTTCAGCAATGTTGATAAGCACACTTTTGAATCCGAAGTTCCGGTGCGCCTCTGCAACTACGTTGACGTTTACAAGAATGACAGAATCACCAGCAGCATCAATTTCATGGAAGCCTCTGCGGAACCCCGTGAAATCGCACGTTTCCAGATTAAGAAAGGTGATGTCTTAGCCACGAAAGATTCGGAAACGCCCGATGACATCGCGATTCCTGCATTGGTCGCAGAGGAACTGCCTGGAGTTTTGTGCGGATATCATTTGGCATTAATTCGTCCACTTCGTCATAAAATTCACGGTGAATATCTCGCTTGGCTGCATTGTAGCAAATATTTCCGTTCGCATTATGAAACACAGGCCGTTGGCGTGACGCGATTTGGCCTCTCTCAGAATGCATTCAAAGAAGCCCGTGTTCCGCTTCCATCACTGCCGGAGCAACAGCGCATCGCAGCCTATCTGGATGC
>JAYTOE010000296.1:0-39597 GCA_043747935.1 Akkermansiaceae bacterium
GCGTCGCGGACTTCGCCGAGGTAGAGGTTGTTGGAAAGCGTGGCTCCCGTGCCCGTTTTCCAACCCTCGCCGGTTGCTACGGTGCTTGTAGTACCATCGGCGTGCTCGACCACCAGCATGGCGATGGCGCGGGGACGCCCGACGGGCAGGCTGCCGCGGATGTTGCGGTGACCCCAGAAGCGCAGAGGCAACGGATTATACCAACCGTTGCCGAGGGTGATACCAAGGCAGTTCTCGCCTTCAGAAAGCTGCTTGGTCACGTCGAAAGAACTGTAGAGGACGCGCTTGTCGAAATTCGTCCAAGGCGGGCCGAGCGGTTCATCGCCGACTCTGGTGCCGTTCAGGCTCGCGATGCCGATGCCCAACCCAGCGATGTGCAGGCGGGCGCGGACGACGGGTTTTTCCAAAACGAATTCCTTGCGGAGCAGCGGGGCGGGATCGGGTTTGTAGAAATCCTCGTCCTTCTCCGGGTTCGATTTCCCGTCATCGATCCACTTCGCGTCTTTCCAATCGGGCGCGAAATCCCAGACGGCCGGGGCGCTCCATTCCGAAGGTTCGCCATCGCCTGTCCAGACGCGGACTTTCCAGTAGCAGGGCTGACCCGGTTCAAGAGCCTTGCCCGAATATTTCACAAAGGGCGAGCGCTCCGTGGCGGTTTTGCCCGAGTCCCAGAGATCCGCTTTGCCCTCCGCCAAAAGCTCCGGCTTGCTGGCGGCGAGGATCTGCCACGCCGTCTGGCGGACGCCGCGCTGATCCGACTCGATGCGCCACGAAAGCCTTGGCGCAGTAATCGCAGCGAGCGGATCCGTTTTACCATCCGCCTTGAGATCAAGTGGGGTCACGGCGGCCAATGCGTTGAGGGAAAGAGCGGCGACGAGGGAGATACGGAGGATCATCGGGGGGTTATTTTGGGATCGAGTTGAGGGTGAAATACGTTTCCAGGGATTTCCAAACCGGCGCGTCGCCGAACAGGCCGGCGGTGTCGGTGAGCTGGATGTGGTAGATGCGGATCAGCCATTTGTCGCCCTTGCCGAAATCGACCGGGCGCAACGTGACGGAGAGGCGGTCGGCGGAAATTTCCGCGCCGGTGATCGTTTCGTCGCGCTTGTCGTGCTGCGGCGAGCCGTAATTAGGGTCGTTCGTGTAGAACCAGGACATCATCTTAAATTTCGCGGCGAGCGCCTCGTTGGTTACATCCTTGGAGAGTGGTTTCGTGAAACGGAGGGTGAAACCATCCTTGGCCGAGGACGCGCTCTGGATATCCGCCGCGACGGTTTTGCCGTCCCAGACGATCTGCTGGAGCTTGTCCTGGCTGCCGCCGTTCGATTGCCAGCCACGGCCCGTCTGGCCGACGAGTAGGCTGCCATCCGGAAGGAAAACGGGCCGCATCACGCCGGAGGACATGCCCCGCGCGAAGGGCACCACGCAGCCCTGATCTTCGCCGTTCACTTTCTCGGTGACGATGCGAAACATGGTCGAGAGCGTCTGATCGCCGATGTAAACTTGGCCCTGGTGAACGCCGAATTTCCCGCCGGTGGTGTCCCATGCCGGGTTGCCGGGCGAGTTGGCAAGCTTGCCGTGCGGCAGCCACACTGCGCCCTTGCGGAGCTTATCTTTCCATAGCGGATATTGGATTTCCGGGGAATCCGGAGTCATGCCCGGCAGGCTGACGAGGCCGGAGATGTGGCCGTAGAACTTGCCTTGCTCCAGCGGCACCCACTTCGAGGAGCCGACGTATTCGCCCTGGTTCTCGGCATACCAGAGACGACCGTCAGGGTCGAAACCGATGCCCGCGGGGCTGCGGAGGCCGTTCGCGTAGGGCTCGAACTTTCCTTCCGGTGTCACCCGGCAAGCCCAGCCGCGGTAGCCTTCCATCGAGCCCATGAACGGGCCGCCCGCGCGCCACGAGGTCTTCTCGTTGTGATGGTCGTGGGAGAGGTTAAGCAGGAAATAATAATTGCCCGCCTCATCGCGCACCGGGCCGTGGGTGTATTCGTGGTAGTTTCCGTGGAAAGCGAAATCGTCGCAAAGCGTGTCGAACGAGTCCGCGCGTCCGTCGCCATCAATGTCCTCGATGCGGGTGATCTCAGGCTTCTGGGAAATGACGATGCAGTCGCCCTTGTCATCCTCGATGACGACTCCGAGCGACTCGTAGGCGTTCTCCGCGAAGAGCGACCATTTCCCGTCGCGGATGCGCCACACGCCGGCGGTGCGGGTGGAGACGACGATGGTGCCGTCCTTCGCGATCGCGATGCCGGTCGGTTCGAAAAGCTGGACGCGCCCGAAGAGGTCGAGCGGCGGTGCCCATGTCAGCGCGGAGTAACCGGCGGGCAGTTCGAGCGGTTTCTTGCCGGGTTCCGAGGGCTTGATCACCAACGGCTGCGGTGTCCAATCCTCGCCGCGCGGGAGTTTGGGAGACGCAATCAATCCACCGGGGAGACGTGCCTTGAGCGTGTATGTTTTTCCCTCTGCAGAAACAGGCAAAGACCACACACCATCCTTCAGCTCCCCGCCATCCACTGCGGCATCGGCCAAGCCTTCCGCATCGAAGCGGAAACGCTGCGGCTCGGCGATCTTGCAGATGAGCGAGATCTCAAGCCCGCCATCATCAGAAATGCCGATGGTCTGCCAGATGTTGTTTTTCCCCACCCGGAAACGGAACGCCGGTTCTCCATTTTCCCCAAGCGTGTGGCCGAGGTATTCCGCGTCGAGAGCCTTGAGGCGGTCGAGTTGGTCGACCTTGTCGTTGAGATATTTGATCTGCGCTTCGGAATCGTTCACGTCGGGTTCCTTGAACTCGAAGTCCACCACCTCGCCGCCGGAGGTCAGCGGCGCGAGCACCGGTTGGCCGTAACGCAGCATCTTCGCGCCCTTGCCCGGATTGGAGGGCTTGCCGCCGCGGCCGTTGCGCTCCTCCTTGAGGTTGAGGAAAGCGCCCGTCCAGATCACGCGGAGCGAGAGGAAACGGGGATCGAAGGCGTAGCTAGCGCCGTTGGGCTGCCCCACCGCGACCGCGCGACCGCTGGTGCCCGGAACCGGCGCACGGAACACGCGGGTGCGATCCGCCACCGGCTCCTCGCTCGGGATTTCCAACAGCGAGGCCGCAACGGGGGCATCCTTTTTCGTGAGCATCACCTGGGCTGGCCCGGCGTTATCGCCATCGGCCAGCGTGCGCACGTAATGCCACATCGCCTCAAGATCCTCGTCGGAAATCACCTCGGGTGCGAAGGAAGGCATCACCGCCCCGTAAGGCGTGCCTTTCGTCGGGCCGCTCTCCGCGATGGCGAGTTCGTCCCACGAGTTCCTCATCGAGCGCTGGAAATACGCGCGATCCGCCTTCACCATCTGCTTATTGTTTTTCGCCAGCAACTCGCGCTCGCGCGGATTCGTCAGGAAAAGCCCGTGGAGGTTGGGGCCGGTCTTGGCGGAGGGGTCGTCCTTGGCGACGGAGTGGCAGACGATGCAGCCCATCGATTCGAAGATCTCCTTGCCCCGTGCCACCGCATCGTATTGCTCCTGCCCCAAGGCGGCTCCCGCCGCCAGCATGGGGATTGCCATGATTCTGATCGCTGTTTTCATAATGTTTAAATATTCGTGTCGTGGGTTCTCACTCAAATAGGCCTTCGATGACCTCCGCGAAATCCTCGCCGGCCTTTTCGAAATGCCCGTCCGCGTCCGTGGTTTTCCCGACGAGTTCGAGATAAATGCCCGCCATCGCCTGCGCCTCGGTGTCCGCGGGCTTGAGCTTCGCGAGCAGGACGGAGAGCTCCGCGCGGTCGCCGGGGGTGAGATCCTTGAAGGCGAAGGTGCCGCGTTTCTCCGCGTTGAGCGCGCGGAAAACCAGCGAGCCGTCGCTTTCGATTTTCTCGAGCATCACCGGCGTGCTGGCCTTCGACAAGCTGACGGGCTGCGGCGTGAGCTCGCCGGAAACGCCCAGCGCCGCGAGCGCCTGGAGCAGGTAATCATCGAGCAGCGCGTCCTTGCCGACGGCGAGCTTGCGGGCGGGGCGTTGGGGCGCGGCGACGGATTTCACGGATCCCCCGCGCGACGCGCCGGTGATCTGGAGGCGCTTGTCTTTCACGGAAAGGATCATCGCCGCGCAGGCCGATGGGAAAACCCGCCCGCCGTAGACGTGATCCGTGGAGGCGTAATCACGGCCGGGCATGACCACGTAGCTGCCGTCGTGCGCCTGCGCCATGATGAACCACCACTTGATGCCCTCCATGTATTTCTGGAATTCCTTTTCCTCCGCCATGGCCGCGCCGAGGCTGCCCCACAACACATGCATGTGGGTCGAGGCGTGGCCGTCGAGCAGCGAGTTCGGGCTGTTCGCGCAGGCGGTCGCCATCAGGTCGGAAAGGTATCCCCAGGACTTGTTGTCGGCGTTGCCGATCGCGTGGGCGAGCGCGCCGGTGCCCGAGCGGGCGTAGTGATCGGCGGAGCGACCGTCGTATTTCATGGGACGCGTGGGTTCCTCCGGAGCCATCGTGCGGACTACGATCCGTTTCCCATCGCCGAAATCGTAAACGTGGTTCGTGGCCGTTTCCTTCTGCAGCCAATCGGTGGGACGGTAGCGGGGATCCGCCTTGGTGGGCCATTCGATCATGTATTCACCGATATCGGCCATGCCTTCCTCGCAGAGATAACCGACACCTTTCGGGCTGTTTTTCGGTGAACCTTTCGGATCTGCCAGCTTGATCACCGCGTGATCCCATTCCTTGAAGCCGTAGTCGATCGAACCGTTCGTCCCGACCGATCCGAGATAGGCCTGATGGAGGCGCAGGTAGGCGGATTCCGCATGCTCAAGCCCGGCTTCCTTGAACAGGCTCATGGCGACCATCGCGAGGCCGCCGGGCAGGGCCATCGCGCCGTAACCCGGCGGCCCGCCCGCCACGATACGCTGCTGGATGGTCGGGTAAGGTTTGTGGGAGTAACCGCCAGCCTCGGGTGTCTGGCTGACAACGAGGCAGTCGTTGAGCGATTTGATGGCGGGCAGTAGGCTCCTGTCCTTGGTGAGAAGATAATACTCGCCCATCAGGATGCCGTCGTGGCCGAAGCCCCACGCGGGAAAGCCGTTGCTATTCTGGGGATCGTAGCGCCTGCCGCCGTATTCCGACATGATCTGTTTGACGAGGCGGTCGTGTTTCCCGGAGCCATCGGACAGCAGCGCGAGCGTGGCCGTGGTGTGGACGTGGGTGCCGCCCTTGAAACCGCCCTCGCGTTTGTATTCCTCCTCTAGGAAATCGCGCAGCGAGGCCGCGAGCTTGTCGGAGCGCGGGCAGTTGAAAGGCCACGTCGGCGAGAACCGCCCCACCGCCTCGATCTGAATCGACACGGTTTTTTCCGCAGATTTCTCACCGCCGGGCCAGATGATCAGCTCCAGCTTCCCGTCCTTGCCCTGGCTGTCTTCGATGAGCTTCGCCATGTCCTCCATCGGCCCTTCCCAACCGCCCCGGCCCCGACTGCCGCGCCCGAAGGTGTGAGGCACGGTGAATTTTTTGCCGTTCGCTCCGACGATGATGTCATCGATGGCCACCTGACCCGCCGCCGGGGATTTCTTGAAAACGTATTTCACCGTGAAATACTGCGGATGCTCATGGGTGATCCGCGCCCGGATGCCCGTGGGGCCGACGTTCAGGAACCAGCCCGTGCCGAGCGCCTCCGCGACTTCCGCGTCGTGATGGCCGTTGAGCTTCAGGTTCCATGGCCATTCGCCCTTCTCGTTCACGGCGAGGGCGGGGATCAGGAAACAGGCCCATACGATGAGTAGGCGGACTATGCGTGTGGTCATCGGGGTTGCTTGTAGGGTTTCGGGAGGAAAAGTAAACCAACGGAACGCGCTCGCCGGATATTTCAGCGTATTCCCGGCTGGCGTGTTCTGCGGAGCAGCCCGATGCAGCTTCACTTTCCGCTCCAGCCGCCGCCGAGGGCTTTGGCGAGGGCGGCGAGGGTGATGCGCTGGTCGGCATGGAGCTGGCTCAGCGAAAGCTCGATCTGCAGCACGCCGCGCTCGGCATCGACCACCTCGAAGTAGTTTGTGATGCCCTTGTCGTACCGTTCCTGCGCGAGGGATTTGGTTTCCTGGGAACTCTTGAGGGCGCTCTCCAACGAAGCGCGCGATTTGGCGAGACCCTTGAGATCGATGAGCGCGTCCTCGACCTCCCGCAAGGCGATCAGCAGCGCCTGGCGATAGGCGGCGAGCGCCTCGTCATGGCGGCTACGGGCGGCCAGATAGTTCGCCTTGTTGGCTCCGCCGCTGAAGATCGGTGCCACCACCCCCGCACCGAGCGAGAGCACCTTGTTTTCCCAGTCGAGAAACCTAGCGACATCGATGGACTCGAAGCCGCCGCTGGCGGTGAGGCTGAAATTCGGGTAGAACGCCGCTTCCGCGATTCCGATTTCGGCGTTGGCGGCGCGGAGATTCTGTTCGGCAGCGCGCACATCGGGGCGGCGGTGGAGTACTTGCGCGGGAAGGCCGGGGCGGATGTTGGGCAGGGTGCTTTCCGGGCTGCTCTGGCTGATGGAAAATCCGGATGGCGCCGTCCCGCAGAGCACGGCAAGGGCGTGTTCCGCAGAGCCGCGTTGGCGCTGGACGAGGCTGAGGTCGTTGTTCGCAAGCTCCACTTCCGTGCGGGCGCGGCTGGTGGCTAGCCCATCCTCCAAGCCCGCTTCGGTGCGGGACTTCTGGATTTCAAGAGCGTCCTGGCGGCTTTTGATGGTGCTCTGCAGCACGGCGGTCTGCGCATCGAGACCACGCAGCAGGAAATACTGCCGGGCCACTTCCGTGGCGATGCCGAGCCGCTGGGAGTCGAGCAGCGCCTCTGCGGCGGCGGCCTGGGCGGAAGAGGCCTCGATGGCGCGTTTGTTCCTGCCCCAGAGATCGGGATCGTAGGCGAGGTCGAAGGTGCTCCGGTAGCGCTGCTGTTCGAGGTCAGCGCTCATTCCCGGCGGCAGGTTCGCCTCCATGGCATCAGCGGATGAACGGTTCACCCCGGCCGATCCTGTGAGATCAAGAGTGGGGAAAAGCTTCGCCCGATCCAAGCCCACCAGGGCGCGGGAAGTATCAACACGCGCCTTAGCGGCGGCGATGTCGTTGTTCGCGGCGAGCGCACGATCCACGAGGCGGGTCAGCTCGCGGTCGTTGAAGAGCCGCCACCAGTTGTCCGGCAAGGGCGTGGCCGCGGTGGATTTGGATTCCTTCCAACGCGTGCCGCCGGAGGCTCCGGGGAGCTGGAAGTCCGACCCGAGTATGCAGGAACCCAACAACAGGAAACCGGGTAGAATAAGGAGGCGCGGGTTCATTGTTTCCGGTGGCGGTCGGGGGCTTCGATAAACACATCGACCTGTTGGCCGACATAAAGCGGAGGATCATTCGGGCGCATCACGGAGTAGATGACCTGCAGCACGCGCGTGTCAACCCGCTCGGTGCTGGAGCCGGTGAGGGAAACTTTCGGGATCACATAGGGCTCGATGCGGATGAATTCGAGCGGAAAGGTGATGGTGGGATCGCCCTTGAGGTAACCGAAAGCGGCCTGCCCCTCGCGGATGCGGGTGGCGTTCTGCTCATCGATGTCCGCGCGAACTTGGAGCTTGTCGGTTTCACCTAGGATGATGGACGGGTTCTTGGGGGAAGTGGCGGCGTATTCCCCAGCGCGTATGTTTACCTGGATGATGGTGCCATCACGCGGAGCGCGGATGGTGAGCCGCTCGATGAGCAGGTCGAGGCGTTTCAGCGCGGTGTCCGAGGCGGTGAGCTGTGCCTTGGCGGCGGTAAGCTGAGCCCTGGAAACGGCCACATCCTGCCTGCGGTTTTCCAGATCATCCTGACTGACCGCGCGGCTGTCGGTCACGGCGTTGAGGCGCTGGAGCTGTGACTCAAGCTTCACGAGCTGCGCCTCGCTCACCGCGATCTGTGCGCGTGAAATTTCCTGCTCGGCTTTGTTCGAGAGCTGCTCGGCGAGCAGATCCCGATCATCCAGTTTCATCAGCGGCTGATCTTTCTTCACGCGATCGTTGACCTTCACAGAAACCTCGGTGATGAGGCCCGGAAGAGGCACGCCGATCGCGACGTTTTCACTCAGCGCCTCGAGAATTCCTGTCGCGGCGACAGCCTCGGGAAAGGGCTTGTGCGGCGGGGGGACAGGCGGTTCTCCGGGCGGCGGCATCTGGCGTTCCGCCTGGGTGCGGGAAACGCTGATGATCATGAAGACGCCGAAGAGGGCGGCGGCGATCGATCCGTAGCGGATGAGTTTCGAGAAAAGGTTCATGATTCGATGGCGTGTTCGTGTTCGAAATGGGCGATTTGATGCTGCTGTTCCTTCACCTCGACAATCTCGCCATCGTCCATGCGGGCGATGCGGTCGGCGTAGGAAAAAATTCGGTTGTCATGGGTGACGATGATGACCGCCCGATCAGAAGCTCGGGCGACTTCGCGGAAAAGATCCATGACAATCTCACCGTTCTGCGCATCGAGCGCGGCGGTGGGCTCATCGCAAATCACAAGCGGAGGCTCGTGCACAAGGGCACGGGCGATGGCGACGCGTTGCTGCTGGCCGCCGGAGAGCTTGGTGGGCCGATCCTTCCAGCGGTTACCTAAGCCAACTTTCTCCAGAATCTCGCGCGAGCGACTGAGTGCCTTGCCGCTGGAAACTCCTTGGATGAGCAGCGGGACGCTCACGTTTTCCGCAATGGTGAGGGTGGGGATGAGATTGAACTGCTGGAAGATGAAGCCGATGCTCTTCGCGCGGAACCGAGTGAGCGCGCCGCCGGACATCTTCTCCAACTCATTTCCGAACACCCGGACGCTTCCACTCTCCACGCGCAGGGTGCCCGCGATGGCGCTGAGCAACGTCGTTTTCCCACAACCGGATGGCCCAACCAACATCATGATCTCACCGGTCTTGGCCTGGAGATCCACTTGCTTGAGCACGTGGATGCGGTTCGGCCCGTCGCCGAAACTTTTCTCGACGGCGCGGACATCGACGAACAGTTGATGAGCTGTTGGGGAATCAGGCACGGAATAAGTCGTCACAGAGTAGGCGTGCTGTATCTATATCCGGATTTCCAGAACCGCAAGGCCGCAGAGACGGGCGGGGCGGCGGATTGCATCCACCGTTAGTTCGTCAGTAAGGTTCAGGAAACCCAAAGAATTCTCTTCACTATTCTTCCTGACGCCGCCAGTTGACGGGCCGCACGGCGGCTGATAACCTTTAACCATGTCAACTGCGGAATTGAGAGAACTTGTGGCGAGCCTGGCACTGTCCCAAAAGGAGACAGACCGGCAGTTGAAGGAACTCGGCAAACAGATCGGCGGATTGGGCAACAAGTTTGGCTCGTTCGCGGAGGGGCTATCCTATCGCTCGATCGTGAGGATTTTGCGGGAGAAGTTCGGCATGAACGACTTCGTCGCACCCGGCGTGCGCGTCCGCAGGGGCGGGCGGGAGGAGGAATACGACGTGCTGGCCTACAGCAACGACACCATCGACCGCGGAATGGTCGTGGAAATCAAAAGCAATCTCCGGAAGGAGGACATCGCGCAAATGAAGCGCAAGATGGATGGCATTTTCCAGCTCCTGCCCGAGCACCGGGACAAGACGTTCCAAGGAATGATCGCCTGTGTTTCCGGCACGGCGGATCTCAAGAGGGAGGTTCTCGAAAATGGATGGTACCTCGCGCATATCGGGGATGATTTGTTTGAGATGGAAACACCCGAGAATTTCGTGGCGAAAACCTACTCGGCAAAGGCAGAGTGACGGGAGCAAGGGCACTCCCGAATTCAGAAACTCCAGACACTTTCCGTGGCGAGTTCCTTGATCTGGTAGGTGAGACTGGCGGAAATCCAGTCGGTGAGAGAGGTCAGTCGGTGAACGGCGCGAGCAAATGAATCATTGAGGTGCGATTTTCCCGGTAGACGAGAAAGTCGGTGTCTGTGGTGCATACGCGTGCATCGTTATTCAGTTCCGCCAAGCGAACGATGCAGGCATCTGCGAAGTCCATGGGGGTGTCGGCGTAAGATTCCATGAGAGATCGGATCGCGGTGGTCTCGCCTGCGAGCGAGACGAGGACCAGATCGTTCCGCTCGACGAGTCTCAAAACGGATGATGGAGAAATGCCGTCCTTGGCCACGAGATGGCAGGCTTCGGTCAGAACCGCCTCACAAACGATAGCACCGGATGGAAGCTGATCGAAAGTCGTAGCGGCCCAGTCATGGTGGGAATCCCTGATGCAAAACTAGGCGATCAAGGGGCCGGCATCCATGATGACCGGTCTCATTGGCCCAAATCTTCGAGATGAACCTTGTTGGTGGAAAGGTCGGCATGTTCACCGCGTCCCATGACGTTGAGTTCTCGCAGGGCATCGCCCATCGTGCGGACGGGATGGTCAGGGAAACCCTCCATAGACTCGACGATGGTGAGGAGCGCGCGGGCCTTGGCCGGAAGACTTTCCGCACCGCATGGACGGACAGTTCCGTTTTCCAAATCCACTTCCAGCGTCTGGTAACTCATACAACCATTCTACAGGATCGACCATAGGGTGCAAGCTGGTTTGATGATTGATTTCGACCTTGACAGCCAATCGGTCTTCATCAGTATCCCAACTGTTATTTTGATAGCCAAGCCATAGACCAGCAAATTCAACGGCTCAACGTTCTAATGAGACTGTTAGGCTAGCTGCGTTAGGTCAGCCATCCTTGTATTTGCCTGATACCGCCATGTTTGGCGGATTTTTCGCGTCCAGGCGGGGCGCAAATACGCCCGCGAGGCGCACTCATCAGCGTGGTGGCTGATTCAACCCTGAAATTCCGCCGCCATGTCCCTCACCATACGACTTGCCGAAACTTCTGAAGACCGACAGCGAGTCTTCCGGTTTCGCTACGAAATCTATGTGGAGAAGATGAAGCGTCCGCAAACCTACGCGGATCATGCGGCGAGAAGCGTCGAGGAACCGTTGGATGGAACGGGGCGCATCTATCTCGCCGAGGATGACCAGGGTCATGTGGTCGGCACGGTGCGCTCAAATTCGTTTGTTTGACGATAAGTCGTTTAAAGACCGCGTTCTTGTCGTCAAGAGCAAGGAGGATCAACCCGATTTGGACAAGGCTGTCACCGAAGACGGAAAGAAGGGTTTTGAGGACAAAGCGTCATCGGCTAGATTCCAGATTCCCAAGGGATGGAAGCTCGTCCTATTCGATGACAAGAACTACAAAGACTCCGGCCTTGAATTAAAGGGTACAGGCAAAGTCGTTGAGAATTCCGACTTTGGTTCGTTCAGCGATAAAGCTTCAAGCTACCGCTGGGAGCAAGACCCTCAGTAAACAATTCCACAAGATCAAACGAAGGTGAATGGGAGGATTCGCGGATTTCCATCAACTGATACAGATGATCCGTGTCGCCCTCCGCATGCTCTACGGTGCTCCGAAGCGGGCGGCGGCGATGGTTTTCGGGATGAGCTTCGCGGCGTTTTTGATGGCGCAGCAGTCGGCGATTTTCTGGGGCGTGATGACGTGGACATACGCGCCGATGCGGGTGGTGCAGTCGCAGATCTGGGTGGCTGCTCCGCAGGTGGAACAGATCAATGATTATGATCCACTGCGGTTGGTGGATGTGCAGCGGGTGAAGTCGGTGGTCGGGGTGGCATGGGCGGTTCCGGCATATTCCAGCTACACGTATGCGCGGATGCCGGATGGCAGACACCAGCCGGTGCAATTGATGGGAGTGGATGAGGTGACGCTGGCCGGTGCCCCGTGGCAGGAAATCGCTGGCGGCGCGGAGACTCTGCAGCTGCCGGATGCGGTGTGGATGGACGACTATGGCTTGGATTTCCTAAAACCCAAGGGCGGCGCGCCCCTCAAGGTGGGGGACAGTTTTGAGATCAACGAGCGTCGGGCGGTAATGCGGGCGCAGAGCTGGGAGGAGGAGTGATCTGGGCGATCTCCCTGCCGTTGTCGAATACCAGCAACGACTCACCTCTCGCCACCCTGGCAAGAACGGCACTCAAGTCACGTTCAAGGATTGATAAGGCGATTTCACTCACGTTCTGATACTATCTCACCAGAGATGATGAGTCAATCAGGCGTATGCTCTGGGAAAGAGGCCACGATGGAACAACCCGTTTGACATTCAAAACGCATCCAATACGGTTTTTCGTTATGAACGGTGCCACCATTACCCTCAAAAATGTTCCGCCCGATCTGCATCGCTCGCTTAAGGAACTCGCGAAAAAGCACAAGCGCTCCTTGAATCAAGAGGCGATCCATTGTCTGGAAGGTGCTATGTCTGTGGCCGCCAAAGACCGGCCGAGCTTGAGGTTTTCGCCGAAGCCGATTTCGGTGGGAAAAATTCTCCGCCCCCTGGGTGACCGGGCGGATCGACAGGATGACTTGCAGGACCGCGAGCCATGATCGGAAAAGGGATGGTGATGGTTTCCGGGGAGTGGTGGATTGGCCGGGTTGGTTAGCTTTCCAGCGGCAATGTCCAGTCCTCAGTCCTCCACCAGATCACGATGTTGGTATCGAGAAACCAGATCATATCTCAAGCTTCATCCAGGGTGGTGATTGCACGGACGAACCCGCGGACAGGAGCCTCAAAGCCATGATTTTCCTCCATGGAGGAGAATAATTTCCAATAACCGGGTGGATAGCCGTTTGCCGCAGCGATATCCTCGGATGCCGCCGCCTTCAGTCGCTCCAGCACCCATACCGACAATGGCTTTTTGCTTGCTTCCGCTGCCCTCGCAAGCGTGTCGGCAAGACGGTCTTCAAGATCCAGGGTGATTGTACTCATGCAAGGATTCTAGCATCGGGGGATTGGTGTGGCAATGACGCAGGTGGTGCAATGGCGGCACGTCATCTCGGACGTCGGGGTGCCTGGTGGTTGTCAGGCACGGAATACCATGGCGGGTTCGTAGAGACTCAGGCGGATGATTCCCATCAGCGCGGCGAGCATGCAGATGACCTGCACGGCCACGAAGGCGACGACGGGAATCTGCCACGGCATGTAAAAGGGAGGCTGGCCGTTTTCGATGGCACTGAGGGCAAAACCGGACGTCGCCAGCAAGCCAAGCCCAAAGCCGATCATCCCCACGGTCATCGCCTGCACGATGAGCATGATGCTCAGCCGGAAATTCGACATGCCCATCGCTTTGAGTGCGCCGAGATGTTTGAGGTTATCCAACACGAACGCGTAAAACGTCTGGCAGGCGATCGCCACGCCGACGATGAACCCGATCACCACCGTGGTGCCGAAGGAAATGGGAATGCCGGTGTTTTTCACATACCACCAGACGGTGGAGGTGTTGAAATCCCCGTATCTCTTGCCTTTTTCGGTGACGGTGTCTCGCGGGTTGCTGCCAAAGTCATGGTTTACATAGGCACGCAAACCGGTCGTCCTTTCGATTTCGGCGGCGGCCTCCTCGTTGCTCATGCCTTCAATCGGCGCGGCGATGACTGCAGAGAGCATTTTCCGGGATTGGGGCGTGTATTGCAAAGCACGCTCATACGTAGTCCAGATGTAGGGGCCACCGGTGAAGGACTGCATCGCTTCGCAGATCCCGACGACGCGAGCCTCGACATCATTAATCTCGAAATGGTCGCCGATCTTGATTTTTTTCGTCGGGTCGCCCGGATTGTTGGAAAGGCGCACGGTGGCGAGCTCGTCGATCACCACGGTGTTCGGAAGCCGCAGGTCTTCGAGATTCCCCTCGATCAACCGGGCTGGCCCTCCGGCTAGCGAGGCCGCATCAATTCCAAGGAGCTGCACGGTTTTAAAGCTACCATCCTCCAGACGAACCCTCTGGATTCCCGAATAAAGCGGCATCGCCCAACGCACGGCGGAGACGGAACGAACGCGGGCGACATCCGTATCGCGCATCGGGTTGGTTTCGTTGATCTGCTGGACTCGCTCCTCGACAACGTAGATCGGCGCAGCGACATTTTTCAGCGTGGCCGTAGTCCAGCGCATCAGGCCACAGAAGACCGAGGCTTGCTGGACGATGAGAAAGGTCGCGAAAAACAGCCCCGCCACCAACATCAGGTATTTGGCCGTATCGCCGAAGAGCATTTTGAGAGCGAGACCGATCATGCAGGGAGAGGTGGAGGGCGAGGTTTCTTCGGCTCCGCCCGCGGGATCATACTCTTCATATTCAGACGCGCAACCCGTGACATGGGTTGCGGGAGGTTTTGGGAAATTGGCGGCTCAAGGATTCCAAAGGACGAAAGTGGGCGCTGTAGTCACTTCACCTGGTGGGCTTACCGATTAAAAGGAGTTTGATCCTCGATATCACCACGCTCTCGCGTGATTCATCAGGAACAATTTGCGGAAGGCAATTCATGAAGTCGTCTGCTTCGAGCAACATCCGAAACTCCGACTGAAGGAATTGCCTGATCTCCGGATGCGCATTTTCGAGTTCGGCGGCAAGTTCCTCACGCCCATCCACAACCGCGATGATGTCCTCAATGTCCTTGCTTTCCAGATAGTTGCCTTTTCCCCTGCTTCTGAAGGCTTCGAGTTTCGTCGCGATGAAGCATGGTGCGGATGCGACCCATGCAAATCTGTCCTTAGTGACTTCCAACCGTACCGCTTCCGCGATCAAATGCGGAAACCAGCGGTTGGTTTTCGACATCATCTCCATCGGCTTGTCAGGCAGGAAATCAACGCGAATGCTTTTCCAATACCAAGCCACAACAGGCATGTTTTCGAGCGGGTTCTGTGAAAAACCCGAACGCCGCAGGACTTGTTCCAAGGCCGCAAACTCATGATAACCGGCGATTTCCAAGACGAGATCGATGTCCTTGGTTTTGGATGGCGGGCTCGCGGCGGGATCGGAGAGCAACAGGCCGACGATCGCGCCTCCGGTGAAAACCGGCTCCCATTTTTGCCGGGCACCAAGCTTAGCAGGCGGAGACAATGGGGCGAACCAAACGTCTCCATCCTCCTGCTTCATCAACTCCGGCAGGAGTTCCGCCAATTCGGCGATGAAGCCGCAACATTGCTCCTTGTTCAGATGGCTGTTCATAGAAGTCTTTTCCTTATGGCGTGCTCCGCAAGTTTGGCCTCTCTTCCGGTTTTCAACCGCAGTACATCAACCAGCGCCAGCCATTCATGAAGCGTTTTTTCCTTATCGCAGACTTCCGGGCATCTCGGGTAGAGCGGCTTTACGGTTTCACCCCTGAGGGATCCCGTGGCGAAAGGCCAAACGAAAGGGATTTCCGATCCGGTGACATCCATCTCCTCAGCTACAGCCGGAACGCTGGTCGCCGTTGCCATTCCTCTTCCGATGCCGCCCATTTCCGTTGGCCAAACGTATTTCAGGCCGCAGATAAGGAAATCCCCAAGCGCCGCCCTTACAACCACCGGCATGCTGCGTGTGGAAGCCAACGATCGGGACAACAAGCCAACCTGCAGGGCCCGTTTTACCCCACCATGCGCCTCGGACTGACTCATTTTTAGGACATGAGCCAGTTCTGCGTAAGTCGGCGCGATCGCGCGGCTGCCGTATTGAAGCAACTTGAGGGAAATCACGATATCTTGGGGCTTGAGCATTTCTGTGAAGAGATTATAATATTCGCGATTCCCGAATGTCGAACGCAATTTCCAAAAAGACGAGCATAGGTGCGGAGCCATGGCGGCGCCTTTGGCTGCCCGTGGAATCATGGGAAAAGCATCGGGGAATCGATGAGGATTTTCTCGCGAATTACGGGGAACTGGCAGGAATTACTGACTTCACAGAACGAGTTTACCCGGAAATGGGAACGCTTTCGGAACACTCGGATTCGCCGTTGCTCGTCATGCTCGGACGTCCTGGAGCAGGAAAATCGATGGAGTTGCGCTTGGCGGAGCGAGAGGGATGGTTCGGTGGAAACGCGATTTTCATTGAGGGGAAGGTCTTTGGCGCGACCGACCCGGGAATGTATTTTCGGGAGCATTACGATGAGGAACTGGAGAGTCCGGCACGGATTGTCATCGACGGCCTCGATGAGATATTGCCCGCGAACTCCCGGTTTATACCCCAGTTGAAAAGCTGGCTGAAGAGGCAAAGAATGGAGCACGGAAAGCTCAAGCATTCACTGGCCATTACCTGCCGTTGGGCGGACTGGCCGGAAGCGGAAATCGCGGATTTGGCGAACCTGTGGCCTGATGCTGAAGTCAAAACCATCGTGCTCGCTCCCTTGAGCCGCGCGGATGCGGAAAAATCCCTCCGGAACAGGCTTGGGGAAAAGGCCGAGGATTTTTGGAGACAACTCCACGCCCATCATCTCAAACCCATGGCGTGCTGGCCGCAGGGTTTTCTTGCCCTGATCGGAAGCTACGAGGCATCGGGATGCAAGGAAGTCGCCAAAAGTTACGCGGAAGCCATCGGGGCGCAGGTCAGGTGTGATTTCATGCTCACCGGTTCGCGCTCGGAAATCGACCGTTGGGAACGAACCGTGGAGGGCGCGGAGTGGCGTGGTAGAATCGCAGGGCGGGTCGCCGCGGCGATGGCGGTGAGCGGTGCTTCTTCGTTCGGATTTCACGATGATGCGGTGTTAGGCTCAATTGCCATATCTGAACTTTCCACATCCACCGAGGAAATCGATGGAAAGCGCATCACCCCGACGCAGAAGAACTTTGATGATCTGGTGAAGCTCACCAATCTCATGCGTCAGCTCCCGGGTGGCGAGCGGTGGCAATTCCAAAGCCAGGTTCATCAGGAATGGCTGGCCGCCCGTTGGATTGCGGACAGGAAGCTAAGCGCCACGAAGCTCAGGCAAATCTTCGGGATTGAGTCCGAAGGTGGATGGACGGTCACCCCTTCCATGCGCTCGACAGCCGCGTGGACGGCTTGTTTCGATAAGTATTTCCGCAAAGAGCTGCTGCGCCAGGATCCGCTCACATTGCTGCGCATGGATGGAGCCGGGTTGCCCGATTCCGAACGGGAGGAGATCGTTGAAGCGCTTCTTTCCAGAACAAATGAAGTGCGGGTGATTGATCCTGCGGTTTGGCAGTCACATTTGCCGTCCTTGAAACACGCCAAGCTTGTCGGACAGCTCACCCGCTGGCTTGACGCAACGGGCGTCCATGAGGCGGCGAAAGAACTGGCGGTGGAAATTGCCGAAGACACCGGCTTAAGGGAAATCAGCGCCTACTTCTGGAACATATATCCGGATGCCGAAAAGAGTCTCAAGATACGTCTGGCCAGAGCATTGGGTAAGATATCGGGGGATGATTCCGATGCGAAATGGACGGATGTCATCGGTGGGAAAATACCCACGGATGCCCATGGGACATTGCTCGGATACGCCATGGAAATCATGGTCATACAAAAGCGGAAAATCCCGGTTCGCGCCGTTCTCGGGCATGTTTTTCCGAAACGCACTTTCGAGCTTTTCGGTATCTTTGAGATGGCGGTGCGGCAACTCAGCGACCATCTCGTAACCGATGACCTTCCCGCCGTTTTCGAGAAACTCGCGGGTAATCCCCATGCGCTTCATTCAAGTCCACTTTCGCTTTACGAGGATTTCAACGCAGCGGCACTGAAGCTGGCTTTCGCAAATCTGCATGATCCGTCCGTTGCAAGCTCGCTCGCCGATTATTGGCAACATTGTCTCACCTTTCACATCGCCCCTGCCAAGATAGGGGCAACCGTGGATGGAAAACAAATTCTTCCTGATCTCACCGATAAACACAGACGGGAAACGGCTTCCTTGTTTATGTCCCATCCGGGATACGAAAGACACAAAGGGAACGGTTGGGTTTCCGCAGACCATTATCTTTTGGACGAAGCCGACTTCGATTGGTGTCTTGAACGGTTGGCTGACGCTGCGCGGGACGAGAAATGGCGATACGCCGTTTTGATTGGCACCATGATCTGGCGGGTTGGTTTTACGCCGGAGAGGGCGGCTAGATTCGATGCCCTATGGGAAGCGGAACCCGAACTGCGGAAAATTTTACCGAAACCCGAAGAGGGCGAGACGATAAGCGAGTGCATCACGAGAATCCTTGAATCGAACCGCGCAAATCATGACGAAAAGCATGACCACGCACAGAAGCGCTTTGAGCAACGCAAGCTGGCACTGGTCAAGCGTTTCGATGATGATCTCGCCGCTTGCCGCAAGGCGCACAAATCCGGTGGAATCGTATGGCCTTCCGTTTATCAATTCCTGAGTTTCCGTACATCCAGTTCGGAAATGAGAATCATTACATTTCACCCGGTTACTACAATCAGAGACGATGAGGGATGGATGGTCGAAGCCGCCGCAAGATTCATGGTGGAATCTCCGAAAAAAAACGAATTGAACCATAATTTCGCATTGTATGGCGCACTGGCCCTTGCCGCTTGTGAAAGGAAAATTGAATGCGATGACTCGCTTCGCCACGCGCTCGAGAAACACTGGCTCGAAGTGCTGATACCGTTCCTTTCGAATCACGGACTTGGCGAAGCTCCGGAGGAAATAGGATCCGCAAGACTTGCCAGCCGGTTCCCGGAATCGTTTGTGGAAGCCTTCGCAAGCTTTGTCCGTAAGCGTTATCTTGAGGACGCTCCATTGGACGAACTGCGCAGCCTAGAAGAGATCGGTCTTGCGACCCTGCCGGAGACGTTGGAAAAAATCCTGCTTTCCGAAGATCTTCACGCCGCGGGATTTTTCAACGCGCTCCATTTCCTCTCTGAGACAAATGAGGAAATCGCAATACGGGTTCTTGAGGTAATGGTTCCAACAATCAGTAGTGGCGAACCGGATGCCGGAAGTGTCGCGGTTCTCGCGGCAGCCATGACTCTCGTGAGCGGCCGCCTGACGGAGGAAATCAAATCTCATTTTTTAGATGAGAAACTGTTCGCCTCGGGGATTCGGTTCGCCGTCTCACGGATTCGCTGGCACGTCCGTAAATCGGATTTCAGTGCATGGCCGGATCTCGCCTTGAAGCATCTCGCGGAAGCGTGCTGGCGGGCCTATCCGGTCTCAGACCGATATCAGAACCGCAGCACCTATGAGTTCCGCGAGGTCACCGATGACGACGAGGCGATGGAGTTCCGCGATCAGATCTCATCCGCCGCATGGAGCCGCGGAATCGATCTGGATATCCCGGAGAACATCGCGGGAGAAAATCCCGAACAAGCCCGGCAGCGACGCCACATGATCGACTGGCACAAGCACATGAATCGCCAGATTCGGGTGGGGCATGCTTGGAAACCGCTTTCGCCTAAGGAGTTTTTCTGGCTGACCGATCAACCGAACGCAAGACTAGCCCGAAATCAGGATGAGCTCATGGAAGCTGTGAAAGAAAGCCTGCTGCGTTGGGAAGAGTCGTTGGCTCTGAAAGGCCACTGGCATCGGCTTTGGAACGGGGAAAACATCAAAGATGAGAAAGTAATCTCGCGAGAAATGGCGGATTGGATGCAAACGGATTTAAAATTGCAGGTGGATTGCGAAGTGGAGCCGATCATGGATACGAGGGCGGATCTCTTGGTCAGAACAATTCCCCAAGACGGCATTTCACCAAGCCTCCAGGTTGTCGTCGAGGTGAAGAAACTTCGTGCGGGCAACAAAAAAGAAAGGCGGACAGCTATGAAATCCCAGCTTCTTGATCGTTATCTGAAAAGCAGGGCATCAGATGGATGGACGCACGGATTGTTTATGGTTGCATGGACGCCTGCACCGGGTTCGCCGGATGATTCAACTCAACGCATGGATGCACAGAGGGCACTGCTGGTAGAGCAGGCAGCGGCTTTGAGCGAAGATCCTTTCCGGCTCAGTTCGCTGGTCTTGGATTGCCGCTTCCGGGGAAATTTGAGCAAGCCCGCAAAGCCGTAAAAGCATCGCTCACGAGAAATTATACGCGTCCATATCGAACACCACGGTCACATCCTCCGGCAGCGTGGTTTTTCTCAGCACGGCCTGGACATGATTGCTCAGCGGGCGGGCCTTTTGGGAGCGGAGCGTGATCTGAAAGCGGAACTGGTCGTGGGAGCGGATCAGGGGGCTGGGTAAAACTTCGCCGAGGGTGATTCCGTCGGGTAAATCTTCCTTCAGGCGGAGGTGGAGGGTCTGGAGGGTGAACTCGGCGCGGCGTTCGTGGGTGGAGCGGGCGGTGAGGACGGCGCAATGGGCGAAGGGCGGGAAGCGGAACTGGCGGCGCATTTCCATTTCCTGTTCGGCGTAGCCATCGAAGTCGTGCTTGCGGGCGAACTGGATGCTCGGCGAGTGCGGGGTGAAGGTCTGCACGATCACCTCGCCCTCCAGTTCTCCCCTCCCCGCCCGTCCGGCGACCTGGGTGATGAGCTGGAACGTCCGCTCGCCCGCGCGGAAATCCGGGACGTGCAGGCCGAGGTCGGCGTTTAAAATCCCCACCAAGGTGACGTTGGGAAAATGCAAGCCCTTGGCGATCATCTGGGTGCCGATCAGGACGTCGATCTTGTTCGATTTGAATTTTTTCAGGATGTCGCGCAGCGCGTTCTTGCGGCGCATCGCGTCGGCATCGATGCGGGCGAAGCGGGCTTCCGGCAGCACCTTTTGCAACACCTCCTCGACCTTCTGCGTGCCGTAACCCTGGAGCGCGATGCCGGGGTTCTGGCACTCCGGGCATTTTTTCGGAACGATGGATTGGTGCCCGCAGACATGGCAGACGAGGCGCTCATCGGTGCGGTGGTAGGTGAGGGCGACGGCGCAGTGCGGGCAGGTGCAGGCATGGCCGCAGGAATGACATTGCAGGGAGCGGGCGAAGCCGCGGCGGTTGAGGAAAAGGATGGATTGCTCGCCCTTCGCAAGGCGCTGCTCAAGCGCGGTGCGGAGCCGGTCGGAGAGGATCGCGACCTGACCTTTCTGTTTCTGCTTTTCCAGACGCATGTCGATCACGCGGACGAGCGGCATGGAGTGCGCGTCGGCGCGCTTGTCGAGGCGGAGGAGGTGGTATTTCCCGGAAAGGCAGTTCTGCCAGCTCTCCAGCGAGGGCGTCGCGGAGCCGAGGACGACGGCGCACGGCTCGAATGCGGCGCGCAGCACGGCGACATCGCGGGCGTGGTAGCGGGGCGGGCTCTCCTGCTTGTAGGAGGACTCGTGCTCCTCATCGACGATGATCAGGCCGAGGTTCGGCAACGGCGCGAACACGGCGGAGCGCGCGCCAATTACGATGCGCGCCGTACCTTTGCGGATGCGGTGCCACTCGTCGAAACGCTCGCCCTGCGATAGGTGCGAGTGCAGCACGGCGACCTGGTCGTTGAGCTGGGAAAAGCGGGCTTTGAAACGGCGCACCGTCTGCGGCGTGAGCGCGATCTCCGGAACGAGGACGAGCACCGTTTTCCCCAGATCGAGCGCGGCCTGCGCGGCTTGGAGATAGACTTCGGTTTTGCCGGAGCCGGTGACGCCTAACAATAAGAAAGGTTGAACCGCCAAGTCGCCAAGGCCGCCAAGGGAAGATTTGATGCTGTCAAAGGCTTCCTGCTGCTGGTCGTTGAGCGCGAGTGGTTCGGAGGCCACGATGATTTCCTCCGCCTCGGGGTCGCGGCGGACTTCCTCTTCGCCGATCGTGATGAAACCTTTCTCCGCGAGGCTTTTGAGGGAAGGTGCGGAGTTCTCGCCGAGATCGGCGACGGCCATGGTGCGGTCCGGTGCGTGGAGCAGGAGGCTGAGGACGACGAATTGCTTCGCGGCGCGCTTCTCCAATTTCGCCATGGCCTCCGGATCGGGATCCGCGACGGCGGTGGCGATGCGGCGGGTCTTCGCGGAATTATCCTCGGTGCGCACCGCCTCCGGCAGGATGGAGCGGATCACGCCCTCAATACTTGATCCATAGTAGTCCGCGATCCAGCGCGCGGTCTTGAGCAGCACCGGCGTGATCAGCGGCTCGGGATCTATTAGGGATTTCACCTCGCGCATGGCGAACTCGCTCTGCTCCGGCGGCGGCGTCACGGACAGCACCGTCCCGGAAGTCGTCTTCTGCCGGATCGGCACACGCACCCGGCAACCCTCCACCACCGCCAGCCCGGCGGGGATGGCATAGTCGAAGACAAGCTCGGAAGGGCCGTCGATGAGCACTCGGGCGATCACTTCCGTTTATTGATCACCGGGAGCCGAACATCCAATGACGAAAACCGGGAGTTTCCGCTTTCCCGGAAAACGGCTCCCGCTATCGTCCGGCCCAGCATGACACCCGGCGAATTCGACTCCATCCAGCGGCTTGAGGCGGAGCTCTGGTCCGCCGCCGACAACCTGCGCGCGAATTCCAAGCTCACCTCCTCCGAATACTGCATGCCGGTGCTCGGCGTGATCTTCCTGCGCCATGCCACCACGCGTTATGAAAACGCCGTTGCGGAAATCGAGGCCGCGAAAGCCGCCGGGGAAATGCCGAAGCGCCCCCTCGTGAAGGCGGATTTCATCAAGCGCCGCGCCCTGATGCTGCCCGCCGAGGCGCGATACGGCCACCTGCTTTCCCTGCCGAAAAGCGAGAACCTCGGCTCCGCCCTCATCGCCGCGATGGAGGCCATCGAGCGGGACTTCGAACCGCTGGCCGGGCAGCTCCCGAAGGATTACGGGAAATTCGAGCACGGTGTGCTGGAGACCCTGCTGCGCACCTTCGACAGCCAGGCGCTGCGTGAGGCTTCCGGCGATGTCTTCGGGCGGATCTACGAGTATTTCCTGATGAAATTCGCCATGCAGGGTGCGCAGGACAACGGCGAGTTCTTCACGCCGCCCTCCATCGTCCGGCTCATTGTGAACGTCATCGAGCCGGATCACGGCGTCATCGCGGATCTCGCCTGCGGCTCCGGCGGGATGTTCGTGCAGAGCAGCCATTTCATCGAGGACAATGGTGAGCGGACGATGGCCCGCGCGACTTTCTATGGACAGGAAAAAACCGCCACCACCATCCGCCTCGCGAAGATGAACCTCGCCGTCCACGGCCTGGAGGGCGATATCCTGGAGGCGAACACCTTTATGAAGACCCGCACCGCCTCGGCGATGGCAGGCCGCTCTGGGGGAACTGCGATTTCATCATGGCGAACCCGCCCTTCAATGTAGATATGGTCGATGCGGGGAAAATCGAGACCGACCGCCGCCTGCCCTTCGGCCTGCCCGGCGTGAACAAGGCGGGCAAGGTCTCCAACGGGAATTACCTCTGGGCCAGCTATTTCCACAGCTACCTTTCGGAAAAAGGGCGGGCCGGTTTCGTGATGTCCTCGCAGGCATCCAGCGCCGGCCACGGGGAGGCGGAGGTGCGGCGCAAGCTGGTGGAGACCGGCGATGTGGACGTGATGATCGCCATCCGCCCGAACTTTTTCTACACCCGCACCGTCCCCTGCGAGATCTGGTGCTACGACAAAGGCAAGCCGGAGGAGAAAAAGGACACGGTGCTCATGCTCGACGCCCGCCACGTCTTCCGCAAGGTCACGCGGAAAATCTTCGATTTCTCCCCGGAGCAGCAGAAAAACCTCACCGCCATCGTCTGGCTTTACCGCGGGGAAAACTGGCGCTTCGAGGATCTCTGCGGCGGTTATGCGAACGCCGCCATCGGAGCCGCACAGGAGGCTTTCCTCTGGGAAAATGTCACCCTCGCCGAGCCGCTCTCCGAGTTCGACCAAAGCCTGATCGACCTCGCGGCGGCGGTGAAAACATTCGTGGAATCCGACGAAGGCGACGGGGCGAAGGAACTTTTCGCCGATCTCCAGAACGCCGCCGCGCACTCCCGAGCCACGGTCGCCGGCTTCGCACAGACCAAGGACGAAGCGCAGAAACACTGGAACCAAGCGGACACCACCCCACAGGCCATGGCCGGTCTCGACGCGAACGCCCTGGTGCCGCTCGCGGAGGCCGCGCGGGATGTAACCGATGCCATCGAGACCGCCCTGAAACACGCCGCGAGCCTCACCCGCCATTGCGAGAAGGGACTCAACGCCGCGAAGCACGACGCGTGGGACAAACGCAAGATCGCGAAACTCCTCCGCGAGGCCGGGGAGGCGCGGGATCTGGCCGTGGATTGCCTGCGGCGTACCGGCTACTTCCGCAAGCAGCTCCACTGGCTCCTCCACCGCTTCCCGGATGCCGTCTTCGCGGATGTGCCGGGCCTGTGCAAGGCCGTCTCCCGCGCGGAAATCGCCGCCGCGGACTGGAGCCTCACACCCGGCCGCTACGTCGGCGTCGCCCCGGAAGAGGTCGATGAGGATTTCGATTTCCCGCAGGCCATGAAGGACATCCACACGGAACTCGCCGAACTCGATCAGGAGGCCGGCGAGCTGGCGAAGAGGATTCAGGAAAACTTTGCGGGGCTGGGGGTATGAAGTGGCAGGAGAAAAGAATTGGCGACCTTTGCACAGTGGGTCGGGGATCATCTCCTCGTCCGATCAACGACAATCGTTTTTTTTAATGGTGGAGAAATACCATGGATAAAAGTCGCCGACGCAACAGCATCAGGAAAATACCTCTATGAGACGAAGCTGAAAGTGAATGCGCTAGGTGCCTCCTTCAGTCGGCTGCTACCCCCAAGAAGTTTAATCATCTGCACAAGTGGCACACTTGGTCTTCCTATCTTTCTAGGAGTTGAGGGCTGCATTCACGATGGCTGGCTATACACCTACGATTAAAAAGGTCTCGATCCAGAATTCTTTTATCACTATTTGCTGACACAAAAGGCGTACTTTGAGTCCGTCGCTTACGACGCAGCAATTCAGAATATCAATACCGAAATTCTTAGGAACACGAAGATCAGTCTTCCACCCATGGGAGAGCAGAAGCGCATAGCAAATGTTCTCAAATCCTACGACGACCTGATCGAAAACAACCGCCGCCGGATGGCCTTGCTGGAGAATTCGGCGCGGCTGCTTTACCGGGAATGGTTCGTCCACCTGCGTTTCCCCGGCCACGCCACCGCCCGCGTTTCCGATAGCATCCCGGAGGGTTGGCGGAAGGTGGGGCTGGGGGCGATTTGCGAGGCGGTGCGCGAGAGCGTTTCGCCGGATGAGGTCGAGCCGGACACACCCTACATCGGCCTGGAGCACATGCCGCGCCGCTCCATTTCCCTCGGCGAGTGGGACACGGCGGAGAAGGTGACGAGCAACAAGTTCCGCTACCGCGAAGGCGACATCCTTTTCGGGAAGATCCGCCCGTATTTCCACAAGGTCGGGATCGCCTTCACGGATGGGATCGCCTCCTCGGACGCCATCGTGATTCGCGCGAGGGAGGAGAAGCACGCCGCCCTGCTGCTGATGACCGTTTCCAGCGATCCCTTCGTGGCGGATGCCGCGCAAAGCATGAGGGAAGGCAGCAAGATGCCCCGCGCCGATTGGAAGCAGATGACTTGCTACCCCGTGCTGCTTCCTCCCGACGGCTTGCTCCAACAGTTTTCCGAAACCATCCGCGCCACCACCGACCAGCTCAAAACGCTCACCTTCCAAACCCAAAAGCTAAAAACCGCCCGCGACCTTCTCCTCCCGAAGCTGATGAGCGGAGAGATCGAGGTGTGAGCGGCAAGGAGGGGCTGCCTCCGGCTGCCCGGCAACCCGAGCACTCAAGCGGGGTCTTCCCGATCCAGGATCCGGTCGGACTCCATCGGCACGGCATCCGGTGCCTTTTCCAGGAGGGCTATCAATGTTTCCGCCCCGCCCCGGCTCTCCCGCTTGCGGACGTAGGAATCCGCGTTGGCGACCGCCACCCGCTGGGAAAGCACCGTGGCCA
This sequence comes from Akkermansiaceae bacterium, assembly GCA_043747935.1. Lineage (GTDB taxonomy): Bacteria > Verrucomicrobiota > Verrucomicrobiia > Verrucomicrobiales > Akkermansiaceae > Luteolibacter. The sequence continues at coordinate 25,637 of JAYTOE010000296.1, forward strand.
CGAAATCATCCACACTCACCCCGTCCTCGCGGGCGAATTCCTCCACGCGGCTCCGGATGGAATCGGGGACTGTGATGTTCATCGTGCTCATGCCTGCAACATACGGAGAAATCGCCCCGGTGTCATCACGGAAACACCGAAGTCCCCGAGACCGCGAAAATCCCGGACATTGTGGGTGACGATATGCGTGGCCCCTGCGGCCAGCGCGCATTCAAAAACCAGATCATCCTTCGGATCCGGGAGAAATGGCCGCCAGCGGAAATAAATGAACGCCTCAACCGAGACCGCGCAGAGCGAGTCGATGAACGTGTCGATCTCCGCGGACGAGTAGGCCGGCACCATGCCGGGGCGATGCAAAACATCGTCATATTCGAGGATCAGGGCGGTCGATACCGCAGCCTTGAACTCGCGGAGAGCAAGCCGCCGGACCAGCTCATTCGAGGCACCGACCCGGGAGCGCATCGCGGCGACGAGAACATTGGTGTCCAGAACGCAAATCACCCGGACAGCATGGCAGCAACGGACAACGGATCAATGCCTGCTTTGCCAAAGAGGGGCTGCATTCTGCTGCCCGGCAACCGAGCACAATGGCGGAGCAAACCCGCTCCCTTCCTATCTGGCGGCAGAATGCAGCCACTCCTTGCCTCCGGCATTGAAATTGCTCAGTATCTCCAAGGAAAAATGAGTAAAGGGAAACGAATAATCGATTCCGTCCCGGGCGGACGCGTGGAAGAGGAGATCATTCCGCCACACACGGTGCCGGGTTTCTATGACGAAGCCGCCTTGGATGCCTTTGCGGAGGAAGGTAGGATCGCATGGGCGGATGTGGAAAATCCATCGGCCTGGGTGGATGAGTTGCGCGGTTACGATAAATGCGAACCCGATTCTTGACCGATGATTTGATACAATTACGATGGAGTTCTACCCCAGCGGATCCTGCGGGATTCCTGGCCCCCTCCGAGCTGCGGTTCGGAGGGCTTTTTTGTTTCCGGGGGCCACGGTGTGCTCTTGCCTTGCGCCGCGTGGAGTTTTCCCGCACAAATCCCGTTAGATATGGCCTACACAGGCATCAACAACGAGGATGCACTCGCGCAAGCGACCTTAGCGGAGCATCTCGAACAGGTGCTCGGCTAGGAGGGCGCGTATGCCTTCAACCGCGAAACCTTCGGGCCGGAGGGGACGCTTGGACGGGAGGACACGCGGGAGGTGGTGCTGAAACGGGATCTGCGCGTGGCCATCGCGCGGCTGAATCCGGAACTGCCCGCCGGGGTGCGCAAGGAGGCCGTGGCGAAGCTAACGCGCCATGATTTCTCCCGCTCCCTGATGCAGCACAACGAGGAGTTCCACCGCTGGATGCGCGACGGGGTGCCGGTGGATTTCCGCGACGCGAACGGGGAGAGGCGCGAGGTTTCCGTGCAGGTGATCGATTTCAAGAACGGCTCCACGGACGGTGTGGCGCACAACCGTTTCCTGGCGGTGCGGGAGATGAAATTCAAAGGACTACGGGCACCGGGTTACGATCGCCGGGCGGATCTGGTGTGCTTCGTGAACGGGCTGCCGCTGGTGTTCATCGAACTCAAGGCGGTGCACATCAACATCCGCGCGGGGTATGAGAACAATCTGCGCGACTATATGGAGGAGCACTGCATCGCGCACGCCTTCCACCACAACGCGTTCCTGATCGTTAGCAACGGCGACGCGGCGCGCTATGGATCGGTCACCAGCGGCTGGGAGCATTTCTACGAGTGGAAGCGGCTGGATGAGAAAGAGGCCGGTTGCGTGGATGCGGAGGTGCTGCTCAACGGGATGCTGGAACACGGGCGGCTGCTGGATCTGCTGGAGAATTTCATCCTCTTCGATGCAAGCAAGCCGGGCAGCGTTCGGAAGGTGGTCGCGCGGAACCATCAGGTGCTGGGCGTGAATCTGGCGGTCGAGTCCGTGCGGAGGCAGGAGGCGCTGAAACTGGAATTCCCGCCGGGGGAAAGGCTGCGCCTGCGGCAGGCCGCACTCAAGCCCCGGGCGATCGCCGCCGAGGACGAACCGCCGGGGGACGGGCTGTATGCGGCGGCGTTGCGGCGGGAGAACGCGGTGAAAAAGTCGGAGGCTTTCCTGGAATTCGTGGAGCAGGCGCATCCGGATCTGGGGAAGCTGGGCGTCTTCTGGCACACCCAGGGCAGCGGCAAATCCTACTCGATGCTCTTCTTCACGGAAAAGGTGCGCAGGCACGTTTCCCGGAAATTCACCTTCCTGTTGATGACGGACCGCAAGGATCTCGACGGCCAGCTTTACCGGACCTTCACCGGCTGCGGCGCGACAGTCAAGCTGGTCTATGAGAACCGGGGCGAGAAGCTCAAGGTGACGACCATGGATCTGAACGACCGCATGGCGGAAGTGATCGAGAAATCCGATCTGGACGCCGACGAGCAAGCGCACTTGGAAAAGCTGCTGGGCAAGGATTATGAGGTGGTAACCGCCGATCTGCGGCTGGACAGGATCGCCGCGGACTTCGTGGAGCACGCCTCGGGACGCTGGGAATCCGGAAAGGCGATGCTGGTCTGCATCGACAAGATCACCTGCGCGCGGATGTGGCAGCGTATCGATGTCCTGTGGAAGGCGAAAGCCGCCGCCCTGCGAACGGAAGCCGCAGCAGAGGCGGATGAGGAAAAGCGAGCGAAGATCGCGGCGCGGGCGACATGGATGGAGGAGACCGTGATCGAGCTGATCATCAGCGAGGCGCAGAACGAGGTGGCGGATTTCAAGAAGTGGAACTTCGACATCATCCCGCACCGGGCGCGGATGAAAAACGGCTTCGAGACACCGGACGGCAAGCGGGTGGATGTGGAGAGCGCTTTCAAGGACGACAGTCATCCCTTCCGCATCGCCATCGTCTGCGCGATGTGGCTGACGGGCTTCGACGTCGAGTGTCTTTCCACCCTGTATCTCGACAAGCCGATGAAAGCCCACACGCTGATGCAGGCCATCGCGCGGGCGAACCGGGTTTATCCCGGAAAGGATTTCGGCCTGATCGTGGATTACAACGGGATGCTGAAAAGCCTGCGGGCCGCCTTCGCGAAATACGCGCTGGGGGACGACGCGGACGGGGAGCAGGAGATCATAACGCCGGTCGAGGATCGCGTGGTGGCCTTGCTGGAAGCCATCGAGGAAACCGAAGCGCACCTCGCGGGCCTGGGCTTCGATTGCGCGCGGCTGGCGGGTGCGAAAGGATTCCCAAAGATCAAGGCGCTAAGGGACGCGGTGGAGGCGATCTACACCAGTGACGAGGCGAAGCGCCGCTTCGAGATCATGGCGCGGCAGGTGTTTTCCCGCTTCAAGGCGCTGGTCATGGAACCGTCCGTTTTCCAGTTTTCCGAACGCCACGACAACATCGAGGCGATCTACAAGAAACTGACCGAGCGCCGCGACCTGGCGGATGTCACTGAGGTGGTGAAAGCCCTGCACCGCATCGTCAACGCGGCCATCGCGACGGACGGACTCGGCGAAGACCAGTCGGAAGCGAAGCGGTATGACCTTTCCATGATCGATCTGGAAAAACTGCGGGACGAGTTCGCGAAAGTACCGAGGAAGGCGACGGCCATCGAGGACATCCGCAAAATCGTGGAAGACAAGCTGAGGAAAATGATGGAGCGGAATCCGGAGCGGATGGATTTTTTCAGGAAATATACGGAAATCGTGGCGGAGTACAACCACGAGAAAGACCGGGTGACGATGGAGGAAACCTTTGCGAAGCTGATGGACAGCGTTTTCAGCCTCTTGCCTTCACCGCCCTTTTCCGAAGAGGAGAAGAAAAGCCTCGCGGATCATGTTTTCCGCCATCTGTGGCAGCAATACATGGCGGGCCGGTTCTCGGGTGATGCTGCCTAAAACCGCAGCAATACAGGACGATCTCGGGTATTGAATGCAGGGGCGAACCACATGAGCATTTGCGCAGATGCTTCCCGAAATCCTCACCAACATCCCCGGGCCGATGTCCTTGGCACTCGCGAAGCGTTTGGCGGAGGCCGAATGCCGGAACACTACGTTTCTCGCAGATGACTGGCCGATCTTCTGGGAGCGGGCGGAGGGCGCGAACGTGTGGGATGCGGACGGCAACCGTTTCCTCGACATGACCAGCGGCTTCGGCGTGGCGGGGATTGGCTACGGCTTCACCGGCGAGGTCTTGCGGAATCAGAGCGTTTCCCTGATGCACGCGATGGGCGATGTCCATCCGGCGCGGGTGAAGGTGGAGCTTAGCGAGGCGCTTTCGGAAATCACCTTCGAGAAATGGGTGGGAAAGAAGGGCAAGTGCCTGTTCGGGAATTCCGGCTTCGAGGCGGTGGAGGCGGCGATGAAAACAGCGGTGCTGGCCACGGGGCGCAGCGGGATCCTTTCCTTCGAGGGCGGCTATCATGGCCTCGGCTACGGGGCGTTGCTCGGTCAAGGGATCGGCTGGTTCAGCGAGCCTTTCCAAGGGCAGCTCGCGAAGGTGACCCGGCGGCTGGCGTTTCCCCGGACGGAGGAGGAACTGGAAATATTCAGGGAAGAGCTTTGGAAAATCGATGGACTTGAGATCGGCGCGGTTTTGTTGGAGCCAATCCAAGGGCGCGGCGGGATCGTGGTGCCGCCGGAGGGATTTCTAACAGAACTCCGGAAATGGTGCGATACGGTCGGCGCGGTGCTCGTTTTCGATGAGATCTACACCGGCTTCTGGCGGACGGGGAAAATGTTCGCGTGCGAGCGGGAGAACGTGTTCCCGGATCTCATTTGTCTCGGAAAAGCACTGGCCGGCGGGTTCCCCATCTCCGTCTGCATCGGCAAGGCGGAGATCATGGACACCTGGCCCGCGAGCCACGGAGAAGCACTGCACACCAGTACCTTCCTCGGAAATCCAATGGGCTGCGCGATGGCCATCGAGGCCATACGGCGTTACCGCGAGCCAGAGACGGAAGTGATGGTCGCCGCCGCATCAGAACATCTCGCCGCTGCGCTCCGGACGCTATCCGACCTTTCCTCGGTAAAAAACATCCGTGGTGAAGGCCTGATGATGGGAGTGGAAACCGACAGCGGCATCCGCGCACTCCAGGCCGTAAAAGGCTTGCTCCAGGACGGCATCATCGCCCTCCCCGACGGCCCGCACGGCGATGTCGTGGCATTCACCCCGCCGTTCTGCATTTCTCCGGAGGAAATCGACTTTGCCGTGAGAAAGCTACGAGGGAGACTGATGTAAAAATGACTAGCGGTCTGCGAGATATTTTTCGGAAACGCCTATTTTGAAAAACTTCGGTGGCAGTCCAGGTGGTCAAAACTCGAAAGACTTCAAGAAACGTCCTTATCGGAGTAAGCACTTCGAAAACCAAAGGAAATGCAGGCACTGCTCGCAGCACTGGCTTGATGAAATTGAAAAAATTTGCGAATCTTCGTAATGCGCTGCGAGGGATTCCTTAGAAATGAATGAACACCTCATTTTTCGACCGCCATGAACCCAACAAACCCCACGCGACCTTCCGATCTCGGCGGCCTCGATCCGGCCGGGTTGTTGCGCGGAGTGCTGGGTGAGGCGTCCGCCTCGTGGCCGGCTGAGGGGCCGGTCGTATGGACTCCGCCAGATGACGCGGAAGTGACGGCTTGGTTTCCCGGCTACACCGATGTCCGGCTATTGGGTCGCGGTGGAATGGGCGCGGTCTATGCGGCGCGGCAGACTTCGCTCGACCGGAATGTCGCGCTAAAACTCCTTCCCGCTGAACTCAGCCGCAATCCCGCAGCTGCGGAAAGATTCCGCCGTGAGGCGCGCGCTTTGGCGAAACTCAACCACCCGAACATCGTCGCCATCCACGACTTCGGCGAGACTCCTGAAGGCTCGTTCTTCTTTGTCATGGAACAGGTCGAGGGAGCCGATCTCCACCGCCTCATCCGCGATGGAAATCTCCCGCTTACCAAAGCCCTCGACGTGGTGCGGCAGGTTTGCGATGCGCTCGAATTCGCCCACTCGCAGGGAATCGTCCATCGCGACATCAAGCCGGCGAACATCCTGGTCGATGACCAGGGTCGCGTCAAAGTCTCGGACTTCGGGCTGGCGATCCTGCTAAGCGATCCATCATCCGAACCCTCGCCGACGATGACCGGCGGCGTGGTGGGCACGCCGGAATACATCGCGCCCGAGCAACGGCGCGGCGATGGCCCGGTCGATCACCGGGCGGACATTTACAGCCTCGGCGTGATGCTTTATGAAATGCTGACCGGCACCCTTCCCTACGGTGCGTTCGAGCCGCCAAGCCGCCGCTCCGAAGTGGATGCAAGAATGGATCGCGTGGTCAACCGAGCCATGCAGCAGGAACCGGAGAAGCGCTATCAGCATGCGTCCGAGGTGCGAAACGACGTCCGCAAGGCATCGCCGCGTTCCGGTTTCCCGCATTGGGGAAAAGCCGCCACCGTTTTCGCAGCCATCCTCGCCGTGGCAGGAACCGTTTGGGGCTGGCAACGCTTTCACCCTGCTTCCACAGTCGTGGCTTCACCTAACAGCCTCTCCATGAAATTTGTCGAGGCAGGCACTCCCAATATTTTATTCAGCACACTGGAAATCCGGCGCGGCGAGTTCGAACTCTTTGTCGCAGAGACCGGTCACCAATCCGCCGGGACGATTCATTATCCCTCTAACGGCAATTGGAAATCCACCGAAGGCACTTGGAAAAACCCGCCGGGCATGGAGCTGCAGAGTGAAAATCATCCTGTAACCTGCGTCAGTGCGGACGACGCGGAAGCTTTCTGCGAATGGCTCACTACCCGCGAACGCAAGCTCGGCCGGATTTCCGCAGATGAACGCTACCGTCTGCCGTCTGTCACCGAGTGGTACGCAGCGTTGGGTCAGCCAATGACCGATATCTCGGGAGGAGGCGTTCCAATCAAGCGCACCGCCACCCCTCTTGCTGCACGGAACGAGGTTCCCGCCGAGATTGCCGATCTAACAGAAAGTGTGGCCGAGTGGACATCTAGCAACGGACGCGAGATGGGCACACGGCTCCTCAGCGGGACTAGTTGGTTGGAAATCCCACCGCAAGCCGGCACCCGCACCCGCGAGTATGAACGCAATTTGCGCGGCACCGGAATCGGCTTCCGCATCGTGCTCGACCAAAGTTCAAAAAAACCAAACCCGTGAAATTCACAACCATCATTACCATTTCCGCCCTCGCAACGACACGGATGCTTGCCGATGACATCCAGCCGCTCGGAGATGAGTTTGGCAATGCGGCCACTTTCAGCCGCTACCAGGAACATGGCGCGCTGGAGGGCTGGGGCGCGAATCATGTCGAGTCTGCTGACATAAATACGAGCACGCCGGGGCATTTCCGCATCGTGCCGAGCACCACCGGCTGGTATGAGCACCTGCGCGGCACGCATTTTTCGAAGAACGTCACAGGCGACTTCATCGTCACGGCGCATTTGTTTGTGTATAGCAGGCGGAATCCCAACGGTGCGGCGTTCCCCTCCATCCGACTCTATTCGCTCGGCGGCATCCTCATTCGCGAGCCGCGCGATATCACACATGCCGCTCCGGTGCCCTACACGACCAACGCGGTTTGGCCGCCGCAGGATTTCGGTAGTGACTGGACTCCCGGTGATGAAAACTGGGCGAACACGTCAGAGCTTGTCGGCAAGGGCGAGAACTATATCTTCCTTTCGCTCGGCACGGCGGGAAATTCCGGCACGCGGCAGTTTGAGATCAAGGATACGCGCCGCAGCCGATCGGAACTGTATTATTCATCCAACGGCATCGGCGGCTCGAACGAGGCATGGCTGCAAATTATACGCGTCAACAACACCGTCGTCTGCCTGCGCAAGCACAGCGCCGCGGGACCGTGGATCGTGGAAAATCGCTACCCCAATGCCGATCATGCGTTCCCGCAGTTTGGGCCGACACTGCAAGTAGGCATGACCGCCTATACGGATTTCAACAGCGTCGTTGCCTACGAGGCGGGCGGGCCGACGACGCAGTTCCAAGCAAACTACATCAACATCCCCGGTCAGCCCGACCTTATCCTCGATGTGGACTACATGCGAATCCAACGCCCACCTGCCGCGCTCACCGAGGCAGTGCTGCAAGGGATGGCAGTGAGTTACAATCCGAACACAAACCAGAGCGCCAACCCGCCTGTCTTGCTGAGCGCGTCGCCTGCCGCGGCACCGCTCGTGGGTGATAATGCGAATGTGCCGTTAGGCTTGGTCGCGCCTGCTCAGACATCTTATTCCGCATTGGAAGGAGGAAATATCGAAGTCACGGTCACCCGTAGCGGAGCCAGTCTCGACCGCGCGTTAAGCATGACGTATCAGACGACCGCTGGAACTGCTGGCAGCGGAGATTTCACTCCCGCGTCCGGCACCTTGAGTTGGGCGGCGAATGACCCGGCGAGCAAAACCATTCTCATCCCGCTGGCCGATGATGGCATTGCGGAAGGCGGTGAAAATTTCACCCTGACTCTTTCCGCTCTGAATGGCCCGGCGACTTTTCCCGCATCCGATCCTCAGCAGACAGTCTCTCTAACGATTCTCGATCATCCCTTCGACCAATGGCGCTTCAACCAGTTCGGAGGCACAGCGAATTCCCCGGACGCCGCGGTGAATGCCGATCTTGATGCCGACGGACTCGTCACGTTGATGGAATATATATTTCAGACCAATCCAATCACCGGCATGGACACTGCCATGCTGCCCACCGCTGTGATGGAAGACGGGCGCTTCGGAATCCGCTGCGCCTGTCCGGCCAGTCCCGGTGTGCGCTTGGAAATTCAGCATTCCACCGCCCTCAGCTCATGGCTGCCCGTTGCCTCGCGTCCGCCGGGCACAGGGAATTGGACTTCTCTAACGTCCGGCTTCGATGTGCTGCCAGACCCCGCCGCCGGAGAAGTCCGCGTGCTAGCTCCCGCTACGACAAACTCAACATTTTTTCGTCTCGCTGCCATCCGTAATTGATCACCGCCATGAAAACCTCCATTGCTACCTTCCTCATTCTGTTAGCCAACCTGGCGACCGCCCAAGTCACCACCCAAGGCTTTCTCAACCTGCCGCGCACCGAAGCACCGGGCACACTGCTCAGCCATCCCATCACCAACGGCTCGGAGCCTATCGGGCGAACGACTTCCATCAATTATCTCAATGGCTGGATCATCGTCGGAGCGGAGGTGCCTGGTTCTCGTCCGGGTTCGGATCTCCAAATGCGGGTGTATGACATTAACAACCCGACGACGCCAGTGCGGCGGATGCCATCGGACTTTTTGCTCAATTACCCGAACAACTCGTATTATTTCGGCAATTTCGGCTGGGATGCCCACGGCACGGCGCAGTCGGGAAATCTCTTGCTCAACCAGCCGATCCGCGTCGCGAGCTTCGGCGGCATGGTCGAGCGTGGCGGCACAAACGGCATCCCGGAACTCGTGAATCTTCCGCTCGACTATAGCCGCAGTTCCATGGCTGGGCCGTGGAACGCGACGCTGCTTTGGTACAATCAGGGCGACGAAGACATCGTCATTACCAAGGCTGCCATTGGTCAAAATGGGAACGTCGGTTTCCGCACACTCGGCGTGTTCGACCACGTCGGCGCGTTCGGCGGCGGCGACTGGCACCCGATGTTTTTCGGCGACTTGCTCATCATGGCTCGCAGCGGGCAGGCGGGAAATGACGGCGTCGTCGTGTATCGGCTCGCGTATCAGAATATGGAGGACGGCAATCCCGCGAACGACGCGGTGACGCCGCAGTTCGTCGGCTCGCTGCAAGGCGGATTTCAGGGCTATTGGCCGAATCTTTTTTCCGACGGCACCGGCCTCTACGTCATCGGCTCGACGAGCGACATCCTCATCGGCGCGGACATTTCGCAAGCCACGCATCCGGCGGGCAGCGGCGCAGTCACGCTCGCGGCGAGCATGACCATGCCGGGCTTCAGCAACGCCTCGTATCCCGTCTATCAGGACAACTTCGGCTTCATCCACAATCGCAAGGTGGACATCACGCGCTTCCTCGCGGGCGACGCAAATCCCGTCGTGCTCACGCTCAATGAAGTGAATCCGCCGCGTCCCGCCGGAGCGCCCGCGCTGCCCGGCGGCGCACTCGTCGGCGTGAACACTTCGCAGATTTCGCTGCCGCTCGGAAATCTGTGGCTCACCGGCGGCTACCCGATCCCGACGTTCAACCAAGGCATGGGCGTCTGGGTGCATCAGCAAGCGCCCGACACCACGCCGCCGCGCGTGAGCTTTCACATCCCGCAAGTGGGCCGGGAAAATTACCCGCGCAGTGCGCCGCTGAGTTTCCTCGTCCACGAGCACACTCGCAGCGGCGGGCCGCGCAACGGCGTGGATTTCGCCGTGCGTCCGGTCGGCGCGGGCGAAGTGCTCGGTGCGTTCGTGCCGGGATTTTTGATTCACGATTTCTCGGGAAATATGACGTTCACTCCCGATGCGCCGCTCGCCGCCGATACGACGTATCAAGTCGATTTCCACTCGAACCCCGGCACCCAAGTCGGCTTCCGCGACGCGGCGGGAAACTACATCGAGCCTTACTCATATCGCTTCTCCACGGGCGGCTCGGTGAATGCGCCGCTGCCGCCAGCAATCACGTCCGTCGCCGCGACGCTCTACCAGCCCGCGCCCGGCCAGCAGACGACCGTGAGCATCGTCGCCACCGGCGCTGGACCGCTGGAGTATCGGTTTAATTTTGACGGCTCGTGGACGACGTGGAGCAACACCGCGAGCGCGGCTTTTACCTACGCCAGCACGGGGCGTCCTCGTGTGCTCGTGCAGGTCCGCGACGCGGCGGGGAATGTCACAAACGACTCGCTGCGCCTGCTCGTCATCACCGCGCCAGCCGGCCCCGCGCCGACGCAAAGCTCGACGATGGCCATCGGCACGGATGCAGGCGTGCGGCGTGTGTGGAGCGTGAATCCTGACGCCGATACCGTGACCGTCATCAACGCCGCGACGGGCGCGAAGGAACTCGAAATCCCCGTCGGCACAAACCCGCGCAACATCGCCCGCGATGCGAACGGACGCTATTGGGTGACGTGCCATCGCAGCGATGAAATCCGCGTGCTCAACGCCGATGGCACGCCGTTCTCCACCATCGCTCTGCCCTACGGCTCCGCGCCGTTCGGCATCGCGCCTTCGCCGGATGGCTCGCTGCTCTACGTCACGCTGCACGGCTCCTCGCGCATCCACCGCTACACCGCCGCGAACCCTGCCGCCGCCCCACTCTCGGCGACGACCTTCGCCACGCCGCGTGCGATTGCCATCAGCGGAAACGGCGCTCGTGTGCTCGTGACGCGCTTCCTTTCGCCCGACCTGCACGCGGAAGTCGCGGAGCTAAATGCCACGCTTGGTTTTGTCCGGACGATCACCCTCGCCGGAGCCAGCACGCTCGACAGCGGCGACCGCGCGGCGGGCATTCCGAACTACCTCACCGGCATCGCTATTTCGCCCGATGGCACACGCGCCGCCGTCGTGTCGAAGCAGGACAACACGAATCGCGGCACGCTGTTCGGCGTCGGAAATCTCACGCACGAAACGACCGTGCGTGCGGTCGTCAGCTTCCTCGACCTCGCCACGACGAACGCCGAAGTCCCGCACACGCGCCGCGATTTCGACAACAGCGACAGCCCGAGCGCCGTCGCGTTCACGCCGCTCGGCGACACGCTGCTCGTCGCGCACCAAGGCAACAATCGCGTCGTCGGAATTGACGCGCTGAACCTCGCACCGCTCTTCGCGCAAATCATCGCGGGCAGCACCGAGACATCGCCCGCAGTCATCACGCTCGACCTCGACACCGGCCTCGCGCCGCAAGGATTGCTGGTGGACGCGGCGAGCGGGCGGCTGTTCACGCAGGACTTCATGGGCCGCAGCGTGACGGTGCGAAATGCCGCGCCGCTGCTGGTGGGAAATCGCACATCGCTGCCAGTCATCGCGACCACTGCGAGCGTCGCCACCGAGCTGCTCAGCGCGGACGTGCTGCTCGGCAAACGCATCTTTTACAACGCCGCCGACGCACGCATGAGCGCCGACAGTTACATCTCCTGCGCGAGCTGCCATCTCGACGGCGGGCACGACGGGCGCGTGTGGGATTTTACCGGGCGCGGCGAGGGTCTGCGCCGCACCACCGACCTGCGCGGACGCAGCGGCACGGGCCACGGGAACGTGCATTGGACCGGCAACTTCGACGAGATTCAGGACTTCGAGCACGACATTCGCGGTGCGTTCGGCGGCACAGGTTTTCTCCCGCTGAACCCACAGCAATTCGCCTCGCTGCACCCGACGCCCGCGACGGGAAAAACCGGCCTCAGCGCCGACCTCGATGCACTCGCCGCCTACGTGAGTTCGCTCGCGCCCGAGCACACGCCGCGCAGCCCGACGCGGAATACGAACGGCACATTCACCACCGCCGCGCTGAACGGGCAGGCGGTGTTTGCGGCGAACAACTGTGCGAGCTGCCACAGCGGAAACTCGCACACGAACAGCACGCTCGGCCCGGTCGCCACGCATCCGCTGTTCAACGTCGGAACGCACTCCGGCCTCAGCGGTGCGCGGCTCGGCGGCTCGCTGGCGGGCATTGATGTGCCCACGCTCGACGGCCTGCACGCATCGCGCGTCTTCCTTCACCACGGCCTCGCCGCGACGCTGGAGGAAGTCTTCCCGTTTGCTGGCGGCACGCTGTTTTACGGCGCAAACGCACAGCCGGTGACGACGGTGAACCCGAACGCTGTCGGCGCAATTTCCGACAATCCGCTGCAAGGCGGCGGCGGCTCAACTCGTGGACTGTTTGGCAGCGCGGCTTTCATCGGCAACGAAGCAGGCGCAGCGACGCCGCCCGCGATTCGGTTTTCAAATGTGGACGGCGGAGCTGGCGGCACCGCCCGCATCGCTCTGCGTTACTTGCGGCAATACAACGGCGGCACGGCGCTGCTCCGCGTGAATGGCGTGGACCAAATTCCAAACCTCACCGTGCTCCAGCAGTTCCCGGACAACAACTTTCACATCAGCGGCTGGCGCTGGCTCACGCGCGATGTGACGCTCAATCCCGGCGCAACCAACACTATCGAAATCGCACGCGGCAACGGCGATCTTTTCGTGAACGTCCTGCACGTCGCCAATGCCACGACGCTCGCCGCCGCGCAGCCACACCGCGTCGTGCAAAGCCTCAGCGTCGGCGACCGCGCCGACTTGCTCGCGTATCTCCGCCAGCTCGATGGACGCGATGCGAACGGCGTTCCTTTTCCGCCGCCGACACCGCCCGCGCCAACTGCGCCGAGTGTCGTCGTGCCGCCTGCGAGCCAACTTCTCGCGGTGGGCAATCCGCTTTACCTCTCCGTCGCCGTGAGCGGCAGCGGGCCGTTCACTTTCCAATGGCGGCGCGGCGTCACGCTCGTCGGCACAAACAGCGCGGAGTTTTCCATCGCAACGGTGCAGCCGGGCGACGCAGGCAGCTACACGGTCGAGGTCACGAACGCGCAAGGCTCCATCACTTCCAGCGCCGCGACGGTGACGATAAATCCAGCGCTCGACATCGCGACGACCGCGCTGCCGGTGACGACGGTTGGCCGCGTGTATTCCACCGCGCTCGCCGCGACCGGCGGCACATCGGCGCGGACGTGGAGCATCACGAGCGGGGTGCTTCCTGCCGGGATGAACTTCTCCTCCGGCGGCACGCTGAGCGGCACGCCGACCGTGGCCGCACGCGCCGTGCTGACGTTCCGCGTCGCGGATGTGAGCGGCTTTGCGACACTCTCGCTGTTGCTCGACGTGCGGCCCATCGGCGGCTTCAGCGCGGACCCGGATTTGATGCTGCACTACACATTCGACGAAGGCGCAGGCACGCAAATCTGGGATGTCGCACCGACCGGCAACAATCACGCCACCGCAGTCGCAGGCGCGACGTGGACGACAAGCGGACGCTTCGGCGGCGCATACGGCGCGGGCACGGCGACGGCGCTC
>JAYTOE010000297.1:0-10386 GCA_043747935.1 Akkermansiaceae bacterium
TCGCGATGGACGGCAGCCGCTCCGTTTATGATCTCGCGCGGCACGCGAAGGAGGTCGCGCCAGAGCTGGATTTCATCCCGTGGCTGAAGCATGTGGCGGAGCGGGGGATGCTGGGGTGAGCCTTTTATGTATCCCTCCGCACCGGCCCGATCGTGCCGCCGGGAACCAGTTCCGCGCGGATCTGGGTGAGACGCCGGTTGTTCTTGCCTTTGCTGACCTGGTTCGCCCAGCTGACCACGCGGTTGATCACCGCACTATGCTTCCAGGCGATGTGGGTGACGGCGGGGCGATACCATTCGAAGCTCGGGGAGGAGTCCGTGCAGGCCAGCGAGACATGTTGCGGGGCGGAGAGCCCCATTCGGGCGAGATGATGGACTACGGCGGGGAAAATCTGGGTGTCGTCCATGATCAGGGCGGTCGGCGGCGAGGGGCGGAACAGCGATTCGAGGCCACGCCCCAGCGCGTCCGGGTCGTCCCCCAGTCCGGCAGGTTGTATGCGCCGGTGCGGATGCCATGGGATTCGAGGCGCGTTAGATATTCCTGTTCGACGGCGCCGAGGGTCGGCTTTCTCCGGTCTTCCCGCCCCAGCATCACGATGCGCCGGTGACCCAGCCCGACCAGCCGGTCAACTAGCTCCAGCAGCGCGCTTGTCTTGTTGGGCGCGGCACTGGCGATGGGGATTTTTGATGCGCGTCCGAATAGGGCGAACGCAGGCAGCGGCTGGGAGGCGAACCACTGTAGGATGTCCCTTTGCCCGGACACCACCACCCAGGCGTCGGCTTCCGCTTTCTCGACGAAGCGGGCGACCCGGTTCACATCCATCCCCAGCTCGCCCAGGGTCTTTGTAGCGAAACCCGCCCAATGTCCCGCTGCTAAAAGGCGGTGCATTATCTCCTCCAGGTAATTGGGGCGCTCGTCGCGCTTCTCGTAATCCAGGATCATGACACGCTGTATCATCGGGAGGGAATGGACATCGCGGAGGATGCCGCGCTCCCGGCCCGGGCCGCGCGCCTCGAGCAAGCCCTCTCGCTCAAGGTTTCCCAACGCCGCTTTCACGGTCTTGTGGTTGACCCCGAGCTCCGCAGCCAGGCGGTTGCGCCCGGGAATGGTGCCTTGCCAGCGCCCTTGGCGCAGCCCGTCCCTCAGAGCTTGCGTTACTTGCTCGGTTACGGTGTTGAAGCCTTTGATCATGCCGAATAAATGACCCCGTTGGGGTCTAGATGTCGAATTAAATTCTCTTGAGGATATCCGCAGTTGGCTACCAGTGTGTGTTTGAGTTTGGCACACTGAAGTTCCAAGCCACCGTCACGAAACAAAAAACAACACTTATGAAATTGAAAAAAACATCACTATTGATTCATGCGGTCGGACTTGCGACCGCTGTGCTTATGGGTTCCGCATCCGCAGCCACGATCGTGGCCAGCACCGTTACCTCACCAACCAGCATCATCAACACAACTGGCACAGGCGGCTCACTGATCTCGGCAGCCAATTTCGGAGAAGTAGCGGTTACCGTCAACGGGATCTTACACGGTGCGGGAAGTGCGGCTGGTGTGAATCTAACCCAGTCCTTTGTATTTGAGGGAGATTTCCGAGACGGTGGAACTGTTCATGGAGGGGTTTTGGAAACCCTCTTCAGCGGCATAGCAGGCGCTAACGGGATTACCATGTCTATTTCCGGGCTGACAGTTGGCCGGGAATACCTGTACCAAGCATATTGGGAAGGCGTGACCGGACAAACCTTAAGCGTCACAATTGAAGGCGACACCCTCAACAATGTGGCGGACGCAGCATTGGGGGTTTTGATTTCTTACCAATTCACGGCTGGCGATGACACTCTCAACATCTTCATGGATCGTGATGATGGCATTACGACGGGCGATCTAAATAATTGGATTTCGGGATACTCCCTGCAAACGACGGTTCCCGAACCTTCGACCGCGCTCCTCGGCGGCCTCGGCCTGCTCGCACTGCTCCGCCGCCGCCGGTAAGTGGTCGGCATCACATGATGCTTTCACATTCCAAGCGGCGGCCTGAACATGCAGGTCGCCGCTTTTTATTTTCTTACCAGAAACCAACGTGAACACCAAGACATCCCACCGTAACATCGCCGCCATCCTGACCACCTTGCTTCTGTCCTTTATCGGCGCGGAAGCGAAGCCGCTCAAGGTCTTCATCCTCGCCGGGCAGTCGAATATGGAAGGGCCGGCGAACATCAGCACCTTCGACTACATCGGCGATGATCCGGCCACCGCGCCGTTGCTTAAGATGATGTGCGGAGCGGATGGGAAACCCTCCACTTGCGAGGGGGCTTGGATTTCCTATCTCACGGGCGCGGGGGAGAACAATTTCACGCTTAACGGCAAACTCACCGCAGGCTACGGCTCGATGTGGGGGGCGGATCCCACCAAGCCCAGCGACAAGATCGGCCCGGAGTTCACCTTCGGCCTTGTGATGGATGCGGCGTTCGATGAGCCGGTGCTCATCATCAAGGCGGCGTGGGGCGGCAAGAGCCTGCACACCGATTTCCGCCCGCCCAGCGCCGGGCCTTACGTGATGCCCAAGGAAACCCAGGAAGAGTGGGACAAGAATCCCGAGGGAGCCCATGGAATTCCCAAGGCCGAGGAAAGGCCTAAATGGAATGCCGAGAAGGTGGCGGCCACCGGGGTCTATTACCGCCTGATGACAGAGCATGTGAAAAAGATCCTGGCCGATCCGCAACAGGTCGTGCCGGATTATGATGCCGCGCAGGGATATGAGATCGCCGGGTTCGCGTGGCTCCAGGGCTTCAACGACATGGTCGATGGCCAGGTCTATCCGAAGCACAACCAACCAGACCAATATGCCATGTATTCGGAACTGCTCGCCACCTTCATCCGCGATGTGCGCAAGGATTTCAATGCGCCGAAAATGCCGTTCGTGATCGGCGTGATGGGTGTGGGCGGGCTCAAGGATCAGTCCCACAGCATGGTGACTTTCCGTCAGGCGATGGCGGCTCCCACCGATATGCCGGAGTTCAAGGGCAACGTCGTGGCCGTGGAGACCGCGCCGTTCTGGGCGGACGAGCTGGGTGACATTGATGCGAAGCGCGCGCAGATCAGCCAGATGAGCTATTACCTCGATTCAAAGCACAAAGACCATGCCAACGCGGAGGGGAAAATGACCAACGAGCAGAAGAAGGAACACCTGAAGAAATTCGAGGCCGATCTCATTTCGCCTGCCGATCAAGCCTTGTGGAAACGCGGCGCTTCGAACGCCGGTTACCACTATCTCGGCTGCGCCAAAACCTTTGCGCTGATGGGCAAGCATTTCGCCGAGGCGAACCTCGGGATGCTGAAGAAGCCCTGAGAGGCGATCCCATCAACGCGATATCCAACTTTAGACCACGAAAAAGCACGAAACACACGAAAGGAAATAGCATTGAGCAGCAGGGGACTTTCTCTGGAAAGGTGGAGAATTCGAACCACGGATGAACACGGATAAACACGGATGAAATGATAGGAATAATTTGCATCCACTTCGGATTGATACTTCCACCATTCTTTACAATTTACCCAAACTGAATGTGAAACCCTATCTTATCCGTGTGCATCTGCGTTCATTCGTGGTTCTCTTTTTCGTTTCGTGTATTTTGTGACTTTCGTGGTTCCAACTTCTGCATTTTGGATGAATCCACAACTTACATTCCCTACCGTGTGGCTATCGTTGGCGTTGTCCGCGCCGCTTTTGGCGGACACACCCGCCATCCTCAGCGCGGAGGCCATGCGCCGTGACGTGGAAAAATTCAACCGCCACGACCACACGCATTTCGGCCAAGCCATTTCCAATGAGGCGGCGGCGGACTGGATGGCGGCGAATGTTCCTTTCTTCGAATGCCCGGACAAGGAGATCGAGGAAATCTATTACTTCCGCTGGTGGACGTTCCGCAAGCACCTCAAGGAAACCGCCGATGGTTTTGTGATAACGGAGTTCCTTCCGCAGGTTTCGTGGAGCGGGAAACACAACACCATTTCCTGTCCCGCCGCTCATCATTTCCGCGAAGGACGCTGGATCCGCGATCCGCGATACCTGGATGACTACGCCGTCTTCTGGTTCCGCAAAGGAGGCTCTCCCCGCAGCTACAGCTTCTGGGCGGCGGATGCCGTGCTCCAGCGCGCCATCACCCTCGGAAACTTCGACCAAGCCATCGACCTGCTGCCCGACCTGATCACAAATTACGAGGAATGGGAGAAGTCGCGCCTCGAACCCGACGGGCTCTTCTGGCAGATCGACGACCGTGATGGCATGGAGGTCTCGGTCGGCGGACGCGATCATGGCGGACAAGGCAAGCGGCCGACCATCAACTCCTACATGTTCGGCGACGCATCGGCCATCGCCGTCATCGCGGCGAAAGCGGGCAAGCCGGAGATCTCTGATATCTATCAGAAAAAGGCCGCGCAACTCCGCCAGTTCATCCTCGGAAAACTATGGGACGATGAAGCGAAATTTTTCAAAGTCCTCCCGCGCGGAGAGGATGAAAAGCTCGTCGATGTCCGCGAACTCCACGGTTTCACCCCATGGTATTTCGGAATCCCTCCCCACGGAAAGGGTTACGAGGGCGCATGGAAACAACTGATGGATCCGCAAGGGTTTCTCGCGCCCTACGGCCCGACCACCGCCGAGCGACGCCATCCCGGCTTCACCGTTTCCTACGAAGGCCATGAGTGCCAATGGAACGGGCCGAGCTGGCCCTTCGCCACCGCCATGACCCTCACCGCTTTGGCGAATGTCCTTCATGATTACCCGCAGGAAAGCGTCACGCGCCGCGACTATTTCGAGACGCTGAAAACTTACACTAAGTCCCACCGCCTGAAGCGGGATGACGGCACCATCGTCCCGTGGATCGATGAAAACCTTAATCCAGCCACAGGCGATTGGATCTCCCACACCCGCCTCAAATCCTGGAAAGACGGCACATGGGATGCAGGCAAGGGCGGTATCGAGCGTGGCAAGGACTACAACCACTCGACCTACTGCGACCTCATCATCACTGGCCTGGTGGGACTGCGTCCCCAAGTGGATGACAGCATGGTTGTGAATCCGCTGCTACCGGATGATACATGGGATTATTTCTGCCTTGATGGAGTGCCCTACCATGGCCGCACGCTCACCATTTTCTACGACAAGACCGGAAATCGCTACGGCAAGGGCAAAGGCCTGCGTATTCTCGCCGACGGCAAGGAAATCGGTGCCCGCGAAAGCCTCGGAATTTTAACCACCCAATGAATCATGCCATCATGAAATACAGATCCATCACCACCGCCATCCTATCCCTGATTGCGACCGCATTCCCGCTCATGGCAGCGGGTGGGGGGGCGGCGGTCTACATGCCCGATTTCACCAAGGGCGGAACGATTCCCGAGCAGGCCAAGCACGACTGGAATCTCGGCGCCACCGGCCTCCGGGGCTGGATGTATATCAACAATCTTGAGACATCCCAGGCACGCCAGATTTCCATCACGCAAGTGACCCCGAAATCACCCGCCGATGGCAAGCTCATGGTCGGGGATGTGATCCTCGGTGTCGCCGGTCAGCGCTTTTCCCATGACCCGCGCGTCGAGTTCGGCAAGGCGATCACGGCGGCGGAAATCTCCGGCCAGCTCGCCCTCACACGCTGGCGCGGTGGTAATGTGGAGGAGGTGTCGCTGGAAATTCCGGCGCTGGGAGCGTATGGTAAGACCGCGCCATACGATTGCCCGAAATCCGCCCGTATTCTGGAGGAAGGCTGCAAGGCGCTCGCGAAGCGCATGGAGCTGGATGATTACGCGAAAGCGCAGAACCCCATCACCCGTTCGCTCAACGCGCTCGCCCTTCTCGCCAGCGGCAAGGAGGAATACCTGCCCTTGATCCGCCGCGAAGCCGAATGGGCGAACCAGTTTTCCGATGACAGCTCCTGGTGGAACTCCTTTCCCATCATCCTGCTCGCGGAATACAAGATCGCCACGGGTGATGATACCTACACGGCCGGAATGCATCGTCTGGCGCTCAAGACAGCCAAAGGCCAGAGCGCGGTCGGTTCGTGGGGGCATAACTATGCTTTGCCGAGCGGAAACCTGACCGGATACGGCATGATGAACGTCACCGGCGTCCCGCTCACCATAGCCCTCATCACGGCGCGCGAGGCCGGACTCAAGGATCCCGCCGTCGATCTCGCCATCGAGCGAAGCTCCAAGCTGCTGCGCTTTTACATCGGCAAAGGTTCCGTGCCTTACGGCGACCATCATCCGTGGACACAGAACCACGATGACAACGGCAAGAACGGCATGACGGGCGTCATGTTCAACATGCTCGGCGAAAAGGACGGCTCTGAATATTTCTCCCGAATGAGTGTGGCCGCCCATGGCGCTGAGCGTGATTGCGGGCACTGCGGAAATTTCACCAACCTGCTCTGGGCTGTCCCCGGGGTCGCCCTATCGGGGCCGGAGGCCACCGGAGCCTGGATGAAGGAATTCGGAGCGCGGTCGTTCGATCTGACACGCAGCTGGGATTTCCGTTTTATCCATCCCGGCGCACCCGAACCGAACGGCGATAGCTACAAAAACTGGGATGCCACGGGCGGCTACCTGCTTGCTTACGCCATGCCGCTGAAAAAACTGCTGCTCACAGGAAAGCGGTCGAACATCGCGCCACAGATCGACGCGGCCACCGCCGACGCACTGGTCGCCGATGGTCGTGGCTGGTCGAACAACGATCGCCACAGCGCTTACGACAAACTCGATCCCGACACCCTGCTGGAAAAACTCGGTAGTTGGTCGCCCACGGTGCGCGAGCGCGCCTCCATCGCCATCTCACGCCGCCAAGGGGAGAAACCGACCGCCGCAGTGGTGGCTATGCTCGATTCTCCGAACCTCCATGCCCGCTACGGTGCCTGCGAAGTCCTGATTTTCCTTAAAGCAGCCGCCGCGCCCGCCGTGCCGAAGCTCACCGCCCTGCTGAACCACGAGGATCTCTGGATGCGCGTCAAAGCCGCCGAAGCCCTTTCCCACATCGGCACTCCCGCGTTGCCCGCCTTGCCGATCCTGTTAGAGCGCCTCGCCCAAGAGCCGCGCAAGTCCGATCCGCGCGGCATGGAGCAAAGATACCTGTGTTTCTCCATTTTCGAAACCATGCTCAAAAATTCGCTGGAAGGCGTGGATCGCGCCCTGCTCAACAAGGCGGTCGCCGCCGGTCTTCGCAACGAGGACGGGCGCGCCCGCTCCAGCATCGCCAGCGTTTACAAGTTGCTCAGCTTCGAGGAAATCGAGCCCCTGCTCCCGGCCATCCTCGATGCCACCGCCAAACCCGCCCCGAGCGGTGAGATGTTCGCCGATGGCATCCGCCTCGCCGGACTTGAGATTCTCGCCGCGCATCATGTGGCCGATGGCATCCCCGCCTGCACGTCTTACCTGCTCGATCAGAATAGCTGGGGCAGCCAGATCCGCACTCCCGAGATCCTCAAAGTCCTCGTTTCCTATGGAACCCACGCGAAATCTGCCATCCCCGAGCTAAAGCAAGCTGCGGAAATTTTCGATAAGGGAGAACAGGGTTTTCCGCTGCATATGAGCGTCCAGAAAGCAGCCGATGTCCGCAAGGCCATAGCGGAGATCGAGGCTTCCTCCGAGACTCCGGAACTGACCAAGACCTTGAAATAATATGGTTCGTTATCAACAGCTTGCCCACGGCATTCGTTTCAAACAACCCCAACAAGTGAAAGCCCGACCGCAACGTCACAATGCCGCTTTCCCTAAGTCGGGCGATGGCTTCGCGTTGGTTGTGACGCTTGCGCTCATGATCCTTCTCACGATCATCGCAGTGGGATTGCTGAGTCTTTCCGCAGTGTCGATCCGAAGCAGCTCACGGGGAATGGCGCAGGCCGAGGCGGAAGCGAACGCGAGGATGGCGCTGATGTTGGCAATCGGTGAGTTGCAAAAACACGCGGGGCCTGACCGTGCGGTCACCGCCACATCGGAAATCCTCGCGACATCATCGGTTCCCGTTGCGAAACCCAATACCACCGGGGTGTGGGAATCTTGGTGGGACTTCAACCCGAACGCCGCGCCGAATTACACCGCCGAGAAAGCGAAGCGCTTCCGGCGCTGGCTGGTTTCCAGCGCCGATATGTCGTCTCCCCAAACCCGGGATTTCGTCACCACCGCATGGACGGGAAAGACCGTCGAGCTGGTGGGTGCCGGTTCACTCGGTGCCAGCGCCACTGCCGCCGCCAAAGTGACCGCCGGACTCGTGCCGCTTTCAAAAGGCGGCAAAGTCCAGGGTTCCTATGCATGGCATGTTTCCGATGAATCCGTGAAGGCTCGCATCAACCTCTACCGCGATCCCGGCCAGAACACGACGATTGCGCAGAAACGTGCCTTGCTTGCGGGGCACCGCCCGGATCTATCGGTCATGAAAGTGCCCGATGGCAGCCTGTTAGATTTTCTGCCCACCGACTTCCTGCCCGCCGACTTTGCCAAGGCCAAGATCGCTTCGGGGAAAATCATCGGACTAGGCCAAGCGGAGCTGCTAGATCAGGCGAAAGGGAAGATCAAGCTGCTTCGCAACGACATCACAGCCTATTCCCTCGGAGTCCTAGCCGACGTACGTGGCGGCGGGCTCAAGCAGGATCTGTCCTCCATGTTCGAAATGGGATCGGCAAGCTCCAACTCGCTGCCCTCCGAATTCACCAACCGGAAACTGTATGAGTCCACGCATGGAATCACCGGCGTTTCCGATCCCAACTGGAGCGCGCTCGCCGGTTACTACAACTCATTCCGGAACCTCACCAATCCGGACACCAGCCCTATCTACGCGCTCAAGTCCGGCTCCATCGGTTTTGCCCCGGTGCCGGACGGGTTCAATCCGGCACCCGTCATCGCCAAGGTCGATACGATCTACAGCATCGTGGCAAGACCCATGGTGAATCAGGCAGGTTGGATCAGCGGAAACACCGACCTGACCCGCGTGTTCGATTATCACCTCAATTTGATCCTCACACCGGTGGTCACCCTCCACAATCCCTACAACGTGAACATCTCTTTCCATAAAATGGAGGTGACCTTCAGGAACATTCCGGTCGCCTTCAATATCATGTTCCAGGCCGGAGGCTCCTCCACATTCGTTTCCCAATGCGTGTATCAGGGGAAATTCGAGGCAATCAACACGATGTTGTACAATCATTCGGGTTTCAGGAACGACCGTTCCTTTCTCATGACGATAGCGAACTGGGCGAATGAGAATCCCCTGCCAGCAAATAATGCGATCAGTGGCCCGATCATACTGAAGCCCGGACAAACCATGGTATGCGGCCCCATCCTGCCGCCCAATTCTTCCTACGATCAGGACACGAAGAGTGGCAGCAATGCAGTTGGCTTTGATTGGGAAAACGATTTGATCAGCAATATCAAGGCAAAGCCTGCCTTCATCCCAGGTGTCGGATTCGAAACGAATTCCATCGCCATATCCAATTTCCGCTCTGGGAAATTCAATCCGGCGCATACCCTGATCCCAGATAAACCTTATTATTATCCGGGCGCGTGGCATGGGCATGGATTCATGTTTCTGCGCGACGCGGCAGCATCGCCGAAAATTTCGTCAGCCACAGCGACCGATCAGTTCTATCTGGAATACAAGGTGCAGAGGCCGGATTGGTATCGCAATGACAATGATCTTAGCGTGAGAGCTACACATGCCTCCTTTGCTGTGACGGCCAGGATGGAAACTTCGGAATCCGTACCACTAGCGGATTTTGCGAAACTCCAGTTTGATTATGGGGAAGGTAATTATGTGGACTATCTGGCCAGCGCACCGACCGTCGCGGTTACCAAAGCGAACGGAAATCTGGACAACATTTTCAATGGCCGGACATACCGCTACCCGCCCACCGGTTCCTTATCCGGCAGTCAGGTTGCCGCTCCCCCAGGGGTGAACTATGCCAGCCAAGGCGCTTACGTGCATCCCTTCGCTATTTTCTCGGCCTATTCCCGCTCTACCAACGGCGGTGTGTATGAAACCGGCAAGCGCACTAGGAGCGGGATCGACAGTCCGCAGGTCAATTTGCTCAAGGACGGGCGCTTGGCCGGAAAGCCTTTCCTTTTCCATAACCCGTCCCGCTCGAATTTTGCGACGAACCTGGCCACCGAAAAGCCGGCGGTGCAGCCCTACGAACTCAATTTCCAGCCATTCCTGAGCAAAGGTGATTTCCAGGACTACATGGATGTGGATGCCAGCAACCGCGTCCCGTCGCTCAGCGGAAACAAAACCACTTCCGGCATCAAGTCCGGTAGCTATCTAGAACTGCCCTCTGGCCCGCTGCAGACGATCGCCGACTTCCGCCGTTCAAACGCACTAACCACCTCATATCTACCACACTTC
>JAYTOE010000298.1:0-4966 GCA_043747935.1 Akkermansiaceae bacterium
GTTCTCACGCGGAGGCGTGTGGCGGCCTCGACGGATTCGTCAACGGTGAGCGGATCGTAGGCGATGGAGAACTGCGGAACGTATCCGATTTCAGAGGGCGAAAAGTCTCCCTCCTCGGAAAGGTTGCGGCCTTCCCAGAAAAGCGCGCCTTCGGATTCCGGATTGAGGCCGGCGATGGTTTTCAGAAGCGTCGTTTTTCCGCAACCGGATGGGCCGACGATGGCCATGAAGTGGCCTTTCGGCACCTGGATCGAGACGCGATCGACAAGATTCACATCTTCTCCGTCCTTCTTGATCGTGAAACAAACGTCTTTGAGTTCTAGCACAGGGAAATGGGTTAAACGTTCTTAACGCGGACTTCGGATGGTTTCTATCTTTCTTCCTGACGCTTTTTTCGGAAAAATTTGACCCCTGCGATCAGTCAAGAAGCGGGACGATGCGGATGCCTTGGGGTTTGGCTGATTGAATCTCGCCGATCAGGGAGCTTTTTACTGTGGTTTCCTTAATCTCCGTAGGGTCTAGGGCGTTTCGAAGGGCCCCCTCCACGAGTTGGCCACAATGGATTTTCATGGGTGGCAGGGTGCCGAGATCGCCGGCGAGATCCTGGGCACTGAGGTGGCGGGCTTCTTCCGCCGTTTTCCCCTGCAGCAGCTTGGTGGCGACAGATGCCACTGCGATCGCCGTCTGGCAGCCAAAAGCCTGGAAGGAGGCACGGTCGATGACCCTTTTCCCGTCCTTCTCGGTGAACTTGATCCACATTCGCATCATATCGCCGCACTCCGGCGAGCCGACCGTGCCGACCGCATCCGCATCCGCCATCTCGCCTTGGTTCTGCGGTTCGGCGAGCGCGTCGCCGACTTTTCTTTCGAAATCATCCATGTGCGGGGCAGGGTGGGCGGGATCGCCCGGAGTTTCTAGGGTAAAAATAGGATGAATCAGCGTCCGAAGGAATCGTAGTATTCCGCGCCGTAGTTCTCGTAGCGCTTGATGAGCGCGGCGTTCTTCTTCTCGCGGGCGGTGAGGTTGTCGGTGATGTCTTGGCTGACGGCCATATACCAATCTTGTTTTTCGAAATGGGCGCGCATGTCGGCCAGTTTGAAGCCATAGCCGTGGCGGGCGTAGATTTCGGTCCGCATGATGCGGAGGTCGGCGGGGCGCAGGTTCTCCACGTCGGATTCCTTCAGATCTTTGGTGGAGGATTGCGGGTATTGGCCGGCTTTCGTGTTATATTTGAAAACGCGGCGGGGCAGGACGAAGACACGCTCGGCGATTTTCTTGGCGTCGTTCGCTTTCCAGACGCCGCCGAGGTCGTCGGTTTTGCTGGCGTAGATCATTTTGAAAACCCCGTCCTCAGGGTGGTCACCGGGTTCGGCGGCGACGATGGCGTATCCTTCCTCGTGGGCTTTGAAGGAGCCGCTGAATGCACGCTCATTTCCCGCCACGATGCTGTAGCCGGTGATGGTCTCGCCGACGACGCGGTCGATGCAGACGGTGATCTTTTTTCCGCCAAAATCACCGACGTAGGTGCCCTTCATCGCGGTGGCCTTGGCATCGGGTTCGCTGACATCGGAATCATTCTCAGCGCGGACGCCGACGGCTATGAGGAGGAGCAGGGATGCGCAGAGGGTGGTGATCTTTCTCATGTTCATGTTGTTTTTGCTATCGCGTCCATCCTCCCGAAATAGGATGGCGATGCAAGGAAATGATGGAACGCGGTTCACGGATGAGATCGATCTTCGGGGTGGCCGCGCTGGGCGCCCTGGCGTTCTTCGGTTGGCTGATGCTGCGGATCACGCTGGAATACTGGCCGATCCGCAGCGACGCCGCGTTTCTCCAGATCAAGCAGCAGTATCTCGGCATCCGGCACTGGGAGCTGGCGTTCTGGATCCATGTGTTCACCAGCATGCCCGCGCTGCTGGCCGGTTTCACCCAGTTCGCGCCGCGGCTTCTCGCGAAATTCCCCAAACTCCACCGGCTGATGGGCAGGGTGTATGTGTTCACCGTTTGTTTCGTCACGGGACCGGCCAGCCTGGTGATGGCGTTTTACGCAAACGGCGGGATCACCTCGCGGATCGCGTTCGTGATCCTGGCCGTCCTTTGGCTCACGACGACGGCGATGGGTTGGCGTATGGCCTTGCGGCGGGATTGGCGCGCTCACCGGCAGTGGATGATCCGCAGCTACGCGCTCACCCTTTCGGCCATCACGCTGCGGGTTTGGAAATACCTCATCGTCCTCGCGTTCGAGCCGCCGCCGATGGATGTTTACCGGCTGGTGGCGTGGCTCGGTTTCGTGCCGAACATCCTTTTCGCCGAGTGGTGGATCCGGCGTGGGCGTAAAAAAGGATGGTCTAAGCCCGCCGAAGGGGTCCAACTGAAGCCATGAAAACCCTGCGAGTCCTCCTGCTTTTCTTATCCTCCGCCGCCTTCGCGTGGAGCCTCACCCAGGAGCCTCCGGCGATGCCGCTCGAGTCCTTCGTCCTGCCGGAGGGGCTTGAGATCACCGCTTGGGCCGCTTCGCCCATGCTTTTCAATCCGACCAACACGGACGCATCTGGGTCACCGAGGGGGTGAACTACCGCGGCAAGAAGGACAGGCGGCCGGAAGGCGACAGGGTCGTGATCCTCGAAGACACGGACATGGACGGCGCGATCTACATAGCCTCAAGGACGGCACACGGATCGACGGCATCATTGTTTCCGATGGCAAAACCGTCACCATCCGTTCAATAGCCGGACTCACCCAGGAAGTCGCGAAGCAGTAGATTAAAAATCGCAAGCCGTTGGATCGCTCGTTGATGCTGAGTGCGGATCAACTCCGCCTAGCAGCCTGTCGGACTTAGAAGATACTTCAAATTCCGCCACGCTTCGAGCACACTCCGCGCATGGCAGTTCGTTTCGTCTCCGTGGATCATGACACCCCGAAACGCCAGCAAACACGGAGCGGTTAGCCACGGTCACGCCATTGAGCAAATGAAACTCCTCGAAGACCAGATCGCCGAACTTCTCGCCAAAGCCGAAGACGCCGACAGCACCCCGCTCCAGGACGGCCTCAGCATCCCAGCCGAGATTGCTCGCCGCGAAGACCGCATCGAAAAACTCAAGCAAGCCACCGCCGTCATCGAAGCCCGCGCCGCCGCACGATGCCGCGAAGAAACAGATACCTATCAACAAAAGATCCAGGACCGCGAACGCAAACAACGCGAAACCGGCCGCAAGCCGCCAGGCAAGCCCCCCGCGCCACCCAAGCCAGAACCCGGCCCGAAAGACCAATACAACTTCACCGATCCCGAAAGCCGCATCATGAAAGCCGGAGGAGCATTCCAACAGTGCTACAACGCCCAAGCCGCCGTGGAAGTGCAAAGCCGCCTGATCGTCGGCGGATACGTCACCGACGCCCTTAACGACAAACAACAACTCATCCCCGCGCTCGCCTCTATCAGCTCCGTAGCCGGGCAGGTCGGCACCGCCCTTGTGGACAGCAGCCTATGAATTAGGTTTTGATTCGATTCGATCCAACTTGCGGATGGTATCGGCGAGATGCTTGTCCACCTCGCTCGGCTGCTGGTCGATGAGCTTGCGGTAGTCGTGGTATTCGGATTCCGCTTTCAGGCGGGCTTGCTCGGCGGTGATTTTTCCGGCGTGCGCAAGCACTTCATAATCACTGAGCCGCAGGAAATCATCGAGCTTGGCGATCCAGTCCGCCATCCGCATCGGTTCACGCCGCTTGGCGCGGAGTTCGGCGAATTCCAGGTAAGCGGTCACAATCCTGTTTAGCGTCTCCAGTTCCTCCGCTTTGAGGAAATTTTTAATGATCGTTACTTCAGATTTGCGGGGGGAAACGCCGGCAAAGTGCGTCACGCCCATGTTGGGCTTGGTGGCATCCACCCGCTCGAAATAGACGGACTGATCGGGATTCTTCATCCGCTCGTCGTCCATAATGAATCCTTGGGTAAGGAATTCCTGGAGCTGTGCCGTCGCCCACTGGCGGAACTGTGTACCGCGCGGCGAGCGGACGCGGAAGCCGACTGCCAGAACCGCTTCCAGCCGGAAATACTCCACCTGGTAGGTTTTTCCGTCGGTGGCAGTTATTGCATGTTGTGCAACAACTGAATCGCGGATGAGTTCGCCCTCCTCGAAGATCTTCTTCAGGTGTTTGGAAATGACCGACTTATCGCGATCGAATAGTGCGGCAATTTGGTTTAGCGAGAGCCACAAAGTTTCTTGGTTCAACCGACATTCAATCCGCTGTTTCCCATCCTCGGTCTGGTAGAGCAGGAAATGACCGGGAAGGTCTGGAAGGTCTTTATGCATGGCGGGGTGTTTAGTGAATTTCCTAGAACAGTCCATATCCCCTATCTTTCCGCGTCTTTCGGGTCAAGCAACCCGGCTCCGCTTATGACACAAGGCGGAGATGGTGCAGGTGATTTCACTCCCCTAGCCAATGAGAGGCGGGTGCCTGGAGGAATTCGGCGATGGGGATGCCTTGGCCGCCGACGAGGAGTTTGGCGGTGGGCTGGTGAGCCTTGTCGAAGGCGGCGATGCCGGGAAGGGTTTGTTTGCGTCCGCCGCTTTTGACTTCGATGGCAACGAGGGAGTCGCCGCGTTGAATTACGAAATCGACTTCCAGGTTTCGCTCGCGCCAGTAGGTCACGGAAATTCCTGTGCCGATGGCGGTGTTGACGAGGTGAGCGCCGACGGCGGATTCGATGAGACGTCCCCAGGCATCGCCATCGGTGCGGATGGCATCGGGGCTGCGACCCGATTGGGCGGTCATAAGGGCGGTGTTGAGAACCTGGAGTTTGGGACTGGAGGCGCGTTGGCGGATTTGGTTTCCGGAAAACTTCTGCAACCCGGCGACCATGCCCGCTCCTTCGAGGAGCTGGAGGTAATGGGCAAGGGTGACGGTGTTGCCGGCATCCACGAGCTGGCCGAGCATTTTCTGATAGGCGAGGATCTGGCCGGAATAG
>JAYTOE010000299.1:0-10714 GCA_043747935.1 Akkermansiaceae bacterium
CTGGTCAAATACTGCTGTTACGACAAACGGAAAAAACGCCGGAACTTCAATGAAATCTGGGAATCACTCGCTTAACTTGACGCGCATGCCCGACGGGGCAAAGATGGGTTGCAGTTACACAAACCCTTTAGCCCTAAGAGAAGCCCAAGAGGCGACCGCCCTGGAAGACGATGAGGGAGGCGAGGTAGGCGAAGCCGGACATGAAGACGAACTGGCCGATGGCCCATTTCCAGGAGCCGGCCTCGCGGGCTACTACGGCGGTAGTAGGTAGGCACTGGAGGGCGTAAATGAAAAAGACGAGGAGGGAGATGAGGCTGAGCGGGGTGAAGAGCGGGCGGCCGTCGGGCCATGTGGCGGCGGCGATGCGGTCGCGGAGGAGGGAGCGGGTTTCCTCGTCGTCGTCCGTTTCCTCCACGCTGAACAAGATGGCCAGCGAGGAGACGACCACCTCGCGGGCGGCGAAGGAGGTGAGGATGGCGGTGCCGGTGCGGCCGTCGAAGCCGAGGGGCTTCACGGCGGGCTCGATGAACTCGCCGATGCGGCCCATGGCGCTGTGGGCAAGGATTTCGGCGGGGTCTTCGGAGTCGGTCTTCGGGTAGGTGGCGAGCGCCCAGAGCAGGATGGAGAGGCCGAGGATGATGGTTCCGGCTTTCTTCACGAAAGACCAGGCGCGGTCGATCACATGGCGGAAAATGTAGGCCCACTGCGGGCGGCGGTAGGGCGGGAGTTCGAGGAGGAAGTGGTTGGGGGATTTGTCGGGGCCGAGGCGGCCGCGCAGGACGCGGGCTACTACGAATGCCGTAGCTGTGCCGAGCGCATAGATTCCGAAAAGGATGAGCGCCTGCTGCCACCAGCTCGCCTTTTCTCCCAAAAGCATGGGGACGATGAGGAAATAGACGGGGAGGCGGGCGGAGCAGCTCATCCACGGGGCGATGAAAATCGTGACGAGCCGTTCCTTCGCGGAATCGATGGTGCGGGTGGCCATAACGCCGGGGATGGCGCAGGCGAAGGAGCTGAAGAGCGGCAGGAAGGCCTTGCCGCTGAGACCCGCCTTGGCCATCACGCCGTCCATGAGGAAGGCCGCGCGTGCCATGTAGCCGCTGCTTTCCAGAAGGCCGATGAACAGGAACAGCAGGACGATCTGCGGCAGGAAAACGAGCACGCCACCGACCCCGGCGATGACGCCATCTACTAGCAGCGAGCGGAAATCGCCCTCGGGCATTTTCGATTCCACCCAGCCGCCGAAGGAGCCGAGCGCGGAATCGATGAGATCCATGGGGATGGAGGCGAAGGAGAAGATCGCCCAGAAGACTCCGAACATGATGGCGACGAAAGCGACCCACCCCGTGAATTTGTGGAGGAGCACCGAATCGAGCTTGTCGAAAAAGCTCCAGGTCTGCGCATCCGGTCGGCGGGCGGCGAGGTCGCAAAGCTGCGCGATGAAGGCGCGGCGCGTTTCCTCGGGATCCTCTTTGCTGTCTTTCAACCACGGCGCGGACGAGGGCGGCGGGAAGGGGTGGCGGAGGGCTTGTTTCAGCTCGATGATCCCCTTCCCTGCGTTCGCCTGCATGGGGACGACGGGGATGCCGAGCTCCTCGGAAAGCTTCGCGGGGTCGAGGCGCAGGCCGGACTTTTCCGCCACATCGACCATGTTCAGTGCGAGCACGCAAGGCAGGCCGAGCTCGATGACCTGGAGGGCGAGCTGGAGGTGGCGCTCGAGGTTCGAGGCATCGACGACGCAGACGACGAGATCCGGGACGGCGGCTCCGGGGAGCTTTCCGGTGAGGGCGTCGAGGGCGATTTTCTCATCCGGCGAGTTCGCGCGGAGAGAGTAGCAGCCGGGGAGGTCGAGGACGTTGAGCTTCCGGCCGTGGGGGGTGTAGGTCTCGCCGGTTTTCAGCTCGACGGTGACGCCGGCGTAGTTTCCGACGCGCTGGTTCGCACCGGTGAGGGCGTTGAAGAGTGTGGTTTTCCCGGAGTTCGGATTTCCGACAAGGGCGACGGTGCTGGGAGCCTCGGATGCGGCGGACATGGCCGTGGATTCAGAGGACGGGGGAAACGAGGACTTGTTCGGCCAGCTCGCGGCTGATCGCCATTTTCGCGCCGCAGACGGTGCAGACCAGGTTGCGGCCGTTGGAGATCTTGCGGAGCTGCATCTGCTCGCAGAAGCCGAGATCGCGGAGGCGCTCGCAGGCTGGGCCGGTGAGGCCGCTGATCCGCACATCACAATTCACGGCCACCTCATTGAGGGTGACTTGGCGGATGGAAGAGCGAGCGGACACGCGGAAAAAATCGCCTAATTGAGACTGGTTTGCAATAGGAAACGGCAGCGAAAATCCAGCAGAGCCATAAATACAGGGCTTTTCGTGCTATTCCGCAGCCAGCGAGGCGCGCAGACGCAGGAACTTTACCGGCTGCGCCACATCGATCACGACGGAAGACCGGATGGTCTGGCTGTTCGCACCATCGACGATCACCGCATTCAGGATACCGGCATTCTGCCAGGATCCGTCCGTAAGATTCGGCGACCACTCGGCGATCAGCGTCACGCCCGCAGCGGTCTTGGATTTGGTGTAGGTGATGAAAATGGAGTTCGCGGCGCGGCCGGTCGTGAGAGGCGCAGGGGTGTCGATCGCGTCGGGCAAACTGCCGAGCGCGTATTCGACGAGGTTGGGCAGAAGGTCTAGGTCGGAGTCACCGGTGGGTGTTTGATCCACCACATTAAATCCATCGATCCACTCGGCGAAAAGGGGCGGCGCATCCGTGACGGTGATCGTGATCGTCTGAGAAACAACAGCCCCGAGCACGTTCCTTCTTTCGATAACCACCGTGTAATTGCCCAACGCTGCGCCGGGCGCGAGGATGCCCGAAACGAGACCCGTTGCGCTATTGAGTGAGAGGCCGCCGGGAAGAACCGATCCCGCCGCGAGATGGAAAGTGGCAGGCTCCAGGATGCGGCCTTCGCGGAGACGCTGGACGAAAGCGGCGTTCTCCGGGCTGTTAGGCAGCGCGGGCGTGACGCCTGCCCTGCCGGTCGAAGCATCCGTCACGGTGAGGCTTTGCGATGCGCCGGCATATCCTTCGGCGGATGCCGTGATCGTTACGGTCTGCGGGCCATCGGCGATCAGATCATCCACCGCGGAGATCGGAAAAGTGGCGGAAAGCTGACCTACGGGGATGATCACGGAGGCGGGAACGGTGGCCTCGGAGAGATCCGAGGAAGAGAGCGCGGCCGTGAAGGGGAAACCCAGCGCCTGGTTGATCGTCACCGTCGCGACCGACGCGTTGGAGCCGCCGGATTCCGAAATGACGGAGGGTGCCAGCGAGAGGGAAAGGGTCACGTTCTGCGCGGCGAGCTGCTGGATGCGGATGTGATCGATGGCGATGGCATCACGCCCGCCCGAGGTGCTCTCGGAGCGGTAATACCAGCGCAGGTGGATGGGCGTTTCGCGGTTGTTGAAGACGGCGGGCAGGGTAATGGCGTTGAAGGAATTCACCGTGCCATTCGGCGTGCTGCCGGAAAAATGGCTGCCGCCGGCAATCGGAGTCCAGATGGTCGAGGCGTTGGCGGGGTTGGCGGTTGCGTATTCCAGGGTCAGCCGCATCGAGCGCCCCTGCTCGATGGTCTTGATGACATCATAGCTGATGCGCAGGTCGCTGAGGCCGAGCGTGTTTTCCAGGGAGAGCGCGAAAAAGCCGGCATCGAAAAGATTCCCCGAGCCGGTGCCGGTGCCGCCGAGCATGCCGATCTGCGATCCGAAATTGAAAACACCACCCACATTCGAGGCGCTGCTGGGCGGGCTGAGCGAGTCGATGGTTGTGGTCACACCGAAGCTGGGGTTTTCCGAAAACGAAGACCATCCGCTGGGGAAAGAAGTGCCTGAGGCGCCGGGTGTGGTGTTGAAATCCTGCCGGTAAAGGCCGTTCGAGAACGTCGCCCGCGGAATCAGTGCGGCGGTTTCCGGAAGGGAAAGTGTTTCTGCGCGAGCGGTGCCCGCCGTGGTTGCGATCCATTCCGAGGCCGTGTCTGCCGCCACATCGGAGCGGCCGACAAAATACGACGCTTCACCGGATGCGACGCGTCCCACGTTCGGCGAGGGCGATAGGGAATCCCCGTAGGAAACGCCGTGCACCTGGAATCCGCTCGTGTTTTTCAGGATCAGCGAGCCGCCCGTATTGCCCATCGCAGGCCACAGCGAAGTCGCGGAGAAGCGAGTGGATGAGGTGCTTAAGATGGACATCGACCCGCCGGCGGGATTGTTGTCGTTCGCGGGCAGGAGCGGATCTTTCGGCTGTGCGCCGTTGCGTATCACGATGAGTGTTCCGGCCGGGATGCCCTCCCATGCGCCCGCCGAAAAATCCAAGCCGTTGCCGGAGGCGTCCTCCAGCCGCCAACCGGACAAGCTGCCTTGCTGCAGGGTGAGTATCTCGATCCATTCCGATTCGCCGCCCGCCGGCCCCTGGCTGAATTCGTGGATGATCGCGGGGCGGTTGATGAATAGGTTGTCATCCGCAAGCACGAGACCGCTCTGGTAATTGTAGCTCGCACCGACGCGGAGCGGGTGGACGGGAGGCCGGTCTAACAGGTTCACCGCGCCGGTCACAAAAGAAGCGCCGGATGTATTGCCGTCGCTGGGCGTGATCACGCAGCGCCAAAGTTTTCCGCTGCGCGAAGGATGGGCGGGGAGGGACTCGGTGGTCACTCCGGCGTCCCCATAGTTTTCCGCGTCATCACTGGATTCCCAGCGGTAGGAAAAAACGATGGGGTTCGATTCGGCATCGCTGGCGCTCACCGAAGCCACAACCAGCGGGGTGTCGGCGAATGCCTGCCCCGTGGCGCTCAGCGTGGCCGCATGAATCACCGGCGACTGGTTTGTCACGATCACGATCACGGCGGGCGATTCGTTTTGGAGGCCTTGTGCATCCGTTGCTTTCGCGGTGTAGGAATACAACCCAACGGGAGGGTTGCGGGAAAAAGAGTAGGGAGCTTGGGTGTCGGTCGCGACCAAGGTTCCGTTTTCGAAAAGCTTCACATCAAGCAACGCGGACGGCTGTCCGCTGCTGTTCAAGTCCGTGGCATTCACCGCGACCTTGAAGCCAGCGCCGGGACTGAAAACCGCGCCGGAAGCGGGGCCCGTGATCCTGGCGACGGGCGGCGGATTCGTGATGGGCGCCGCCGTGCCGAAAACGGTGAGTGTCGCGGCGCGCAGCACTCCGCCTGTTGCATTTCCCACACCGCTGCGGTCGGCCACCCTCAGTCGCCATGTACCGGCGGAGTTTTCACCCCAGTTGCGGACGGTGGAGAAAGTGAACCCCGCGTAGTTCGCGCCGAGATCGCTGCGGACTTCGGCGAGCTTGCTCTCCGTGCCCGCCGGGGAAATGAGGCTGATCTCCAGATCGCCGCGGGCGCTGTGGTCGATCGTGACCGAAAGGGTCGCGTGTTCCGTGATCAAGTTCGGAGCGGCCAATGAAAACGGGATTTCCACTCCAGCGGCTGAGCTGTTAGGGATGGCCAGGGAAAGGCTGGCGGCGGTGGAGACGGCTTGGGTTTGCGTGCCGGAGTTTGTCCATCCGGAGGCGAGGTTGACGGCGGCGGTCGCGTCCACCAGCCCGGCTCCGAAGTCGTGGTGGAAGTGGAGTCCGGCGGCGTTCGTGAACCAGCCCGGATCGGTGGGGCTGATTTTTTTCGCGGAACGGATCAGGATTTCCTGCACGTCGCGCCAGCCGAGTTGGGGATTTTTCTCAAGCATCAGGGCGATCACACCGGAGACGGCGGGGCAAGAGGCGGAGGTGCCGCTGAAGTTCGAATGATAATCGCCTCCCGGTGAGGCTTCCGTGTTGTAGCCCAGCGTGGCGACGCGATCCGTGGTGGTAATGCCCAGTGCGCCGTTCGTGAAACCATGCGATGGCGCGGACACCACCAGGTTTGCGCCGGGCTCCGAGTAGGGCGCCCGCCGATTGAGCGAGTCCGTCGCGCCCACGGCGATGGTGTGGATGGAACCGGTGAGTTCGCTGTAATTCGAGTTTTCCTCCTTATCGCCGTCGTTGCCCGCCGCGAAAGTGAAGATGGTGCCTTTGCCGCCGCGCCCCGTGGCGGTGGAGTTTGCCAGCGCCGCCTTGGCCAGGGGCTCGATGAAATAGAGCGGGCTGCCGTATCCCCAGCAGTTGTTTTTGATGGCGATCACGTCGGTGCGGTAGGCGATGGCCTCGGCGGTCTGCGCGTCGGTGGTGAAATCGCCGACGATCAGGCGCGCTCCGACGAGAGTGGCGTTGGGCGCGACTCCCGCGACGCCGATGCCGTTGTTTCCCCTCGCGGCGGCGATGCCTGCGACAGCTGTGCCGTGTCTCTCTCCCACGCCGAGCGGCTCGCTGCCGGGATTGCCGGTGATGAAATCCTTGCTCAGCGATGCATCGAAGTTTCCCGCCAAATCCGGATGGGCGCTTTCGATGCCCGAGTCGATGATCGCGATTTTCACCCCGGTTCCGAGAACCCCGCCGCTGCCGCCGTATTTCCAAGCGCCCTCCACATTCATGTCGGAGCCCGGTAGCGCCGTGCCGGATGCTTTGAGGCTCCACTGGTTCACGACGAGCGGATCGTTGGGCAGCGCCATGGGGCTGGCACGGCGGCCGGTGAGGATATCGGCAGCCTCCACTTGCGCAACGCCCCGCAACGCGCCGATTTTCTCCAGCGCGTCGAAAGGATCCGCAGCGGCGAAGATGACCCACTCCGGCGCGTAATCGGGAAACGATTTGATCGTCAGCCCATGCGCGCGGGCGATGCTTGCGGCCTGTTCGCGGGGCAGCTTGGCGCGGATCTCGGCGGTGATCAGACGGAGCCCGTCATCGTCATCGCTCTCATCGTAGGCGAGCGGGAAAACGCCGCGCGGCGCACGGTGCTCGGCGAGTCGTTGCGCTAGTGTCGCGGCGGTCGCGGGCGGTTGCAGCGTCCTGATCTCGTCCGTGCCGTTCGCGTCCCTTGCCACGAAACGATCCATCACAAGCCGCAGGCTTTGTCGGCCATCGTGGGATTGGTAAACGGGCTGGCGTTCCGGACGGACGCGGACGGACGTTGCTTTTTCGGACGGCGGAGGCTCCACGCCGGCGGGTTCATCTAACAGATAAATCCCGCAAAGGAGTATCGCCGCCGCGAGCAAGGCGCGGCGGAATCCCTTGGTTCGGATCATTCGCTGGAACTTCATGAGCAATGGGTGATAGCCGGGACGCTAGGACATCAGGGCGGCTCCGGCAACCTCCTTCGGCGCGTTCACGCCCCGCCTTTCACCAGTGTCATCACGCACTCGACGTGGCGGGTGTGGGGGAAAAGGTCGAAGGGCAGCACCTCGGCGAGAACGTATCCGGCCTCGCGCAGGATCTTGTAATCCCGCACCTGCGTCGCCGGATCACAGGAAACATAGACGATGCGCTGCGGCCCGAAGGTGACGAGCTGCGCGAGAAACTCCGGCGAGCAGCCCTTCCGCGGCGGATCGATCACCACCGCCGTCTCCTGCGGCGGAGTGTCGATTTTCGCAAAAATTTCCTCCGCCTCGGCCTGCAGGATGGAGACGTTCGTAAATCCGTTGAGCGCGACGTTGTTCGCCGCCCAGCGCGCGCCGGCCTCGTTCACCTCCACGCCCATCACTTTTTCGAAGCGACCCGCGAGGCAGAGCCCGAACAGACCCGCTCCGCAATACGCATCCACCAGATATTTCGCGCCGCCCTCCAGCGCCTTTTCGCCGACGTATCCGGTGAATTTTTCCAGAATGAACGGGTTGTTTTGGAAAAACTCGCCGGCCACGAAATCGAATTTCACGCCACCGATCTCCTCGCGGGCAATGGCTTTCGGATCGCGCTCCACACGGCCTTGCGTGGCGCGCAGGAGGATGGTCGCGCCGCGTTTGTAGCCTCGTCCGTTCGCCCGCAGATCGGCGTGGACATCGGGAAGCGCGTCGTTGATTTCCCGCATCGCGATGGGGCAGTTCGGGACGTTCAGGATTTCCTGACGCCGCCCGACCTTGAGGAAACCGATCTCCTTGATGAGACCGTCCACGGGTTTCTCGAAGTGCGGGGTGATCTTCG
The DNA here is from genome assembly GCA_043747935.1 of Akkermansiaceae bacterium. Lineage (GTDB taxonomy): Bacteria > Verrucomicrobiota > Verrucomicrobiia > Verrucomicrobiales > Akkermansiaceae > Luteolibacter. The sequence goes on from JAYTOE010000299.1 coordinate 8,077, forward strand.
AGCGGTAGTTCCAGATCTGCTCCGAGCAGGCACAGGGATTCACCTCGCGCTCCTCACCGGCCATGTGTTTCAGCAGCTCGCGGATCTGGCGGGTTTTCCACGCGAGCTGCTTTTCGTAGGAAAGGTGCTGGTATTGGCAGCCGCCGCATGTGCCGAACAACGCACAGCCCGGCTCCACTCGATCCGGGGATTTCTCCAAAATTACCACGAGATCGCCCTGCGAGTGGTTCTTGTCGTTGCGGAAAATACGCGTCCGCACCAACTCCCCGGGCAAGGCGTAGGGCACGAACACCACCCAGCCGTCCACCCGGCCCACGCCCGCGCCGAGGTTCGTCAGCGAGTCGATGCGCAGATCGATCTCCTGATGGTAGGTAAACGGGATCGGCGAGAACTTTTTCGGCGGGCGGCTGTGCATGGGCTCGCAGCGAAGTTAGGCATCCCCTTCGCCGCGAGGCAAAGGCAATCCCGCGTCCGATGACTGCCAGGGATCCAATATCCTCACCCCGGTGTCCGCGAAATGCTTTACGTTTCTGGTAACCACCGTGAAGTCGTGAACCAAAGCCGTCGCCGCGATCAGCAGATCGGGGATGTCCCGGCTGGGAAGCGTGGCCAGCCTTGCCGCCACATTGCAGATTTCCGAGTCGATGGGCATGATGCGCCCCGCGAAATGAATCCTGACGGAAAAATCGAGCCAGTCCTGGAGAGCCTTCGCGAATACCGGATCGTCTGGCAGGACGCGATAAATCCCATATTGGATCTCGAACTCGCTGATCGCGGAAATGTGGCATTCGCGCACATCCGTCCCGCTCTCCCAGCCCGCGAATTCGGCGCTCCATCGCTTCGGATTGCGCAGGTGCGAGATCGTGTTCGTATCGAGAATGAACATTTACTGGTCGAAGCGGATGGTTTTCAGGGGAGCCGCTTCCACCTTCGGGAAATCCCAATCGGCATGGCGCTCCAGACCCGTCATATCCATCGCGAGGGCGGCTCCCAGCGTCTTGCGCGGGCTCGCCGTTTCGCCATCAAGCCGGAGCCTGAAGGATCGCCCGTTTCTGGTGATCGTCACTCCCCCATCCTTGATCAGGGCTTCGAAAAAATCACCGGTACGGACTTTCAGCTCGGTCGCGGTCAGGGTTTTCATGGCAGTAGAATAGTCGATTCGACTGAATCAGTCAATACGTTCGATTTCGCATGATCAGCAAAAATTCCGGCTTGTGAGGCGGGTGTCGTCATTTACATATGGAGTGTGAGAACGTTTTTTTTCCATAAATATGCCCGCCTGCTCGGTGCATTCTTCATTTTCTTGTCCCTAGCTGCATCCACGGCATTCGCCCGCGATGCGAAGCAGGACGCCCGGATCGAGCATCTCATAAGCCATGTCGAATCGCTCAAGGGCGCGGTCTTCATCCGCAACGGCACGGAATATGACACCAAGGCGGCTGGCTCCCACCTGCGCATGAAACTCGGCAAAGCCGGGGACAAGGTGAAGACCGCCGAGGATTTCATCAACGGCCTCGCCTCGAAATCCTCCACCTCCGGCAAACCCTACCAGATCCGCAAGACCGACGGCACCCTCACCGACACCCGCCCTTATTTCTACGACAGGCTCAAGGAATACGACAAGGCGCACCCGTAGCACGGCGGCACGCTCATTCCCGTTTCATCGGCCTCCAAGTCACTTTTTTCCCTGATAGGAACTGGTGGCTTTCCAGTGCCATTTTGCTTCCGAAGTAGTCCCGTGCGGCGCTTGTCTTGAATCCAAAGTCGCGATTGTCTCGGAACACCTTTCCTTCCTCACGTTGCAGATATGCGATCACCGCGTAGGGATGGGGGCGGGCGTGGGCAGGGTCTTCATTTTCCGATCTCCAAACCCGATCCAATTCACCGTCGCCAGTCACATCGCGATACTCGGTGTGCCCGACCAAGGAATACCTGTCTTTTACATGGAATCGATACCAGTCGCCGCCCTCCGAAATATCCACGTGCAGATGATCGGAAAACCGCCCGTTCAGATCAATTTGAACCCGCCTGCTATCGCTCAGTTCGACGTAAACATTCTCTTCGCCCCCCATGAAATCGGGCATCCGCTGATCGTAAATCACCCTCAGCCCGGCACCGGGAATGTCCGTTTTATAAACGACCGAATGATCAGGCCGGACTGAGCAGGCGACGAGCAGGAATGGCAAACATAGCAGGAGGAAGAGTTTCATGGGTTACGGAAAGGAGCAGTCCTTCATCCCAGTGGATAGTGGATTTGATTTCAGCAGTCGAGGGTGAATGGCTTCCTGCCACGAGGACACCTCTTCCTGCTTTCAATGTTGGACGTTCGCGATCCCATGTTCAATAAATGCCACGTGCTCGCCGCCGCCTACCCCATCGCCCGGAAAATCCTGTTCTCGCTGGACGCGGAGATCGCCCACCATCTGAGCATGGCGGGGCTGCGTTTCGCGGAGAAAACGGGATTGCTCGAAGCCCTTTCCGATCCCCTTCCCCATGGCGCTCCCATCGAGCTGATGGGCTTGAACTTCTCCAACCGCATCGGCCTCGCGGCGGGTCTCGACAAGGAGGGCAACACCATCGACGCGCTCGGGCGGCTGGGCTTCGGCTTCATCGAGATCGGCACGATCACGCCGCGCCC
>JAYTOE010000300.1:0-5189 GCA_043747935.1 Akkermansiaceae bacterium
GCTGCGCCATATCGTTCCGAAATGATCCACCCGAACCCGCCTCGTCCCATCTGTTAGATCCGCGAAGCCTTTTAAAATAAAGGATTTCCGTCCATTTCCGGAAACAGGCACAAGCCCTGCGAAGGCATGGCAGCAACCACTTATAACTCCCATGTCAAAAATTCTAGGAATCGACCTCGGCACCACCAACTCCTGCATGTCCATCATGGACGGCGGCGAGCCAACCGTTCTTGAAAACTCGGAAGGTGCCCGCACCACGCCGTCCGTTGTCGCCTTCGCGAAAAACGGCGAGCGCCTCGTCGGCCAGGCCGCGAAGCGCCAGGCCGTCACCAACCCGAAAAACACGATCTTCTCCGCGAAACGCCTGATCGGCCGCAAGTTTTCCGAACTCACCGACGCCGACAAGCGCATGCCTTACAAGATCGTCGCCGCCTCCAATGGCGACGCCCACATCCAGGTCGAGGTCGCCGGTGAAACCAAAAACTACTCCCCTCAGGAAATCGCGGGCATGGTGCTCGGCAAGCTCAAGGCCGATGCCGAAGCGAAGATCGGCGAGAAAATTTCCCAGGCGGTAATCACCGTCCCCGCCTATTTCAACGACTCCCAGCGCAACGCCACCAAGGCCGCCGGTGAGATCGCCGGCCTTGAGGTGCTCCGCATCATCAACGAGCCGACCGCCGCCGCCCTCGCCTACGGCCTCGACAAGAAATCCGACGAGAAAATCGCCGTCTATGACCTCGGCGGCGGCACCTTCGACATCTCCGTCCTCGAGATCGGCGACGGCGTCTTCGAAGTGCTCGCCACCGACGGCGACACCCAGCTCGGCGGTGACGATTGGGACAACACCCTCATCGAGCACATCGTCGGCGAGTTCAAAAAGGATCAGGGCATCGACCTCTCCGGCCAGCCCGACGCGCTCCAGCGCATCAAGGAAGAGGCGGAGAAAGCGAAGATCGCCCTCTCTTCCAGCCAGTCCTACGACATCAACCTCCCCTTCATCACCGCCGACGCCACCGGGCCGAAGCACATCCAGCTCTCGCTCTCGCGCTCCAAGCTTGAGCAGCTCACCGACAAGCTTTTCGAGCGCACCAAGAAACCCGTCCGCGATTGCCTCAAGGAAGCCGGTGTTTCCGCCTCGGACATCAACGAGCTCGTCCTTGTCGGCGGCATGACCCGCATGCCGAAAGTCGTCGAGATCGCCCGCGAACTCGCCGGCCAAACCCCTCACCAGGGCGTGAACCCGGATGAGGTCGTCGCCATCGGCGCGGCCATCCAGGGCGGCGTGCTGCGCGGCGATGTGAAGGACGTTCTCCTCCTCGACGTGACTCCCCTCACCCTCTCCATCGAGACGGAAGGCTCCCGCGCCACCCCAATGATCGAGCGCAACACCACGATCCCGGCCAAGAAATCCCAGGTTTTCTCAACCGCCTCCGACAACCAACCCGCCGTAGACATCCGCATCTCCCAGGGCGAGCGCCCGATGTTCATCGACAACAAGCTGCTCGGAAACTTCAAGCTCGACGGCATCTCCCCCGCCCGCCGCGGCGAGCCGCAGATCGAGGTCACCTTCGACATCGATGCGAACGGCATCCTCCACGTCTCCGCCAAGGACAAGCAATCCGGCAAGGAACAGAAAATCTCCATCCAAGGTTCCTCGGGACTCTCCAAGGAAGAGATCGAGAAAGCCAAGCAGGATGCCGAAGCCCACGCCGAGGAAGACCGCAAACGCGTCGAGAAAGTCGATGCCGTCAACAAAGCCGAGAACCTCGCCTTTTCCGTCGAGAAACAACTCGGCGAACTCGGTGACAAAGCCCCCGCCGAACTCAAGTCCACGCTTGAGGAAAAAGTCAAAGCCGTCCGCGAAGCGATCACCAGCGACGATGTCGCAAAGATTAACGCAGCCTCCGCCGAACTCGAAGGCCAGCTCCAAGCCCTAGCCGCCGCCGCCCAACAAGCCGGTGCCGCCATGGGTGCGGATCCCGATGTCGAGCCCGCCGCTGAATCCGAATCCAACGAACCCAAAAAGGCAAAAGGCAAAGTCGTGGATGCGGAAGTCGTCGATTGATCAACGTGGGGGCGATCTTCGGTCGCCCCCGCTCCAATTTGTAACCCTAGTTTTAAAATCTTACCAATTAGAACATGAATGTTTCCGAACTCTACAGTCTGACAGATTGGATCACACAATACGTGATCAAGGCTGCTATTGTTGAGAAATATTCTGCGCTTGAACAAGCTTTACAACGGTATTCAAGCCCAAACACTCGCGGGTCATCTTTTGAAACTGAAAAAGATTCTTTGATTCTAGCTCTAAAGGAAACTCCTCTCTTATCACTAACAAAAGATCAAATCGCGGTACTTGAATCTTTGGGCATCGCCGACTCTTTGGGTTCAGTTGGAATATCGAAACTCGAAGATCTTCTTTATCGGAACGTTATTGATGTAGCTGACTCTGTTGAAAAGATTCAGACAATTGTTTCTAATCTTCAAACTGGAATTGGCAAATCCGATCAAATTAAAGCGGGACTCACGGGATGTGTAGAGCCAGAAAATTACGAAATTGATGGCGAAATATTGATCCGCGTTACATTCAAAGGACGCGCCCCAATAAATAACGTCACCGATTTCAAAGAATGGGGAAAAACCTGGTATGAAATTGGACGGGGTATTGCCATGGCTCACGGTCAAGCTCCAGAGGACATCAGAGTGGTTGGGGCGACTCGCGGTTCGATTGTGATAGAACTAGCGGTGGTGGCTAGCATCGCAGGAACAACAAGCTACATCATCATGGAAGGGCTAAAGGTGGCGGAGAGAATTTTAGATCTTCGACTGAAAGCTGAGCAACTCCGCGAAATGAAGTTGAAAAACACTAAACTTGCTGCAGAAATCGAAGCTTCGGCTGAAGAAGAAAAGATTGAAGCTGCCCATCGCATAACGATGGAAGTTGCTAAAAGGATAAAGCTAACGACGGCTAAGAACGCGGAACAGATTTCTATTCTCGAAAAGTCTGTATCTAACCTTCTGAACTTCGTTGAGCGTGGCGGAGAAATTGACTTCATTGCTCCTGAAGAAGATCCAGATACTAAGGAAGTTTCTAGCTCTGAACCGTCAGAAATTCACCTTCTACGTGATCGATTTGAAGAAATTCGAATGCTCGAAAACAAAATTGCGTTACTCGAATTTAAAGAAAGCTAACTTCGCTATTCAGCAACATACCACATAACCTACACATGACCCTGACCTCCAAACACCAACGCCTCGTCGCGCTGCGCCCGCTCTCCCCGGAGTCGGTCGCCAGCCTTGCGGCGGCGTGGGATGTGCGGATGGTGGAAAGCCCCGATCATTTTCCCGACTCCGGGAAAATGATCCAAGAACACCAGCCATGAAGAAATCCGTCATCACAAAACTCCTCACGGAACTTGAACAACTTGTCCAAACCGAGTTCGAGTCCGGCGTGGAATTTTGGTTGGCACGCGATCTCCAGAAGGTTCTCGGCTACACGAATTGGCAGAACTTCAGGAAGGTCATTGAGAGCGCCGCCACGGCCTGCAATTCGTCTGGCTATAAGGTTTCCGATCATTTTACTGAGGTCAGTAAAATGATCCCCCTGGGCAAGGGAGGTCAGCGGGAAATCCAGGATTTCGCCCTCACCCGCTACGCGTGCTACCTCATCGCCCAGAACGGGGATCCGGCGAAGGAAGAGATCGCATTTTGCCAAACCTACTTCGCCCTCCAGACACGCAAGCAGGAGCTCATCGAACTTCGGATCGCGGAGGTGGAGCGCTTGCAAGCCCGCAAGAAACTCACCGAATCCGAAAAACTGCTCTCCAAGCTCATCTTCGAGAAAGTCGGCGATGAGCGCTGTTTCGGGCTGATCCGCAGCAGGGGTGATCAGGCGCTCTTCGGCGGCAAGACCACGCAGGACATGAAGACGCGCCTCAAAGTCCCGGACAACCGCCCGCTCGCCGATTTCCTCCCCACCATCACCATCAAGGCCAAGGACTTCGCCAACGAGATCACCACCTTCAGCATCAGCCGCGACGGCCTCTCCACAGAAAGGGCGATCAGCCACGAGCACGTGAAGAACAACACCGACGTCCGCAACCTTCTCGGCGAACGGAACATCGTCCCGGAAAACCTCCCCGCCTCCGAAGACCTCAAGAAGGTGGAACGCCGCCTGATTTCAGAACAGAAAAAGCTCCCCAAAGGAGGGAAATCCAAATGACCAATCTCACCTCCAAACACCAACGCCTCGCCGCGCTGCGTCCACTCTCCCCAGAGTCGGTCGCCAGCCTTGCGGCGGCGTGGGATGTGCGGATGGTCTATGAGTCCAACTCGATCGAAGGCAATTCCCTCACCCTCCGCGAGACGGAACTCGTCCTTTCCAAGGGCGTCACCGTTTCCGGGAAGCCGCTCAAGGATCACATCGAGGTCGTCAACCTCGCGAAAGCCTGGGAGCAGGTGAAAGCCCTCGCCCAACCCGGTGCCGAACTCACGGAACGCGATCTCCTTGATCTTCACCGCATCATCCTCACCCGGGTGGAGGACAGCTTCGCCGGAACCTACCGCACATCCGCCGTCCGAATTGCCGGTTCCAACCACACGCCACCAAACCCCATCAAAGTCCCCGATCTGATGGAAGCTCTCTTCACGGAGACCAAGGCAATATCCGATCCCGTCGAGAAAGCCGCCCGCCTCCATCACGGCATCGCCTCCATCCATCCCTTCGCCGATGGCAACGGTCGCACCGCCCGCCTCGCGATGAACTTCGTCCTGCTCGCCGCGGGCTACCCGCCTGTCTCCATCCCCGTCACTCCCCGCGAAGCCTACTACAACGCCCTCGAAGCCGCCGACTCCGGCGATTTCCCCGCCTTCCGCACTTTCCTCGAAACCGAACTCCACAAGGAATTTGATCATGACCTGGAAGCCCTTCAACAGACACAAGACACCAGACCATAAGACACAAGATCAGACTGACTCACCTCTTCTCTTGAGTCTTGTGTCTCCAAGTCTTGCGTCTCCCTAACACTTTCCACCTCCGCATCAGCGGAAGTGGCTTCTCAAACCAAACAACAACCAACAAACCAGAAAACACATATGGCAAACATCAAACCACTCGGACACCGTGTCCTCGTCAAACGCCTCGAAGCTGACGCGATCAGCGCGGGCGGAATCGTCCTTCCTGACACCGC
>JAYTOE010000301.1:0-1981 GCA_043747935.1 Akkermansiaceae bacterium
GGGATGACGGGGCCGTTTTGCCAAGCGGCAAGGACGGCGGCGGAGAGCTCACTTTCTAGCAGGCCGAGTGTGGCGGTGGTGGGGTCGAAATACCGGGGCGGCAGGGTGGATAGGATGACTATCTCGGGATTTTCACAACGCAGGACGGGGCGGGCGCTGCCATCTGGAGAGGTTAGCCAGGTGGCTTCCACGGCCATGACGGGGCCGAGGGTGGCGGCGCGATAGTTTTCTGAATGCTTTTTACTGTAGGATTCGATTCCGTAAAACAGGCGTCCGGTGGCGTTGGCGGCTTCGAGGATGTCGTCCCAATCGCTGCCTTGGAGCGGCATGTCGTTCCAGAGATGAAGTTTCCGGTAGCGCTGGTGATAGAGCGAGGTGATGAGGAGGTCCTCACGGACCATGTATTTTGGTGGTTTTGAGGGATCGGCGTTGGCGCGGGATTCGGAGATGATGACGCTGCCGTCTTTCTGGCGGGTGCCGACGCGCATGACGAAGTTGAGCTTGGTGTTGCTTTGGTAGAGCGGCTGTTCGATGCAGTAGGCGAGGAAGCGGTTTTCGGTCTTGAAGAGGGGTGTGGTGGACTGGGCGCGAGTGGTTTCGGAGGCTTTCTCAATTTCCTTCAGCCAGTCGCTTAGCTCGGGCGCGAGCTGGGGTATGCTGCTGCTTGAAATATTTCCGTTATCATTAACGAGCTGGAAAGAGATCAGGGAGAGCAGCGCGGCGGCGTGCTTGCAGTTGAAACCCGCCGAGCAGGAGCATTCGGGATCCAGCCGCCAAATTCCGTGGATTTGGCGAAATAAGATGTCTATTTGATAAGGTGCAGGCGAGGTGCCGTGGACGAAGGCAAAGACGATGATTTCTCGCTCTTTCGGATCGAAGGTGAGTGAGACTTGCTTGATGAATCGCTCGGAAGTGTAGGCCTTGCTCCGCGTCAAGGTGGTCGGGCTGAAATTAGTTTGCCACTTGTTCGTGATGATCCATTCACGGAGCCCCGGGAGTCGGTTAAGAAGGGAAAAATCTGGAGACATAGGCTTACGGATCAGGGTGAGACGGCGAGTCGCCCGGTGCTGGCTTCGCGCTCGAAAAGGAAGCCATTTTCCTTGTAAGTCTTGAGCCGGAAATGGGTGGCGGTGGAGATCACGCCGTCGAGCGAGCTGAGTTTCTCGGAGACGAAACGGGCGACTTCGCGGAGGTCGCTGCCCTCGACGACGACTATGAGATCGTAGCCGCCGCTGGCGAGGTAACAGGAAACGACTTGGTCGAAACGGGCGACGCGCATGGCAAGCCGGTCGAAGCCACCGCCGCGCTCGGGCGTGACTTTCACTTCGATAAAGGCGGAGACAGTGGTGTCTCCAATGGTCTCGGGATTGATCACTCCATGGTAGCCGAGGATGATACCATCCGCTTCCCAAGCAGCGATGCGGGCGGCGATGGCGGACGGGTCGAGCGAGAGGAGATCGGCAAGCTCGGAGTCGGTGAGGCGGGCCTTGCGGCGGAGGAGTTGGAGCAGCGGGTCGATGGACATGGGAAGAAAGAGAGTCGAAAGTCTGAAAGTCTGAAAGTCGGAGAGGAGTCGCGGGCGTCTTCGACGATTAGGCTTTCGACCTTCAGATCTTTGACTTCTTCAATCGCCGAGACAAATACCAACGGCTTTGGCGGCTTGGACGAGCTCGCTTGCTGGCTCAACGAGACGGAGTTGGTGGACGGCTTCTTCGATGGGCACGGAGTCAACGTGGTAGGATTGGTAGCTGACCATGCGGCCGAAGCGGCCTTCTTTGGCAAGTTTCACGGCCATGACGCCGAAGCGCATGCCGAGGATGCGGTCGAGCGCGGTGGGTGAGCCGCCGCGCTGGAGGTGGCCGAGGGTGCAAGCGCGGGTGTCCTTGCCGGTGAGTTTCTGAAGCTTGGCGGCGACTTGCTCGCCGATGCCGCCGAGGCGAACTTCTCCGCCGGCGTTGGGATCGATGGTGACGATGTGGCC
>JAYTOE010000302.1:0-4361 GCA_043747935.1 Akkermansiaceae bacterium
TCGGGAAGCCCCTTGATGGTTTCCATTGCCAATTCCTTCGTGGACATGGGTGGAGAATAGGTGATGCCGGATGCTGATTCAAGTCCTCAAAAATCGGAAGCTCTGTCAATGTGCCACTACAGAGTAAAAGCTGAAACGCTGAAACGCTGAAAAACTGAAAAACTGAAACGCTGGAATTGAACAGGCGGCGGACTGGTGGTTTTCCGGCATCCGGGGCTGGAGCATTAGCCACGACTCATCGAGGCCACCCGCAGCCGCCTCGCGGATCTGGAGCTGGATGACGGGGTGGAGAAATCCAAGGTGGACTCCGTGCGCTCGCGCTTGTTCGGTGCCCTGCGTTTTCACACCCTCATGGAACTCCGCTCCCTCTAAGAGCATCTCCAAGCCAGAATCCTGGAACTCATCGAAACGCTCGACACCCTAAACACCAGCCCGGATTACGAAGTCTTCCTGTTCGCCGAGAAAGACGCCGCCGTGATCGACACCATCGCCGCCGCGCAGCAGGAGGAACTGGAGCAAGAGATCACCGGCTTGCAGGCAGAGGCCGAGCGGGTGGCGGAGGAGGCGCGGGAATTGGCGGGAGAGGTGCCGTTTTGAAATGCGAAATCTGGAACGTGTCAGTCTTGCCGGGCTTTCATCCGTGCTTCCAATCGCCCCAGCAGTTCAGGTGCCGCTCTGAATGTCGTTTGGCGCAGATGGTTGAGTGCCGCAATGCCATCGAGCAGACCTTGTTCATCAGCGAGATCGATCAGGTTTAGTGTGCCGACGGGTATCAGTCCTCGGGCCTCTGCCGCACCACGGCCCAGTCGCTCATCCATGAGCACCATTTTTACCCGCCGTTCCATTGCAAGGCTGATGGCCTCATTCTCGCCTTTTCCGAGTTGGATCGTCTCATCCAGATGCTCGACAGGCGGCTCCTGAAGCCAGCGACTTACGGCCTCCGGAGCCTTGGGATGGTTCAATTCTTCCAGCACCGCTTGCGGGATCAGGACTTCGCCGAAGAGCGAAGCTAGAATTTCCACCCGTCCAATGATGATCAGGTAATTCAATGGAGTGGTATCTGCCACCACCACGCCGATGGCATTCATGCTTCAGCTAACGATCTGAATGCTTGCGCACTTTGCTCCAGCTCCTCCCATGTCGGCTGCTGAGTCGCACCGTAACGCTTGAAGAGAATCTCCGCCTCGTGGAACCCCAGACCCAGCATTTCCGCAGCCTGTCCACGCGAGAGCATGCCCTCGCGGTAGCTTTCAATGACGAGCATTTCCCGGGCGCGACCTGCGGCATCGGCATTGTCCAAGCCAAGAAGTTGCTTCCAAGCATCAGGAAGTTCGAGAATCAGAGTCATGGTTGAAGGTTACGTTGTCCGGAAGAATTGGCAAGCCGACACTTTGTTCGACCGAACGCCGATGAAGCGCGGGAGGATGGGGAATTTAGGGCTTAGCTGGAATGGTTGGTAGAGTCCACGAATAAGCGGAGTTGAGGTGGGTAAAAGCTGAGATTCTGAAAAGCTGAAATTTGAGAGGCGGCGGACTGGTGGTTTTCCGGCATCCGGGGCTGGAGCATTACCAACGACTCATCGAGGCCGCCCGCAGCCGCCTCGCGGATCTGGAGCTGGATGACGGGGTGGAGAAATCCAAGGTGGACTCGGTGCCCTCGCGCTTGTTCGGTGCCCTGCGTCCCTACTACCAGGAACGCGACCGGCTGCCCGGATTACGACGTCTTCCTGTTCGCCGAGGGCACGGCGAAGGAAACCCAGTATCATCCTAAAGTCATCGAAGGCTACTTGGGGGCATCCGCGATTTAAGAGTATAGGAACCGCGAATCTAGCGAATCAGGCGAATGAAGAATCAAAAGATGAAAGCTCCCAATCGTTCCATTCTTCCTCTTGAAGATTCGCTCAATTCGCCAGATTCGCGGTGCCTTCCTCTTCATCTTGAAAATTCCATCGACGTCCTCGAATAGGGCATCAAGAGTGCCGAGAAAGACGCGGCCGTGATCGACACCATCGACACCATCGACACCGCGCAGCAGGAGGAATTGGAGAAAGAGATCTCCAGCTTGCAGGCCGAGGCAGAGCGGGTGGCGGAGGAGGCGGGAGAACTGGCGGGAGAGGTGCCGTTTTAAGAGTGGTCTCTCAGACTTCCTCAATATCCACAATTCTCAATTCCCTGACAGCGTGGTCAGCCCAGAATGCGATGAGAAGATCCCGGACGAGGATGAATTGCACCTCTCGTCCGGATTCATCCGGCTCGAAGTAGTCGCCAATTTGGGATGGATTGTCCGCAAGTTGATCAAGCAGGCCAATCAATTTCCGCTGGCGGGATTTGGAGAGGGCGACGAGGAAGGCGGCGGCCTTGGACGAGAGGACCGGCTCGTATGGGTGACTGTCAGCCATGACCCAGATCGGCGGCGAGTTTGGATAGACCGGTTTTCTTGCCGAAGTCCATTTCCTTCATGAGCTTCGAGATGCCCTGGCGGCCGCTTTTTGACTGGTGTTTGAGCCTGAGCAAGTAGGCGGACATGGCGCGTCGGTCCCGCTCGGGTAGCCGGGCAAGGCGTTGTTTCAAATCCAATTCGACTGAGGCTGTCATCATTTTTGAAGTTGATACATTCTTGAGCGTGGGTCAATCCCCGGTTTCACCCGGATCTCCACGAACAGGACCCGGAAAAGCGCAAGACTTACGAACTCCTCACCCAGGCGATCAACGAAGCCCGCGACCGGGGAGACATCGAGCTGTTGGAACGCATCGCCAAAGACCCGCAGGCCTTCATCCGCCAACAAGGCTGGGCCAGCGTTTCCCTCGACGGGGATCACACCCTCATGGAACTGAATGGGGTCGGGTTTCGCATTTCAACAAATTGGCGATATTTTCACAATTGCAGTATATCTGTCACTTTATAATGACAATGGTCGATTATTTGGTGGTGGGCCGCGTCTTGAATTCTGCAATGCTCACTAGCTTCGGCGTAGCGGTGCTGGATTCGATGTCGGCCAGGAGCTTGTCGAACACAGTGAGATGCTCGGTGGGGATTTTTGAGACGGTCACTAAATAGTTACGGATTTCCTGTAATTTCGGCAGCAGCGGTTTTGCGTTGGTGCCGTAGCGGCCGAGGTAGGTGAGGCAGTCTTTGTAGCGCTTCTTTTCGCCCCAGCGGTTAGGTTCCATCACGGAGACGCATAGCGCCATGCCTTCGCGGATTTGCAAGCGCGAGAGCAGGTCGAGGCCGGCTAACCGAATGGCGTCGCCGAACATTTCGTTACTCGGTGCGAGTTTCTCGACAGCTTTGAGAATACTTGGCAGCAGCACGACGAGTTCAGCGTCAGTGAGATGCGGGTAAGTCATGCTCACAGAGCCGCGCGGGACGCTGTCCTGGTGCGCGAGGAGCGCCTGGAGCGCGGGGATGAGTTTGGCGCGGTCCACGCCTTCGAGTGATTCGGCGAGGATGCTGCGTGGGATGCGCTCGCCGGGCATGGGGGCGAAGAGTGCAAAGCTGGCGGAGCGTGCGGCTTGGCGGCGCGGGTCGGCGGGGTTCTGGCGGACGATTAGCGCGAGCAGGTCGCTGACACTGGCTTTGCGCGCATCGGGACCAAGTTCGGGCAGCGCTTTGGTGGCGAGGCATTGAATCCACGGGTCGGAGTCTAGCAGTGCCGCGCGGAGTTGCGGAGCGGCGGCATCGGCGCGCGGGCCGAGCGCACCGAGGGCTTCGATGGCGCCGTAGCGGGGGGCACGATATTTATCCTTGAGCAATTTCAGCAGCGTGGGAACGAAGTCGCCCTCGCGTTTTCCGAGCGCGGCGGCGGAGCGTCCGCGGACATAGGGCGACCAGCTTGAGAGTCCGGCGAGCAGTTGCTCCGAGGTGCGTTTTTCGTAGAGGCTTTCTTCGCCTTTGTAGTTGTAGTCGCGTCCGGCGGCGATGACGGCGGCGGTTTGTGCGGCATTGAGCGGCGGGACGGTGAAAGGTTTTTTCCCAGTAAGTCGCAGGCTTTTAAGCGGCAGGGCATAGGCCAGTAGATAGCCGCCCGAGCAATCCCAGCCGGTGTATTTTTTATGTTCCTCCTCGCCGACGGGCGAGCCTTGGTAGCCGAAGCTCGTGTCCCATCCGCGTGCGAGGTCGTAATACCAAGCGTGCTCGCGCATGTAAGCACCGATGGCTAGCGGGCCGCAGCGAGCGACGCCGGGCAGCGCCCAGAGAATGTTGAAATAATTGCCCGTGTGTCCGCGCTCGCGTTCGCTGTAGGCGGCAGTGGACATCTTCGCGAAAAACTCCGCCGCTTCGAGGTCACCGACCATATCAAAGAGCACGGCAGCGGCGGAGCACTTACCGTTGTCCTCGTGCGCGAAGAACGGCTGGTGATC
>JAYTOE010000303.1:0-4784 GCA_043747935.1 Akkermansiaceae bacterium
TACTCGAAGATCCGCCTGCACCCGCATTTCCCCTCCGCGAACGCGACCAAGGAAACGGAAACGATCTCATGGATCAAGGCGCACCACGACTCGCCGCACGGACGCATCTCTGTGTCATGGAAACGCGAGTCCGACAACTCACTCACCTACGAGGCCACCATCCCACCGAACACCACTGCGGAACTCACTCTACCTGTGCGCTCGCCATGGAAGCAGCCTAGCAGTCTGACGGAAATCCGAATCATCCAGCCCGGCACGCACCGTTTCGTGATCGGGAAATGAGTCCGCCGCGTAGCCAAGGAGGGGCTGCATTCTGCTGCCCGGCAACCCGAGACCTCCGGCGGAGTCTTCTCTTCTCCATTCTTATCTGGCCGCAGAATGCAGCCACTCCTTGTTTCAGTATCCCCCCGCCGCCTCGCTGAACACGTAGGGTGCCTGGTAGTGCCCGGTTTTCTCCTTCGCCAACTGCCGGACGAGATCGTTCAAAAGGGCTGATGCGCCGAAGCGGTAGCGGGCGTTGTTGAGCCACGCGTCGCCGAGGGTTTCCTTCACGGCCACGAGGAAGGTGAGCGCCTGCTTCGCGGTGCGGATGCCACCCGCCGGTTTCATCGCGATCTCGATGCCCGTCTGGAGATAGAAATCACGGATCGCCTCCAGCATCACCTGGTTGTTGCCGAGCGTCGCGTTGTCGGAGGTCTTGCCGGTGGAGGTCTTAATGAAATCGCCGGGACGCAGGACTTCCATCGCGAGGAAGGACGCGGCGCGGATGTTGTCGTAGGTCTCCAGCTCGCTGGTTTCGAGGATCACTTTCAGCGTGGCCTCGCCGCAGGCGTCGCGCACGGCGGCGATCTCATCCTGCACCCTCCGGATCTCGCCTGCGAGGAACGCACCGCGCGAGATCACCATGTCAATCTCATCCGCCCCGTCCCGCACGGCGGACTTCACCTCTTCCAAACGGGTTTTCAGCGGAGCCTGCCCGGAAGGAAAAGCAGTCGCGACGGAAGCGATTTTCACCGGGGTGCCTTTCACGATCCTAGCTGCATATTTCACCATCGCCGGATAAACGCAGACGGCCGCTGTCGGCGGGATGTCCGCGTCATCGTGCGGGCGCAGCGCCTTGTGGCAGAGCGACTCCACCTTGCCGCGCGTGTCCTTGCCCTCCAACGTGGTGAGATCGACCATGGACACGGCCATTTTCAGACCGAAAACCTTGGACGCCTTTTTGATACTACGTGTGCCGTATTTCGCGACGCGCTCCTCGATCCCCACCCGATCCACACGCCCCACCCGATCCACCAGCTCCCCAAGCGTCCGCGCATCCCTCAGATTCATGAAGGCAGTTTCCCTTCAAATTGCCCCGCTGCCAAGGTTCAAGTTCACCGCCTCACACCCCAGCCTTCCCCCGAACCCTGTGATAACCCATGAAAAGCAGGAGCGCGGCCGTTCCTGCGATGATACCGCACAGACCATCTAACAGCGATGGAACGATCGCTGCGAGAAATGCGCCGACGCCGCCCACATGCTTCAGGATCTCTGCCACGTGTTCGATCGAATGATGGAGGAACGGGATGCCATGGGTGATGATGCCGCCTCCGACGAGAAACATCGCGGCGGTTCCGGCGATGGATAAAGTTTTCATGAGAACCGGAGCCGCCAGCAGAATACCGCGACCGAGGCGCTTCGCGAACGTCCCTTGTCGCTGGCTGAGATACAGCCCCGCATCGTCGAGTTTCACGATTCCGGCCACCAGTCCGTAAACACCTACGGTCATCACGATGGCGATGGTCGAGAGAACCAGCAACTGTCGCGAGAAATCCTGCCCCGCCACGATTCCGAGCGTGATGGCGATGATTTCCGCGGAGAGCACGAAATCGGTGCGCACGGCACCTTTGATTTTCTCAGCCTCTGTTTCCACCTTCTCCGCCGGGGTCGCTGCGGCGAGTTTGGAGATTTCCTTTCTCGCCTGCTCCTCGCTTTTCTCACCGCGATGAGTGAAATGATGGGCTAGCTTCTCGCAGCCTTCGAAACACAGATAGAGCCCGCCGATCATCAGGAGGGGAATCACGGCCCATGGGGCGAAGGTGCTGATAAGCAAGGCCAAGGGGACGAGGATGAGTTTATTGACGAACGATCCTTTCGCCACCGCCCAGACGACCGGCAACTCGCGGTTCGATACGATACCGCTCACCTGTTGGGCGTTCAGGGCAAGATCATCACCGAGCACGCCAGCGGTCTTCGCGGCGGCTTTTTTTGTCAGGATGGATACGTCATCGAGAATCGAAGCGATGTCATCGAGCAAGAGGAGGAGACTTCCGGCGGCCATGCGTGATCATGCTCCGGGGCAGTGCCGGTGAGGCAAGCCGCAAGTTTCCCCGGGCATATTCAAAAGGAGATAAGTTCGGGGTGGAAATGCTGGATAAGTCGTATCCTGCCGGAAAAAAAATCCACGATCTGGAGTGAATCCTGTCATTTTCGTCAGGGATTCGTGATCGTCTCGCACCGACTCCCTTTTACCGATGACGGATGATCCCGAAAACAGCCTCCCTAAAGCCCGGCGATATCCATTGCTCCGATGCAAGGCATTATGGCCTCTGCTTGGACTCCTGTGCCTCTTCCTGGCGGCATGGCCGATTTCATACCATTACTATAGCTGGTCTTCGGCACGTTGTGTGGTTCACACATACTATTTGGGAGTCGGCCTGCAAACGGGAGACGGATCCCTCAGTTTCTGGGGTGGTCGGCCTTACCAGGGAATGTTTGGTCGCGCTTTCACGGGTCTTGATATTGAGCATTACCCCGTCTCGCTATTGACAGGTGAAATCCGACGATATCCTCCCTTGTCATGGGAATGGGAAGCGGCAGACAGGCTGGCCATAAGATTTCATTTCTGGCTGTTCATTTCTATCTACGTCGTTGCTGCCGCGGCGGGTTTACTTTTGTGGGAGCGCCGGAAACGAAAGAAGTCCGCGCTTTGATTTTTTGGGAAGGTTTGGGTTTCCCAACGCGCCCAGGTGCCGCCAAGCTGCCCGTGCTCTGATGTCTTTTGGGAAATTTCTGAAATGGCTCGCGTGCCTCGCGGTCATCGCTGCGTTGATCGGATCGTCCGCCGCGCTTTTCCTGTGGGGGCTGGACGCGGCCACCCGGCAGCGGCTCGCGACGCCGTGGCTGATCTGGCTGCTGCCGCTTGCGGGCGTGGCGATGGGTTTCTACCACCGGCATCTCGGCAAGCATGTCAGCTCCGGTAATCACGTGATCCTCGGCAGCGTTCACAAGGACGGGCCGGAAATTCCTTTCGCGCTCGCGCCGAGCATCCTGATCACGACCGTGGTCACGCATCTCTTCGGTGGCTCGGCGGGGCGGGAGGGCACGGCGGTGCAGATGGGCGCGGCCATCGCGGCGGGTTTCGGGAAATTCTTCGCCGGGAGCCGCACGGCAGGGACGCTCCTGGTTTTTTGCGGGATCGCGGGCGGCTTCGGCGCGGTGTTCGGAACCCCCTTCGCGGGGGCAGTATTCGCCCTAGAGTTCTTGGGCAATCGCGTCGTTTCCCCGAAACTCATCCCCTGCCTGATGACAGCTCTCGCCGCGGATCACGTCTGCCGCGCGTGGGGCATCATCCACACTCCCTATCCCGCGATCTGGCTCGGCCACTCCCCCTCCGCCTGGCTGGTGATCGCGCTTAAGCTCGCGCTGCTGGCGGTGATCGTCGCGCTCGTGTGCCGGCTCTTCGTATCCAGCTTCCATCGCACCGCGCGGAAATTCCGCGAGTGGTTTCCCCACGAAGCCGTCCGCGCGGGTGTCGGCGGCGTGATGATCATCGCGCTTTTCCTACTCTGCGGCACATCGGATTACCTCGGGCTCGGAACGCTCGCGGAACACGGAAAATCGCTCACCCTGCCCGGTTTCCTTTCCACCGAAACACACGCCCCGGCGACCGCGTGGCTTTGGAAACTCGTCTTCACGGTCGTCACCCTCTCGGCGGGATTCAAGGGCGGCGAGGTCACTCCGCTGTTCTTCATCGGAGCCGCGCTGGGCAACTCCCTCGCTTGGTGTCTCGGCGCGCCGGTGGGTCTCTTCGCGGGCGTCTCCATGATCGCGCTTTTCGCCGCCGCCACGAGGACGCCGGTCGCTTCCATCGTCATGGGCATGGAGTTGTTAGGGTGGAAACTCGGCGTGCCGCTTACCCTCTGCACGCTCATCGTCGTGAAGCTCGCCGGCTCCGCTTCCATCTATCCGAAAGCCGAGGATCTGTGATATAAGCCGCCCTTTCGATTCCGTAAATCCATCACATATTCGCCGACGATGTTGGAAACACCCCGCCAGCTTGCCGCACGTTTTGAGCGAGGCGAAATATCTCTGGAACGTGCCGCACCCGGACATACCGCTGCACTGCTTTTTCCGGATGCGCCGGGAACCGGTTTTCCAAATCCTCTCGATCCGCGAGGAAGCCGAGATCATCGAGATCCAAGTGGAAAATTTCCGCACGCGCAACCGGTCACGCATCGTCCTCAGGCGCGATTCGGATTGGCGGCTTGAGGCACCGTCATTTTCAAAAGTCGGCGTTCAAGCGTGAGCATTGGTACCCAAGCCATAGACGGAGGCGTGCACAACTCATCCTGACTTCACCTCCACCTCATAGCCCAACCCGCAGATCCCTAACACTCCACAGCACCCCATTCGCCGGAGCGCCGCTGCCCCGCATCCGCCGCGCCCCGTCCTTCCTCTTTTCCGTGAACCTCTCCCGCGCCCCGGCGAACGCCTCGTTCACAAATTCCTTGCTGCCAATC
>JAYTOE010000304.1:0-8100 GCA_043747935.1 Akkermansiaceae bacterium
TGCCCCGCAGCGTCACCACCAACTCCTCACCACCCGCCGCCGTCACTTTAAGCATTTCGATGCACTTCGCCTTGAATTCCGAAATCGCCACTTCCATGGGAATGTTGATAGACTAGTCAGTTGACCAAGTCAATGTAATTTCCCTCACTTTTTCCCTCACTTTTCCCTCCCGACTTACCCTTCACCGGCCCGATCGTCCCGCCCTCCACGAACTCCGCCTGGGTGGTGCGCTGCTCCCTGTCTTCCTTGCCGCGCGCCACGTTGTCCACCCACTGCACCATCCGGTTCACCACCGGTCGGACGTCCCAGCGGATGTGGGAAACGGGAGGCTCGCACCAGGAGAACGCGATGTCCGCGTCATCGCAGACCAGCGAAACATCCCGGGGCGCGATGATTCCGCGCCGTGCCAGATGTTGTTGCGCGGCGATGAAAAGCGGAGCTTCCGACACGATCAGCGCCGTGGGCGGGGTGAGTTGGAAAAGCGCATCAAGGCTGCGGTGGAAACCCGGGCTTTCACTTCCCCAATCCGGCAGGTTGTAAGGCCCCGTTACACAGCCCAAGACATTCAATTCATCCAGGAACGCCTGTTCAAACGCCGCTGGATACGGTTTCACACGCTCCGCCCGTGTCATCATGACCATCCTGCGGTGGCCGAAACCATAAAGCCTGTTCACCGCCACCTTCAGCGCCGGGATTTTCTCCACCCTCATCCCGGCCAGAGGCAGCCCGTGGCTCCGCCCGAACTTCGCAAATACGGGCGTCGGCCGCGCCGCGAACCATTCCAGGATCTCCCGGGATGCGGCGCAAACGATCCAAGCATCCGCGCTCTCGGCATTCACATATGCCGCCACCCGCTTCACATCCATTCTCAGGTCATGCAGGGATTTCTCCGCGAACGCGGCCTGATGCCCGCTCTCGCGCAGCCGGTGGAGCAAATCGATGTGATACGGCAGGCCTTGGTCGATCCGCTCAAAAAGCAGGATCTTGACCTTCAAGACGGACACCTTGGGCTTGTTCACCGCCGCGATCCGCCGCCGCCGCCCCGCCCCCTGCGGCACCAGCAAGCCCTCTTTCTCCAGCAGACGCAACGCCTCCTCCACCGTCTTCGCGTTGATCCCCAGATCCGCCGCCAGCTCCAGCCTCCCCGGCATCTCATTCTCCCAGCGCCCGCCCGTAAGCTCCGCCCGCAGGTGCGCCGCCACCTGCTCGATCTTGCTCAGGAAACGCAGCTCGCCCATGCGGCGAAACCTGTCCTATTTTGTGACAGGCTACCAGCTTGAAATTTCATAGCGATCGGATTCCGGGCATAAATGCGAGACTAGGCGGAATGCTCCATGAGAAACACTTCGGGCGTCCTTACGGGAATTGGCGATCCGGTGAAATCGTCCACGTTGCGGGTGATGATGATATCCGCAAATCCGGCAAGCGCGCTTGCCACTTGCAACGCATCTTCAAAATCGGCAATTCCATACGCTCTCCAGGCTAACACATCCGCATGGCCGGTAGTAGGGATTTCCACCACGGCCAAAAGCGCATCCATCAAGGCGGCGGTCTGAGTCACGCTATTCTGCCTCCCGTAGTAATAGCTGATGATCGGCAGCGTGTGCCATGCGACCAAGCCTTGATGCAGACCGCGATCACATTGATCGAGAATTTGTTCGCTGGCGTCCTTGCCGCGACGGGGCAGCCCGCTGTTTTCCAGCACAAGACAGTCGAGCAAGATATTGGCATCCAGCAACAGCCTCATGCCTCAGCGCAGGTGTTTCGTGTTGATGTGAGAGAGCCAGGAATCGTCGGAAGCATCCACGACGCGGGCGGTTCCTCTCCATTTTCTCACGAAACCGGTCGGCTGGCGGGGTTCGGGTTTCGGCAATTCTGGTGGTTCCGCCACCTCGTATGCGACCGTGTCATCGGCGACAACCACCTTCAAAAGATGAACTCCCTGACCTAGCCCCAAGGAGGCAATGGAAGAAGATTTCGCTACGACAGGCATGAAGACAGGTTACGGCTTGCCTCGCATTTGTCAATGTTGCGTCCGCGTCTCACCCTCCCGCTCCAACAGCCGCAACGCCTCCTCCACCGTCTTCGCGTTGATCCCCAGAACCGCCGCCAGCTCAAGCCGCCCCGGTATCGCCTCCTCCCAGCGCCCGCCCGCCAGCTCCGCCCGCAAGTGCGCCGCCACCTGCTCGATCTTGCTTAGGAAACGCAGCTCAGACATGGGTCACTGGAAAGTGGATAGGCTCGACAGAACCTGATGTTCATTCCTGATGATCCCATGAAAGCGTTCTGGGATTTCGTCCCAGACGTGAAGATCCACGCGGAACGGGATGTTGCTTTCGTCGAGGGCATCCTTGAGTTCCGCAACGTGGGGGCGTTGTGCGGGGGTGGTGAAGACGACCAGATCGAGGTCGGAATTCGGGCGGGCGGAGCCTTTGACGCGTGAGCCGTAGGCCCAGACGCTGACACCGGGAAGGTGGCGTTCCAATTGGGCAAGCAGCATTTCCCGCTGTTCTGGTGTGATGTCGATGATCATGTCCGTTTATTTCAGAATATCAGGTCGCTGTGATCTGCGGCTCATTTTGCCGCCGAATCAGATTCCCATGTTTTCCCGCTGATCGTTTGGTAGAGCTTGATTGCATCCTGGATGAAGGCATCCACGATCAAGAGCGCTTCGGCAGCCTTTTCCCCGCTGTAATCATGGGCGGTGGCGGTGCGGGCGTCGGCGTAGGAGAGCCAAGTGGCGACGGGAGCGTCGAGCAGGTCGTTTTCCCCCGCAAGTTTGAGGATGGGCTTGGGACTGTTCGGGACATCCGGCAGGCCGAGGGCGTCGATGAGGTGTCGCTTGAGATCTTTCCAGAGGGTGTCATAGGCGGTCTCGAACCGCTGGATGACCGATTCCGCGATGGCCTCGCGATCAATCCCTGAGAGTTCCGGTCGCTCATTGGAGTGACGGTAATTGGCATACTGAAGCTCAAGGTGCTTGAGGGATTTTTCGAGCTTCTCAATATCAATCATTGGCAAACCCTACGAAAAATCGAGGAAGGAGCAATCATGAAGGAGGATTTCGAATCAAATTGGAGAAAGATGGATTTTTCGCCGCCACGCCGTTCGCTGGGTTTTCGTGATAAATTCCCTCCCTTGCCAGCAACCGCCGCAGCGCTTCCTCCACCGTTTTTGCGTTGATCCCCAGCTCCGCCGACAGCTCCATCCTCCCCGGTATCGCCTCCTCCCAGCGCCCGCCCGCCAGCTCCGCCCGCAGGTGCGCCGCCACCTGTTCGATCTTGCTCAGGAAACGCAGCTCGCCCACGCCTCAGAACCTGCCCTTTTTTTTGACAGGTGACTAGAACGAAATCCGTTGGGAATCGCGGCTCCGGAAGGCTATGCAGCCTGTGTCGCAGCTAACCCAATCGCCGACACGACATCCAAACAAACACAAACCGACCACAACCATGAAAATCAAATCACTCCTTCTCCCGGTCATCGCGCTCTGCGTGACTGCGGCTTCGAGCCACGCGGCTACCACTTTAGTGAACAGCACCTTTGAGGGCAGCCTTGGAGCTTGGTCGACATCCGGAAGTGCCTCCCTTTTCACTTTCAGCTCGGGAAGCAACTTCGCATCCACAGGTAACGGAGCGGCGAACTTACCAAAAGCAGGGGGAACGATTACACTCACTGATGCCCTCCCCCTGAATACCCAAGCCTACACATCTGTTACCATCGGATTTAATTACGAATGGCTTAACGGCAGTACTACACGGAAACTCGAGATTCAATATGCGGCGGATGGATCAACCTTCACAACTCTGGCCACACTCACTTCTGGCAACGGAGGAACAGGTGGCACTCCGGGTTCTTTGTCCATAACTTTGCTCGAAGGCACAGACCATACGATTTCGGGTTCTGGCACGATCCTGAATACTAGCTTCTTGCCTAGTTTCTTGGATACCGCTAAATTTCGCTTTGTTGATAGCGCCAGTGCTTCGGCAGATGTCAGGGTCTTTGTGGATGACATCCTGATCACAGGATCTCCCACTTTTACCGTTCCCGAGCCCTCCGCCGCCCTCCTCGGCGGCCTCGGCATGCTCGCCTTGCTCCGCCGCCGCCGCTAATCCGGCACGTGGCAGCGGATTGCATCCGCCAAGCCGAAGCAAACTTCCCAAAACGCCCGCTTCCCATGGAGGCGGGCGTTTTGTGCTGTCGGTACTGCTATCTTGAGCGCTTTGAGAACGAAGACAGCAAATCCAGAAATGCGGCAAATGAATCATAATGCTTGAGATGCATTATGATTTACGTTATCCATTCTTCATGAAACTTGAATTTGTCAATCGCCAGGCGGAGCTGGGGGAATTGGATGCGGCGGCAAGGCGCGGCGGGTTGTTGGTGGTATTTGGCCGCCGCCGGGTGGGCAAAACTCGCTTGTTGCGGCAATGGATGGACGGGCGCGGAGGGATGTTCAGCCAGGCGTTGGAAGGCCCTATCGAAATGCAGATCGGCCAGGTTTTCGCCGATATCCGGGATCAGTTGGAAACGCGGATCGAGCCCCGGGGATGGGAGGATCTTCTGGAAATACTCGGCTTGCAGAAAACCCCGTGGGTGCTCTGCCTGGACGAGTTTCCCTACCTCACGGCAAGGGACGCGAGCCTTCCAAGCCGCTTGCAACGCTGGCTGGATCACGGGCTGCCTGAGGGCTGCCTGCTGATCTTGTCCGGCTCAAGCATGCGGATGATGCATGACCTTTTCCTCCACCGCACGGCTCCGCTTTATGGACGAGCGCAAAAGCTCCTGCAAGTGGGGCCGATGAACTACCACGCCTTCGCCAAAGCCTGCGGCATAGATGGCGCGGCGGAGGCTACTTTCGAGAAATTTGCCTGCGTCGGGGGCATTCCGAAATATTGGGAATTCATCGAGGCGGGAAAAGACGCGGTGGATCTGGCGGAGGCCATGTTTTTCGATTTCGCGCCCTACATGGAGCAGGAGCCGCGGCGTATCCTCAACGACGAGGGATTGGCCGGAGCAAACGCGCTCGCCGTGCTTGAGGCCGTCGGGCGGGGCGCTTCAAGGGCATCGGAGATCGCCGCCCGCCTCGGGACGGCGCAGACCAACCTTTCACGCCTGTTGCAGCAACTGATGGATGCCTCCGTGTTGTCGCGCGATCTGCCTTTCGGCGAGAGCAACCGCACTTCCAAGCGCACTCTCTATCAGATCATGGATCCGGCGCTTCGGTTTTGGTTCAGCGTTTATTCTCCCCACCGGAGCCTGTGGCGGACTTATCCGCCCGCCAAGAAAAAGCTTCTCATCCACGGCCACGCGGCATCCGTCTTCGAGGACTGGTGCCGCGGCCTCTATCCGGCAGCCGGGCGGTATTGGGAGAAAAACCTGGAAATCGATCTGGTTTGCCCGGATCCCGACGCCCCCGATGGCCTGCTGGTCGGAGAAGCGAAATGGAAACGCCTCACCCAAACGGAGCAGGTAAGGGTCTTGGGCGACTTGAAGGAAAAATGGAGCCGTTGCGCCCTGGCAGCACGCCACCCCAAGGTGCGGTTCGAGGTCTTCGACGCCACCCGCATCGCCCGCTAAACCGGCACGTGGCGGCGGATTGCATCCGCCATGCCGAGGCAAACTTCCCAAAACGCCCGCTTCCCATGGAAGCGGGCTTTTCGCATGATGCCTCTCTAGCCATGAAAGCCCGCCCACTTATCATCCTCCTCGTCATATTAGGGTCAGTCCTTTCGGATTGATTTTATCCGGGATCGGATGCGACTGGTAAGGAAGGATGAGCAGCAACGATTTAGCGGATAAGATAGATTCCCGATCCTGTCTTTTCAGTTGAAAATCCCCCGCATCCCGTATCCCTTCTCAGAGACATGAAAATACAACTCTCCCTCTTCGCGCTGATCGCACTCACTGCATCTGCAACCGCCGCCGAAAAGCCCGTGAAAGTCTTCATCCTCGCCGGGCAGTCGAACATGGTCGGCATCGGCCAGGTCGATTCCGGAGGCACGCGCTGGACGGACGAATGCACCGACGTGGAAGTCTCGGCGTATGAGAGTGCCTACGATGCGTCCAAGGACTACGACAAGATCGAGCCTCTCAAGAAGGAGAAGATCGCCAGCTTCGGCGGCACCGAACCCACCCCGTTTCCCGAGGGCGATGTGCGGATCGCCAGGGGATTTTTTGCCGCCAAGCAGACGGGCGTCTATGAGTTCCGCCCCGGCTACGAAAGTAGCGAGCAGTGCATCATGACCGTCAACGGCATCGAGGCGCACCGCAAGGAAGTCGGAGGAGAAGCTGTTCGGAAAGAGGTGAAGCTCACCGGCGGTGAGAAGGTTCCTTTCAAGATCACCTACCTCACCAAGGACGCTGCCAGCCTCGGCTGGTATGCCCGTATGGACGTCCCCGGAACCCTCACCACCCTCGTGAAGCACCAGGGGAAATTCCCTTACCTCATCGATGCGGACAAAAACTGGAAATCCCGCGATGATGTCTGGTACAAGGGAGTCGTCACCGCCACCGGCAACAAATGGCTCAGCATCGGCTGCGGCGCAGGCGAGAGCCAGATCGGCCCGGAGCTCGCCTTCGGATGGGCGATGGGCGAAGCCTTCGAGGAACCCGTCCTGATCCTCAAAGCCTCCCAGGGTAACCGCTCCCTCGCATGGGATTTCCTACCGCCCGGCAGCGAACGCTATCTGGCGGAAATCACCGACAATACCGGCAACAAAACCTCAAAGCTGATCGCTGGCTACAAGGACAAGCCCGATATGTGGGATGCCGATCCCGCCAAGGGCATTGCGACTGAGCCGCCCGCCGAATGGCTCGACAAGAACGGCAAGCCCATCGACTGGTATGCAGGCAAGCAATACGATGATTGCTTCAACGAGGCCAAGGGCGTCCTCGCGAAGTTCGACGAGTCCTTCCCGCACTGGAAAGGCCGCAGCTATGAGATCGCAGGCTTCGTCTGGTTTCAAGGCAACAAGGACATCGGCAGCGAAGTCACCGCCAGCCGCTACGAATACAACCTCGTCAACCTCATCAATGCGCTTCGCAAGGATTTCGATGTGCCCGACGCGCCCTTCCTCGTCTCCACCGGCTGCGGCAACCCCGGCCGCGAGGGCAACGACCTCACCGTCGCGGAGGCGCAGCTAGCCGTCGGCGATCCCGCGAAACACCCGGAGTTCAAGGGCAACGTGAAAAGCGTCGATACCCGCGATTTCATGCCCGACCCCGCCCAATCCCCGAAAGAGCAAGGTTTCCACTACCACCAGAACGCCGGTGCCTACATGCAGATCGGCGAGACGATGGGCAAAGGGATGCTGGAGCTGCTCAAGAAGTGATTACCCGTGGCTGGGACTTGCAGTCCCAGTTTGCCCGTCCGTAGCTTCAGCGAAGGCGGGTCCGTCCGGGGGACATCCTGTCGCCCGTCCATCTACTGCCCTTTCCCCCGCCCCGCCACCGGCCCGATCGTCCCGCCCTCCACGAATTCCGCAGGACTGGTGCCCTGCCGGCGATCTTCCTTGCCGCGCGCCACATGATCCACCCATTGCACGATCCGGTTCGCAACCGGGCGGTTGTCCCAGCGGATGTGGGAAACCGGAGGCTCGCACCAGCAGAACGCGATGTCCGGATCATCGCAGACCAGCGAGACATCGCGGGGTGCGGTGATTCCCCGCCGCGCTAGGTGAAAATAAGCGGCGATGAATAGCCTCGACTCCGAGAGGATCAGCGCGGTCGGCGGGGTGTGCTGGAAAAGGGAATTCAGGCAGCGGTGGAAGCCCTTGGTTTCATTGCCCCAATCCGGCAGGTTGTATGGCCCCGTAATGATGCCCAGCGCACTGAGTTCATCCATGAACGTCTGTTCGAAAAGCCCGAAGCGCGGCTTGATCCCCTCCTGCTGGACCATGAGCACGATCCGGCGGTGCCCGAGCGCGTGCAACTTCCGCACGGCGGCTTTCATCGCCCCAAGCTTGTCGATCCTGATCCCGGCCATCGGCAGCCCCTGGCTCCATCCGTAAAGGGCGAAGGCGGGCACCGGCTGCGCCGCGAACCATTCGAGGATCTCCCGCGAACCGGCGCAAACGATCCAGGCATCCGCCTCCTCCGCCT
>JAYTOE010000305.1:0-11110 GCA_043747935.1 Akkermansiaceae bacterium
AACTCCGTGCCGATCCGGCCCATGCCGAGGATGGCGAGGCGTTTCCCGAACATCTCCACGCCGCCGTAGATCTTGCGGTCCCATTTCCCGGCGACCATCGAGGCGTGCGCCGGGCCGATGTTGCGGGCGAGGGCGAGCATCAGCGCGAAGGCGTGCTCGGCGGTGGAAATCGTGTTTCCGGAAGGCGTGTTCATCACCACCACGCCGTGGTCGGTGGCGGAATCGCGGTCGATGTTGTCCACGCCCACTCCGGCGCGACCGATGGCTTTCAGGTTTTTCGCGGCATCGAAAACGGCGGGCGTCACCTTCGTTTCCGAGCGGATCACCAGTGCGTGGTAATCGCCGATCACCTGGAGCAGCTCGTCCGGGGACATGCCGGTTTTCACGTCAACCGTGATGCCTTCGGCGGAGCGCAGGGCTTCCACACCTTTTTCTGAAATGGGATCGGATACGAGGACTCGGTAGCTGCTCATGGGGCGGCTTCGTTAAACGCGATGCCGGGGACTTGCAAGAGGAAGTGTGGGGGCGGCGCCGGGAGGGCACTCAGTTCTGAAGATTCAACCGCTAATGAACATGAATGCCCGCGAATTCGGGGAATGTGCTTAAAACCGGTTTGCATTTCACCTAGTTTCCCATCCCGTGAACGCTCTCCCGCCTTGACAGTAAATTCACAAAAGTATATACATACGCCATGAATACGAAAGTTTTCAAAAGCGGGAACTCTCTAGCTGTCAGGCTGCCCAAGGAACTAGGACTGCCCTGCGGCAACGTTTCCATTCATCGCGAGGGTCGGAGGATCATCATCGAGGAAGTTACGGAGAACGGCTGGCCTGAAGGCTTCTTCGAAAGCATCCGCATTTCCCGCAAGGATTTTGCCCGCGAAACTCCGGTTTACCGCGAAAAGTCGCTCTGATGCGCATCCTCGACTCCAACGTCTGCATCGATGTCCTTCGTGGCCGGGCTAAGGTCGTGGCGCGGCTCTCATCCTGCCGCCCCGAGGACTGCTTCATCTCCGTCATCACCGAGTTCGAGCTTTTCCAAGGAGCGGATCGCGCCCCGCCGGAACGCCGCGAGGAGGAGCGCGACAAGGTTATGCGCTTCGTCGGAACCCTGGGAGTCCTGCCTTTCGATTCCGCATGCGCTAGGATTGCCGCCCGCATCAACGCCGGATTGCTGAACCAAGGAACGCCGGTCTGCGTCACCGATGTCATGATCGCCGCCACCGGCTTGCGTCACCGATGGGCTTTAGTCACCAATAACAGCAAGGACTTCAAGCGTGTCGACGGTCTGGTCATCGAGGATTGGCGCTGAAACTTCAGCACTTCCCGGAACATGCGCATCCTCCGCCTGCGCGTGGTAAAGCCGTAGTCCCTCTCTGGGCGCATTCGTTTTCAACGATCCCGCGCTTTGCGAGAAAACCCTCGTATCCCTTCTGAAACTCAACATTTTAAAGTGAGGTAGCCCTGGTGTCTTGAGCTCATTCCTGAGCTCAATCCTTGACGCGACCCAACTGTCTCCTTACCTTGCGTAAGGAATGAATGCTACACTCACCAGTAAAGGCCAGATCACCGTCCCTTCGATGATTCGGAAGCAGCTCGGCTTTCAGGCCGGGGATCGGATCGACTTCCAGCTCAGGGAAGGAAAGGTGGAGTTGACGAAAGTAGCCGGGACTCTCGACGGCTTCATCACATCGCTGCCCAAAGCGAAGCGTTCATTCACCACGGAACAGATCAACGAAGCCATCTCCTCAGCCGCCTGTGAGTGACGCTCTCGATACGAACGTCCTTGTCCGCCTCGCCACTCACGACGACCCCGGCCAGTTTAAAAAAGCGGAGAGGCTGGTGAGGGAGCGTTTTTCCCGGTCAACGCCCGCCTGGATCAGCGTGATCGTTTTGGCGGAATACGCATGGGTGCTTGGCAGGCTTTACGAATACTCGCGCGGAGAGATCGCGGATTCCCTGATCGCCCTGCTGCGAGTCGATTGTTTCCGGCTGGAGGATGCGAATCATGTTGAGTCCGCGATCAGGATTTTCCGGGGGAGCAAGGCCGATTTCTCCGATTGTCTGATTGTGGAGCGAAACCGTGAACGGGGTTCGGATCTCACGCACACATTTGATCGAAAGGCCGCGAAGCTCGAAGGTTTCCGGCTCATTACTTAATGCGGATTGACCCGCATGCTACGGTGCGGGTGTGTTGCACTGGTTTTCAGACGGGAAGTTCCCCTTGTATCTCGCGCCGATGGCGGGGGTGACGGATTTGATTTTCCGCAGGATCTGCAAGGAGATGGGGGCGGATGTGATGGTCACGGAGTTCGTGAGCGCGGAGGGGATCATGCAGGCGGACGAGCGGACGCGGAAATACACGGAGTTCGATGAGGGGCAGCGGCCGGTGGGCGTGCAGCTTTTCGGGGCGGACGGCGTGCGGATGGGCGAGGCGGCGCGGAAGATCATCGACATGGGCTTAGCGGGTCGGGTGCCGGATTTCATCGACATCAATTTCGGCTGCCCGGTGAACAAGGTGGTTTCCCGCAACGGCGGCTCCTCGCTGCTGCGCGATTGCCCGCTGCTGGCGAGTGTGGCGGGCGGGGTAGCGAAGGCGGTGGGGATGGATGTGCCGGTGACGGCGAAGATCCGGATCGGCTGGGATGCGGATTCGGTGAACGCGGTGGAGGTCGCGCGGACGCTGGAGGATTGTGGGATGCAGGCGATCGCGGTACACGGGCGGACACGGGCGCAGGGCTACGGCGGTGAGGCGGATTGGGAAACGATCGATGCCGTGGCGCGGGCGGTGGGCGTGCCGGTGATCGGTAATGGCGACATCGCGACCGGTGCGGATCTCGCGAAACGGAAGCGGGAAACGGCGGTCAGCGGCGTGATGATCGGCCGCGCGGCGATGCAGAATCCATGGGTTTTCCGCGAGGCGAAACATTTCCTGGAGACCGGCGAGGTGATGGCTCCGGTGCCGCTTGAGGAAAGGTGGGCGCTGATCCTGCGGCATTGCCGGATGGCCGTGGGGAGCGAGCGTTATGGCAACGAGCGCCAGACGCTGACCGCGATGCGCGGCCGGCTGATGGCCTATTGCAAGGGGTTCCCCGGCGCGAAGGATCTGCGGCAGCGGCTTTGCCAGGTGGATTCCGTCGCGAGCGTGGAAGGCCTCGCGGAGCTGTCGCTCGCCGCGCAGGAGGCAGTCGCCTGATTTTGATTCCGCCAGCCTCCCGGCGTTGCTAGGGATGGGGTATGAAAAAATCGGAGGGGTATTGCGTGATTGCCATGCCGATCCAGCGACGATATTTTCCGGCGTGTTCAGGAATTCTGGAATCCTTATCGCCGCTTTGTTCGCTTCGGGCGCTCTGCGGGCACAGACACTTGATGGCGTGACTCCGGAACAGGTGGATCTAAGTCCGCCGCTGTCGCCCGCCGCGGCTCCCTCCGCCAGCGACGGATCGATCCTGACACGCAAGGACGCGCGGACCATCACGCTGAAGATCCCGCCGCCGCGCGGGCAGATCGTGGACAGGGAGGGCGAGGCGCTCGCGCAGAACGAGGTCGCTTATCAGGTGGCGCTGCAGTTCGAACAGTTCCAGGATGTGGATCGCGAGTATGTCGTCCAATGGGCGCGCACCCGCCTCGCAAGGATCGATGGAAAGGTGAAAGGGTTCTCCTCGAAGACGGACGACGAGCTTTACGAGCATTACCGTCACCGGCGCTGGCTGCCGCTTTACGTGAGCGGCCAGTTGGGAGCGGAGGAGGGGAAGAAGATCGAGCCGATGCTCGGTTCAGGCCTCGAGCTGCGGCCCGTTTACCGCCGCACATATCCGAACGATTCCTTGGCCGCGCACATCATCGGCTATTCCGGCAGCGTGGGGAAACTCCCGACCGGCCCGATCAATTTCAACGAGCCTCTCTGGGAAGAGAGCGAGGGACGCGCAGGACTGGAAAAGATTTTTGATCGCGAACTCACCGGGGTTCCCGGAATGAAGCGGCTGTTGTTCGATGAAAAAGGCAACAAGCTCCTTGAAGAGCAGGTAAAGCGCCCCCGGCCGGGCGGCACGGTGGTTACCACACTGAACCTGAAATGGCAGAAACTCGCCGAAAGTGTCCTGAAAAAAGGATGCGAGCGCGGGGCTTTCGTGGTGATTGATGTCGTGACGGGTGAGGTGCTGGTGATGGCTTCGCGGCCGAGCTTCGATCTGAACCGTTTCATCCCCGGAATCGGCGAAGAGGATTTCCGCGCTTTGCAGGACGAGCCCGGCACGCCGCTTTTCGGCCGCGCGTTCCAGTCCTCCTACCCGCCCGCTTCCGCCTTCAAGCCGGTGGTCGCTCTCGCCGCCCTGAACGCCGGGATCGTCACCGAGCGATCCACGGTGTATTCCCCGGCCTCGATCCGGATCGGAAACCACACTTTCAGGAACTGGTCGAAGACGCCGGAGGGGGACATCGATGTTCGGCGGGCGCTGGCTAGATCCTGCAACACGTGGTTCTATCAGGTTGGTATCGACACCGGCCCGGATGTTTTCTTGGGCCTCGCTCGTCGCCTCGGGATGGGCGAGAAGACTGGCTTGCCCTTGATCGGGGAAACAGCGGGTCTTGTCCCATCGAACGAATGGATGATGAAAAACGAGAGACGCCGTATTCTCGACGGCGATACCGCGAACATGTCCATCGGCCAGGGCAGCCTGCTCGCATCACCGCTGCACGTCGCGCAGATGATGGCCGGGATCGGCAACGGCGGAGCTCTTCCCAAGCTTTCCCTCGTGAGTCAAATCCAGGACACCCGCGGCAAGGTCATCCGTGCCACGGTGCCGGAGCGGAAGAACTGGCTCGGTGTGGATCCGGTCTCCGTGGAGATCGTCCGCGACGGGATGCGCGATGTGGTCTCCGGCGGCACGGGAAGCAGCGGTAACCTGAGCTACACGACCTTGGCCGGGAAAACGGGCACCGCCCAGTGGGGGCCGCCGAGCCTCAACCAGCGGCTCGCGTGGTTCGCAGGTTTCCTGCCTCACGACAATCCGCGCTACGCCTTCGCCGTCCTTTATGAGGGCAAGCCCGGGCAAACGGTTTCCGGTGGTCGCATGGCCGCGCCGATGGTGCGGAATTTCTTCGAGCCGCTGGAAGAAGACATCAAGGAGATCATCGAGCCGCCGAAGAAAGCGCTCGTGGTCGTCCCCGAGGGGGAAGAAGGGGAGGCGGCGGAAGGCGATGATGTGCTCAAAGCGATCCCGATCGAAGAGCCCGCTATCGGTGAGTCGGAAGAGCCCGAAATCGAGGAAGTGCAGCGGGCGATCCCCGTTGACGAAGATGAGGAGGTCAGCGAAGGCTTCGACAATGATGGCGATGAAGACCTTGAAATCGAGTGATCACTCGAAGCGCACGAGCACGGGGCGGTGGTCGGAGGCAATTTTCCAAATCGGATCGTCGAGGATCCGGGACTTGTCCTTTTTCACATGCCGCCGGAGGCCTGCGGAAACGGTAACGAAATCGATACGCGTGTAAGCGTCCTCCACGGCATAGTGATGCGTCCATGTCTCGCCTCGGCTGTCCTTGACGTGCACGTGGCTGAGGTATTCGGGGGTGCGATACGTGCCGTTGATGGCACGGGTGCTGAAGCTGCGGGTCGTATCGTTGAAATCACCGTAGGCGACGAGCGCCACAGCCGGATCATGCTTGAGGATACTATCGATGTGCCGCCGGGCGTGCTGGGCCTCCGCGAGCCTGACGGCGGCTTGGTCGAAGTCCGGCACCGTCCGCTTCGACTTGAGGTGCAGGCCGATGAAGCGCACCGGGCGCCCGCCGACATTGATCGTTGCGTCGAGGATGCCGCGCTGCATGGACTGCTCGATCCCGGGCAGTTGGAGTTCGGGACGCTCGGTGGAGAGGATGGGAAAGCGGGAAAGAATGGCGAGATGGCGGATACTGTCCTCCCCGCCGGTGTGGTAGAGATACGGCAAATCGACGCCGAACGCTTTCAGCATCGCTTGGATCTCTTTCACGTCATTCTCGGAGCCGATTTCACACAGACCGATGACATCGGGTTTCCCGCCCGCCAGCAACTCGATGATCGCGGCCTTCGCTTCCGCCGTTTTTTCAGGGGCTTGGTAGGAAACCAGCCAGTTCTTCACGTTGTAGGTGATGAAAGTGAAGGGCGTGAACTCCGCCTGATTCGTATCCGGCGGGATCTCAACGGCGTTTTTCTGAATAGGGAGTGATGGAGTGTTGCTACTCCAGGGCGGGGTTTCGACCGAGCGAAACATGAGCCATGAGGCGACCGCCGCAATCACAGCGATCAGGGCGAACACGACGGGCTCGGGATTTCGGCGCGTCCACATGTCTATTTTAATTCAGAAAGGATCAGGCCTCGCGGGACTCCTTGTTGGGAGCTGGCTTCGGGATGGCCTCTTTCGTGCGCTCCTCGTTGCGGACTTCATCTGCGGAGCGGGTGATCTCGTGCTCGAATTCCTCACGGGCTTTCTTGAACTCTCCCATGCTCTTACCGACCCCGCGTGCGAGTTCCGGCAGTTTTTTCGCGCCGAAAAGGAGGAGGATCACGACGAAAATCATGATCATTTCCGGGCCGCCGAGAGACCCGATGAATGCGAGTTGCGAAATGTCCATGGGCAAATGCTACGGCGGGCGGGCAGTCCGCGCAAGGGTCAAGAATCAGCGCCGCCCAGTTTTAGTTTGAAAGGATCACAAAAGAGAAACGGTTGGCGGCTCCCGTTCCGATTTCCTCTGTCCAGCCTGTCGTAGGCGTGTGGAAGGAGAGCCAGGTTTCCAGGCGGATGCTGTTTCCATTGGTCGGATAATTTTGGAGAGTTGTCCTGAAATCGCCGAGTGCGATGAAGTGAGCACTTCCAGATCCAACCGAAAATACGCCAGTGTCAGGGGCGCTGTCGGTCCAGACTGTTTGTGCGAGCGTGCCGGATCGGTTCGCCGTATCCGCCCATACTCCGCCCCCTGTGCTGTTGGGAGTGATATCGAGGAAATCC
Organism: Akkermansiaceae bacterium; assembly: GCA_043747935.1. Taxonomy (GTDB): domain Bacteria; phylum Verrucomicrobiota; class Verrucomicrobiia; order Verrucomicrobiales; family Akkermansiaceae; genus Luteolibacter. The sequence continues at coordinate 6,986 of JAYTOE010000305.1, forward strand.
CCGGGACCGAAAACGATACGAATGGTTTTCCCCCCACCGCCGAGGTCAGTAGGGGCATTGGGAATTTGACCATAATCCACGGGCGTCGTTCTAAGGAAATAACTTGGCTCTGTGCGCGAATCGACAGCGAGCTGGAAAGCGTTCTCCGTATCCATACTGAGCACGATGCCGTGTGAAGCCCATGTTTGGAGATTCTCAGAACCGTAGGTGAAATACTCCGTCTGCGGCCTTCGGTTGAAAATGGCAGTCATGGTGGAGGCGGCGGCGTTGCGTGTGATCGTGAAGTCCGTTCCCGAGACATGCGGCAGGCGCAACGTGGGGTTATTGATGTCAAAAGAAGTGAAACTCGGCCCGCTGATCACCACTGAATCGATGACGATGGGTGTCACCGGCTTGTCAGCCGCTCCGGTGGGAAAATTCGCGGGGTTTTTAAAACCATCGATGATCCCCGTGCCGGATATCACTTTTCCAAAAACCGCATGTTTGTCGTTCAGATCCGGCGTGGCGGCGAGGGTGATGAAAAACTGGGATCCACCGGTGTTGGGGGAGCCGGATTTCGCCATCGATAGCACATAATCCGAGGAGTGGCGGAGGGTGGGTTCGTATTCGTCGAGGATCGTGTATCCCGGGCCGTCCGTTCCTTGCCCGTTCGGCGAGCCGCCCTGGATCACGAAATTATGGATGAGGCGGTGGAAGGTCAGGCCGTTATAGTAGGGCGTGTCGGTGCGCACCGCCCCGTTGGTGACATCGATCCACGGCCGTTTCCCCGATGCTAGGCCGATGAAGTTCGCGCAGGTGCGCGGGGCTTTCGTGTGCTCCAGAAGCACGCGGAACGTGCCGAGCGGGGAGCCTCCGGAGCTGACGGTGAAATCCGCGTAGATCTGGGCGTGCAGAGCGGCAGGCAACAGGGAAAAGAGAATCAGAAACAGGCGCATGGGTTTCGGAACGGGTTTAGGAAAGACGGTCGCGGAAATCTTCATAAGAGAACTCCCGGATGATTTCAACCCTGCTTTCGGGGTGGAGCAGGGCGATGGGCGGGTGCTTCACTCCGTTGAAGGTTGTGGTTTTCACCATCGTGTAGTGCGCCATATCGTCAAATACCAAAATATCTCCGGCGGCAAGCGGGCGGGGAAAGGAGTAATCGCCGATTACGTCGCCCGCGAGGCAGGTCGGCCCGCCGAGGCGGTAGGTGTGGGGAAATGGATGATTGGAGATTGGAGATTGGAGATTGGTTGGATCACCCGCTAAGCGATAGCTTTCTCCTTCGAGCGTGACGGCGGGTTGCTGCGGACTGAAGTTCGCTCCCTGATCGACGAGAAATACATCGGGCCGGTAGGGCATTTCGATCACGTCCGGCATGTGGGCGGTGGCGGAGACATCGAGGATAGCGAGCTTGTGCCCGGCGGATTCGAACACATCCATGACCTTCGCGCGGAGCACGCCGGTGTGGATCGCAACGGCCTCACCGGGCTCCAGCCAGACCTCGACGCTGTATTTTTCCTTCGCCTCGCGGACGAGGCGGATGAGAAGCTCCCGGTTGTAGAAGGGTTTCGTGATCCAATGCCCGCCTCCCATGTTGAGGTAGGTAAACTGCTCGCTGCGAAGTAAGTGGCCGAATTTCTGATCCACCGCCTTGAGCGTACTCTCCAGATCCGGTGAGTCCTGTTCGCAGAGGGTGTGGAAATGGAGACCGGAAAGGCCGGTGAGATCCGCGCCTTCGAGTTGGTCGGCGGTGATGCCAAGCCGCGAGCCCGGTACGCAGGGATCGTAGATCGGCGTGGGGCCGGTGGAGTGTTCCGGGTTGATGCGGAGACCGCATTGCAACTCGCCGGAGAGGAAACGCGGGTGCTGGAAGATTTTCTCGCGGAAGCGGAACCACTGCGTGAGCGAGTTGAAATCGAGGTGGTGGGTGAAATCCAACAGCTCGTCGATCTCCGCCTCATCGTAGGCCGGCGAGTAGGTGACGATGTGTTTTCCGAAATGGTCGCGGGCAAGCTGCGCCTCCCAAAGCCCCGAAGCACAACAGCCGTCGAGCTCGCCGGAAATGTAAGGATAGGCTTTCCAGCAGGAAAAACCTTTCTGCGCGAGCACGACCTTGCAGCCCGCAGCGTCGGCGGTTTCCCGCAGGATCGCGACGTTCCGGCGAAGGGCTTCGATGGAGATGAGGAACATCCTTTGGTAAAACTGAAATGCTGAAAGCTGAAACGCCGAAAAACAGGATTCAGGCGAAAAGCTCGCGCGCGGTGTAGGCCATGCCGATCGACGCGGCGGCGTCGCCCCCTTCCGCCCACTGGAAGACGGTAGTCGCTTTCTCCGGCTCGATGGGGCTGTGGCGGTAGATGGACCATGCGCGGTCGTTGAAACCTTCTTTCACCCAATCCATGAACTGGTCGCGGAATTTCGACTCGGCGAGTCCGCCGCCAATGACAACCAGACCGGGATCGAAAGTGCGGACGAGATCCGCGATGCCGTAGCCGAGGATGAAGCCCTGTTGTTTGAAAAGCTGGATGGCGAGCGCATCGCCGTTTTCCGCGAGCGTGCGCAGCTTGAAGGCCTTTTCCTCGATGGTTCCCGGATCGTTGTTGAGATCATGAAACTCCCATTCCTGGTGCTTGAGTTCGATCCCAAGCCTCCGGCGGAGAGCCACCAACGAAACCCATGCCTCAAGGCAACCTTTGAGTCCGCAGGTGCAGTTTGGCAGCGAACCGTCATCCTCGCGGAAAGGCACGGAAATGTGGCCGGCCTCCAGCGCGAGGCCGTTCGCCCCTTCGTAAAGCTGCCCGCCGGGCAGGACAAAACCGCCACCCAAGCCCGTGCCGGGCGCGACGAGAAGCAGGCTCCCGAGGTGCTTGTTGCGGATCGCGTATTCGCCGACGGCCGCCGCGTTGCAATCGTTCGTCATGTGCACAGGAATGCCGAGGCGTTCCTTGAGTTTCCCGCAGATATCCGTGCCCACCCAATCATCGCCGAGGTTCGCCTTGCCCCAAATCACTCCACCCGAAGACGGCGCGGGAACATCCAGCCCGATGCCGCCGATGTTCGCCATCGTAATCCCCGCGTTTCCGCAAAGCTCGCCGATCGCAAGGTCGAGCTGGCCGAAGGTGGCCTCATAGCCGTTCTTCACCAGGCTCTTCACCTCCACAATCGGCCCCACCTGCTCCCCGTCGGGACCGATGATGACCGATTTCACCGTGGAGCCGCCGATATCCAGGCCGACGAAATATTTGGGTTCTGACATGCCCTCAGGTTGTTTCGCAGGAACGCGGTGAGTCAAGATGGATGTGGGGGCGGGAATGCTACATGTGTCCGTGGAAAAAGGCGGTTGCGGCCATCGAAATCCGGCGGAGTCTACGCGGATCTTTTCATCGAAAGGATCATCACTCCATGCTGATCGCCGCCATCATCGCCGACATCCTTCTCTTCGCCGCCGCGTGGGCATGGTGCGTGCGGCTGCGGAATTTTTCGCCTGTAGATGCCTTCTGGGCGTTCGGGATCGGCATCACTTCTCTCTTCTTTCTTTTCGGCGATAGCCCTCCTGATGGGAAACGCATCGCCGCGGGGATTCTCATTGCAGCATGGTCGATGCGGCTCGGCGGCCATCTGGCGCGGCGGATCATGAAATACCATCCGGCGGAGGATTCGCGTTACATCAAGCTCCGTGAGGTTTGGAAAGGGCGCGAGAATCAGGCTTTCTTCTGGTTCTTCCAGGCGCAGGCGGTTTCGGTTTTCCTGCTCGCCCTCCCCTTCCACCTCATCGCCGCCGATCCGAATCCCTCATGGCATTTCCTCCACATCCTCGGCGCGGCCGTCGCCGCCTGCGGGCTGATCGGCGAGACGCTCGCCGACAAGCAGATGGACGATTTCAAAGCCACCGACCCCGATCCGAAATCCGTCTGCCAACGCGGCCTTTGGAAATACTCCCGCCACCCGAACTACTTTTTCGAATCCGTCATCTGGACAGGGATCTTCCTCTTCGCCGCAGGCTCGCCATGGGGCTGGACGACGATCTACGCCCCCGCCATCATCACTTTCCTCCTACTGAAAGTCACCGGCATCCCGCCCACCGAAGCCTCCGCCCTGAAACGCAAAGGCGAAGCCTACCGCGAATACCAACGCACCACATCC
>JAYTOE010000306.1:0-10121 GCA_043747935.1 Akkermansiaceae bacterium
TCCGCCTTGACGTTGGAGCGGGCGTCGGTCTCGAGCTCGAACTGTTTCACGATGTCGCTCTCCGGCCCGAGGAAACCCATGGCCAGCAGGGCGAGCTGGGCGGGGATCACGCGGGCGGTGCCTTCCTTTTCCTTGGGCATGAACCGGCCGTTTTCGTGCACCCATTCGATTTCGGAAATTTCCAAACCTGACAGGTTGCCGGCCTCGTCCTTGAGGAAACGCTTGGTCTGGATGAGGTATTGGCGCGGATCCTGGCCTTGCACGGCGGCGGCCTCTTCCTGGCCGTAGTCCATCTTGTAAACCTTCGGCCACTCGGGCCACGGGTTGTTGTCGGCGCGCTCCATCGGCGGCATGGGCATGATCTCAAGCTGGATGACGCTGTTGCAACCGTGGCGCAGGCTGGTGCCCACGCAGTCGGTGCCAGTGTCGCCGCCGCCGATCACGACCACGTCCCTGCCCTTGGCATTGAGCTCGGGGATCGATCCGTCGAACTGGTGGTCGAGTTGATAGCGGGTGTTGGCGGTGAGAAACTCCATCGCGAGATGGACGCCTTTCGCATCACGGTTTTCGATGGGCAAATCCCGGCCGAGGGTAGCTCCGCAGCAGAGGACGATGGCGTCGAAATCCTTGCGCAGTTTTTCCGCCGTCCACTCGCCGTCCTTGCCGATGTGGATGCCGGTTTTGAAAACGATGCCCTCCTCGGCGAGCAGGTTGACGCGGCGTTGCACGACGTCTTCCTTGTCGAGCTTCATGTTGGGAATGCCATACATCAGCAATCCGCCGATGCGATCCTCGCGCTCGAAAACGGTGACATCATGGCCGGCCTGATTGAGCTGGTCCGCACAAGCGAGACCCGCAGGCCCGGAGCCGACGACGGCGACTTTCTTGCCGGTGCGCTTTTGCGGGATGCGGGGGATGACCCAGCCTTCCTCCCAGCCCTTGTCGATGATCGCGCACTCGTTGTTCTTGATGGTGACGGGCGGCTCGATGATGCCGAGCACGCAGGAGCCTTCGCAGGGAGCGGGGCAGACGCGGCCGGTGAACTCCGGGAAGTTGTTGGTCTTGTGGAGGCGCTCAAGCGCTTCCTTCCAGCGGCCGCGGAAAACGAGGTCGTTCCACTCGGGGATCAGGTTGTTGACCGGGCAGCCGGAGGCCATGCCGGAAACGATATGGCCGGTGTGGCAGAACGGTGTGCCGCAGTCCATGCAGCGCGCGCCCTGTGCGCGGCGTTCCTTGTCATCTCCGTGGATCTTGAATTCCTTCCAGTTTTTGAGGCGTTCGATTGGAGCGATTTCGAAATCGGTCTTGCGCTCGATTTCCATGAATCCGGTTGGTTTGCCCATGATTTGATTGAGTATTGAGAATTGATGATTGGATATTGGATCAGTTGCCTCCGACGCGGGAGAGATCTTTGAGGTTTTCCTCGAAGGCGGCCATGGCGGCTTCGTCGCCGGAGAGGCCTTGTTCCTCGACTTTCCGGAAGCATTCGAGCATGCGCTCGTAATCGCGTGGGAAGACTTTGAAGAACTTGGGTAGCTCGGCGTTCCAGTTTTCCAGCAGGAATTTTCCGCGGGCGGAACCGGTGTAGGCGACGTGTTTTTCGATCTCGGCCTTGAGGTTGGCGATGTCTGCATCTCCGCACTCGATGAGGCGGTAGAGGTTCACCATTTCCTTGTTGAGGCGTTTCTCGAATTGGCCGTCGATGTCATAGACGTAGGCGATGCCGCCGGACATGCCCGCCGCGAAGTTGCGGCCGGTTTCGCCGAGCACGATCACCTGGCCGCCGGTCATGTATTCGCAGGCATGGTCGCCCACGCCTTCGACGATGGTTTTGACTCCGGAGTTTCTGACGCAGAAACGCTCACCGGCGATGCCGTTGATGTAGGCGGTGCCGGTGGTCGCTCCGTAGAAGGCGACGTTGCCGATGAGGATGTTTTCCTCTGCCTTGAACGAGGAACCTTTTGGCGGGTAGATGATGATCTTCGCACCGGAGAGACCTTTGCCGACGTAGTCATTGGCATCGCCCTCGAGTTCGAAGGTCATGCCTGCCGGGCAGAACGCGCCGAGCGATTGGCCGGCGCTGCCGTTGAACTTGAGGTGGATGGTGTCCTCCGGCAGGCCTTTGCCGCCGTGTTTGCGGGTGAGTTCGCTGCCGGTGATCGTGCCGACCACGCGGTTGATGTTGATGATGGGCAGCTCGGCGCGGACTTTCTCGCCGCGCTCGATGGCTGGCTTGCAAAGCTTGAGCAGCATCGTCATGTCGAGCGACTGATCGAGGCCGTGATCCTGTTGTTTCTGGCAGAAGGCTCCCACATCATCACCCACGTCGGGCTTGTGGAAAATCGAGGTGAGATCCACGCCGTCGGCTTTCCAATGCTCCGCGGCTTCGCGGGTGTCGAGGAAATCGACCTGGCCGACCATTTCGTTGATCGTGCGGAAACCGAGTTCGGCCATGATCTCGCGCATTTCCATGGCGATGAAGGTCATGAAATTGACGACATGCTCGGGCTTGCCTGCGAAGTTCTTGCGCAGCTTCGGATCCTGGGTGGCGACGCCGACCGGGCAGGTGTTTTTCTGGCAGACGCGCATCATGATGCAGCCGACGGAGACGAGCGGGGCGGTGGCGAAGCCGTATTCTTCGGCTCCGAGCAGGGTGGCGATGGCGACATCGCGGCCGGTTTTGAGCTGGCCGTCGGTTTCGAGCACCACGCGGGAGCGGAGGTCGTTGAGGAGAAGAATCTGGTTCGTTTCCGCCAAGCCGAGTTCCCATGGGGCGCCGGCGTTGAAGATGGAGGAGGAGGGCGATGCGCCGGTGCCGCCATCGTGACCCGAGATCAGGATGACGTCCGCGTGTGCCTTCGCGACGCCGGCGGCGATGGTGCCGACGCCGACTTCCGCGACCAGCTTCACATTGATGCGGGCGCGGGGGTTGGCGTTTTTCAGGTCGTGGATGAGTTCCGCGAGATCCTCGATCGAATAGATGTCATGGTGCGGCGGAGGCGAGACGAGCCCGACGCCCGGAGTGGAGTAGCGCACCTTCGCGATCCACGGATATACCTTGGAACCGGGAAGCTCGCCGCCCTCGCCGGGCTTGGCTCCTTGGGAAATCTTGATCTGGATCTCATCGGCGTTGACGAGGTATTCGCTGGTCACACCGAAGCGGCCGGAGGCGACCTGCTTGATGGCGGAGCGCTTGCTGTCGCCGTTTTCCATCGGGATGAAACGGGCTGGATCCTCGCCGCCCTCGCCGGTGTTCGATTTGCCACCAATGCGGTTCATCGCGATGGCGAGGGTTTCGTGGGCTTCCTGGGAAATCGATCCCCATGACATGGCTCCGGTCTTGAAGCGGCGGGTGATTGCTTGGACGGAATCCACTTCCTCGATGGGCACCGGCTTGCGCTTATTTTTGAAACGCATCAGGCCGCGCAAGGTGGAGAGGTTCTCGCTCTGGTCGTTGATTTTTTGCGCGTATTGTTTGTAAACCTCGTAGCTGCCGGTGCGCACCGCCGTTTGGAGCAGGTGGATGGTTTCCGGGTTGAAAAGGTGGTATTCGCCGTCGCTGCGCCACTGATAGACACCGCCGGATTCGAGTGCGCGATCCTCGGCATCGATGTGACGGTCCGGGAATGCCGCGCGATGGCGGATGAGCGCTTCCTCGGCCACCCGATGGATGTCCGAGCCTTCGCAGCGGCTGGAAGTGCCGCAGAAGAACTTGTTCACCAGATCGGTGCTGAGGCCGATGGTTTCGAAAATCTGTGCACCGCGATACGAGGCGACGGTCGAGATACCCATCTTGGCCATGGTCTTGACCACGCCTTTGATCGAACCTTTCAGGAAGTTGTAAACCGCCTTGTCGAAGTCCATTTCGAGCATGTCCTCGTGGATCATGCGGTGGATGGAATCGAAGGCCATGTAGGGGTTGATGGCGTCCGCTCCATAGCCGATGAGCGTGGAGAAATGGTGCACCTCGCGCGCCTCGCCGGTTTCAAGGATGATGGAGACCCTGGTGCGGGTGCCGGAGCGAACCAGATGGTGGTGGAGACCGCCCATGACGAGCAGGGTCGGCATCGCGGCGTGGGCGGCGCTGATGTTGCGGTCGGAAACGATCAGGATGTTGAAGCCATCCGCGATGGCCTTGTCCGCGGCGGCGCAGAGAGATTCGAAGGCCTTGTCGAGACCGGCACCACCTTGATCGGCGGGGAAGAGTGCGTCGAGCGTGGTGGCCTTGAAGCCATCGAGCGAAACCTCGCGAAGCTTGGCGAGCTGCTTGTTGTCGAGCAGCGGGTTGTCCAAACGGATCATGCGGCAGCTTTTGGGGCCGGGATCGAGCAGGTTGCCCTCGGAGCCGATGAAGGTTTCCGTGGCCGTGACGAGCTCCTCGCGGATGCAGTCGAGAGCCGGGTTCGTGACCTGGGCGAAGATCTGCTTGAAATAATTGTAGAGATGCTTCGGTTTCTGCGAAAGCACGGCCAGCGGGGTGTCGTTGCCCATCGATGCGATCGGCTGCACGCCGCTGGAGGCCGTTGGCCCTAACAGCATCCGGAGATCCTCATAGGTGTAGCCGAAGGCAAGCTGGCGTTCGAGGATGCGATCCTCCTCGACGACCATCGGCGACTTTGCTGCGGGCAGGTCTTTGAGAAACACGCGGTTTTCGGCCAGCCATTTCTGATAGGGTTTGGCGGAATAGACCCGCTCCTTGACCTCCTCATCCGGCACGATCCGGCCTTCCTTCATGTCCACGAGGAACATGCGGCCCGGGCGCAAGCGGCCTTTCTCGACGATGGTGAGCGGATCCAGATCCGGGATCACACCCACTTCGGAGGCCATGATGACGAGATCGTCTTCGGTAACATAATAGCGGCTCGGGCGCAGGCCGTTGCGGTCGAGCACGGCACCGATCTGGGTGCCGTCGGAAAAGGTGATGGATGCGGGGCCGTCCCATGGCTCCATCATGCAGGCGTGGAATTCGTAGAAAGCGGTCTTCGCCTCATTCATCATCGTGTGACGCTCCCATGGCTCGGGGATCATCATCATCACGGCATGAACCAGATCGTATCCACCGAAGTGCATGAACTCCAAGGCGTTGTCGAAACGCGCGGAGTCGGAGCCGTCCTCGTTGATGACCGGGAAGAGCTGCGTGATCTCCTCGCCGTATTTCTCGCTCTGGCACAGCGCCTGGCGCGCCTTCATGAAGTTGGCATTGCCCTGCACCGTGTTGATCTCGCCGTTGTGGGCGATGAAACGGTTCGGGTGGGCGCGCGACCAGCTCGGGAAGGTGTTGGTCGAGAAACGCGTGTGCATCAGCGCCAGTGCCGATTCGAAATCCGGGTCATGGAAGTCAGGGAAATACTCCGAGAGCTGGCAGGGCGTGAGCATGCCTTTATACACCATGGTGCGGGCCGAGAGGTTGGTGATGTAGAGGTAGGCCGCGCCGGGGAACGAGTTCGATTTGTTGCCGTGGACTCCGTTGAACTGGTTCGGCATCTCGTTGGTCCTGATCCAGTAGGCCACGCGGCGGCGGATGATGTAGAGCTTGCGTTCGAAGTCCTGCGGGTCGGTGATGTCCGCGCTTTTCCCGATGAAGAGCTGCTTGATGCACGGCTCGTAGCGGCCGGAGGTCTTGCCGAGGATCTCGCTTTTCACCGGCACGGTGCGCCAGCCGAGGAAAATCTGCCCCTCGTCCGCGATGAGGTGCTCGAAAACCTGCATTGCTGCCTCGCGCTCGCTCGGATCGGGCGAAAGGAACACGACGCCCGCGCCATAATCGCCTTCCGGCGGCAGTTCGACGCCCTTTTTTGCCATTTCCTTGCGCAGGAACTTGTCGGGCATCTGGACTAGCAGGCCCGCACCGTCGCCGGTGGCCGGATCCGATCCGCTGGCTCCCCGGTGATCCATGTTCGAGTTCATCGTGAGCGTTTTCTCGATGATGTCGTGGGAGCGCTTGCCTTTCAGGTGGGCGATGAAACCGACTCCGCAAGAATCTTTCTCATGGGAAGGGTGCCAAAGGCCCTGCGGTTGGGGCCAGCCAAGTGGGGAAGTCTGCGAAACGGACATGGGGTTCGTGATAGTGGAGTTGTGAAGCGGGGGGGAGTATTTCACCCGGACATTGTGAAAAAACAAGGGCTAGTTCGCAGGAAATCAGCACAGAGGGGCTGCTAGGACATTGCTCTTATAGGGAAGTGGCGGGTGAGATCAGTGGTTTTTGGTAAAGCGGACGGCCACATTACGTCCGTCGTAGTTCCGCATGACTCCAGACCATGTGATGATGCCGTTCTTGATGGATTTGCGGAGATTGACCTCGGCGGTGTATTGGCTCTGTCCAAGGGAGAGCATGGTTAGGGCCAAGGAGGCGAATAAGGCCGCGAGGATTGCTTTCATGGTCACGAAGTCGCCTAAGATAAAAATCGCGAGGGGGAGGGAAAGCAGAATTTCACGGAAAAGCCGTTGCGCAGGATGCGGGGTGCGGTCGGTTTCAAGGGTTTGTATCCGTGTTGCCCGGCGCGTGTGTGGCGGCAAGGGATTCGCTTTCCGCGGATCGAGCCTTTCACGCTCTCCGATACAGGCGGCGGTGAGGTCTTTCCGCAAATCCCATGTCACGGCGGCGAGTCACCGCGAAACGGATCCATGGCGGCGGCGATCTCCTCCGCCATCCGGTTCGCACCAGAAGCGACCGGGTGCATGCCGTCGGGGGTCAGGCACCTAGGGATTGAGCGGAGGGGCTTGCATCATTCCATCGAGGACGGGGGCGATGCTTTTCGCCCACACTCGGTAGCCTTCCTCAGTGAGGTGGGTGCCGTCGGTGAAGAGCTTGGGGTTCTGAGAGCCATCGGGCAAAAGGAAGTTATACCCGGCATCGAGGAACACGACCTTGCCGCGGGGGTAGGCGTAGGAAGCGAGGATCGCGTTGACCTGTTCGCAGCGCTTGCGTTTCTCCGGCTGTTTGACCGGCAGAATACCCATCATGATCACCCGCGTGCGGGGCAGGGCGCGGCGGAAAGCTTTGGCGATGGCGCGCATCCCGGCCGCGACGTCCTCCGGCGGGCATTCGGGGCCGAGTTCCCAGCGGACTTTTCCACCGTCGCTTTGTGTCACCGTGAAGTTGTTCGTGCCGCAAAGCAGCACCGCGACCTTGGGGTGCTTTCCTTCGGGGAAAGCGAGATTGCCGTTGGCCACACGGTGGAGCATGACCGGGGTGATGTCGCCGGAGTTGCCCATGTTGATGGGCTTGTATTTGCCGTAGGTTTCCTCCCAGACCTTTTGGCCTGTCGCCGGGCCCAGCGACCAACTCCACGTGATGCTGTCACCGAAGAACACCAGCTCCGCCCCCTCCGCTGCAGCGACCTCGTGGTTCACGCGCTGGAACTGCCCGTGCCAGTAATCGTCCGTGATGGCGGCGGGCGGGGTCGTGCTCGGGCAGGCCGGGATTTCATCCCAGAAATGCGGATTAGCGGTGCTGGCCGCGTTTAGAAAAAGGGAGGCGGCGAGGATGCCTCCGCTCGTCGCCATCTTTAGCCGCTTTCCGTTCATGGATGGGATGTTTGATGGCGGATGCGTCGCTGGGAAGAGGAAAACCGGGCGGCGACCGGAGATTGACTGCGTCCTTCCAGAGTGGGCTTCGCCGGATGGATTAAGTTGCTAGCGCTTCAAATGGATTGCCGCCACGTCACGCGTAGCTGCGGATGGAGACTTTGACGCTCTCGTATTCCAGTGGCTCCTTGTGGAGAGTGGGGGTTTTGCCGGGGCCGTGGTATTCCCAGGCGGAGACGTAGGAGTAGGTTTCGTCGTGGCGCTTTGCCTCGCCTTGCTGGGTCTTGCCGGCCTGGACTTCGGGGTCGGATTCGAAGAACTGGTGCTCGCCTCGGAAGTGGCCGCCGCAGGATTCCTCGCGCTGGAGGGCATCGTGGCACATGAGCTCGCCGAACTCGAGGAAGTCGGCGACGCGGCCTGCTTTTTCGAGCTCCATATTCGGGGAATCGGCATCGCCGGGGATGCAGACGTTGCTCCAGAACTCCTGGCGGATGCGGGCGATTTCCTCAAGCGCCCAGGTGAGGCCTTCGGCGGTGCGTTCCATGCCGCATTTGTCCCACATGACCTTGCCGAGATCGCGGTGGAAGGAATCGACGGTGCGCTTGCCCTGGATGGAGAGGAGCTTGGAAATGCGCTCGCGGACTTCGCCCTCGACCTGCGCGAAGGCGGGATGCTGGGTGGTGACGGTGCCGGGTTTCTGAGTGGCGAGGTAGTTCGCGATGGTGGTGGGGATCACGAAATAGCCGTCGGCCAAGCCCTGCATGAGGGCGGAGGCACCGAGGCGGTTCGCGCCGTGGTCGGAGAAATTCGCTTCGCCGAGGACGTGGAGTCCGGGGATGTTGGACATCAGGTTGTAGTCCACCCACAGGCCGCCCATGGTGTAGTGGACGGCGGGATAAATCATCATCGGGCGGGTGTAAGGGTCTTCGCCGGTGATTTTCTCATACATCTGGAAAAGGTTGCCGTAGCTGGCGCGGATCTTGTCCTCGCCGAGGCGCTTGATCGCATCGCGGAAATCGAGATAGACGCCGAGTCCGGTGGGGGCGACGCCGCGGCCTTCGTCGCAGGCTTCCTTGGCGGCGCGGGAGGAGATGTCGCGCGGCGCGAGGTTTCCGAATGACGGGTATTTCCTCTCCAGGAAATAATCGCGGTCGTCCTCGGAGACATCGTTGGGGTGGAGCTCGCCCTTGCGGATTTTCGCGGCGGTCTCGGGGGTTTTCGGTGCCCAGACGCGGCCGTCGTTGCGGAGCGATTCGGACATGAGGGTGAGCTTCGACTGGTAATCGCCGGAGACCGGGATGCAGGTCGGGTGGATCTGGGTGAAGCAGGGGTTGGCCATCAACGCGCCACGGCGAGCGGCACGCCAGGCGGCCATGACGTTGCAGCCCATGGCGTTGGTGGAGAGGAAAAACACGTTACCATAACCGCCGGTGGCGAGGATCACCGCATCGGCCGCGTGGGTGGAGATCGCGCCGGTGTTCAGGTCGCGGACGACGATGCCCTTCGCGTGGCCATCGACCTGGACGAGATCGAGCATTTCCGTGCGGGGAAACATTTTCACGCCGCCCTTGTGGATCTCTTTTTCCAGCGCCTGATAGCAGCCGATCAGGAGCTGCTGCCCGGTCTGGCCGCGGGCATAGAAGGTGCGGGAAACCTGCGCGCCACCGAAGGAGCGGTTGTCTAACAGACCGCCGTATTCGCGGGCGAAGGGCACGCCCTGGGCGACGCATTGGTCGATGATGGCGTTGGAAACCTCGGCAAGGCGATAGACGTTGGCCTCGCGGGCGCGGAAGTCGCCGCCTTTGATCGTGTCGTAGAAAAGGCGGTAAACGGAGTCGCCGTCATTGCGGTAGTTCTTCGCGGCGTTGATCCCGCCCTGCGCGGCGATGGAGTGGGCGCGGCGCGGGGAGTCCTGATAGCAGAAGCATTTCACGTTGTAGCCCAGCTCGGAAAGCGTCGCGGCGGCGGCACCGCCCGCGAGGCCGGATCCGACCACGATGATGTTGAATTTCCGCTTGTTGGCCGGGTTGATGAGCTTCGAGTTCATCTTGTGGCTGGACCATTTCTGTTCCAGCGGGCCGGCGGGGATTTTGCTATCGAGGGACATGGGTGGAATTGATTATTGGAAATTGACGATTGAGTATTGGATCAGCGGTTGTTTTGGCGGCTGGTTTTGATGGAGGCGCAGAATATGGCGGTGAGTTCATTCGCCTCCTGCAAGAGGGATTCCACCTGCATGGCGGGAAGGATGTTGTCTTCGATGATGAGTTCCATCCAGAGGGCGGACTCATCGGATTCCTCGACGGCGATGCCGACTTTGTAGGCGAAATCGGCAGGGGATTTGGCAAGGCAGGCTGCGCGGTAATTTGCGGCGACAGAGGTTCCCGACCGGACGAGCTGGTTGGCAATGGTGTTGCTGACCCGGTCATCAGGAAGAGCGCGCACCAGGCGCATCACACGAAGCGAAAACTGCTTACAGCGGGCTTTGAGTTCTTCAGGAGTCATCTTCGCAATACTCAATATTCAATCATCAATATTCAATTTTCAACGCACGAATCCGAGCATGATCGCGACGGGGATGGAGACGAAGCCGA
>JAYTOE010000307.1:0-8988 GCA_043747935.1 Akkermansiaceae bacterium
GTGGAGAGCATCACCGGTGCGGCGCTTGCTGGCACGAAGGCTGCAAGAGCGTGGCTGTCTTCAACAGGGTTGGTGACCGACCATGTATAATTGGCGTTACCCCCTGTTAGCATCACTTGGTAGCCCGCGTTACCCTCACATGAATCCGAATCTCCATTATAAAGAGTGGTGGAGAAGGGGCCGTTGATCGTGGGCGAGCCGTTGGAGGTGTAAACGCCTGCCACGAAGCTGCCATTAACCGGGAGGTTCAGGCTGCCGGATCTGCCGGAGGAGGTCGAGGTTTTCGCCACGCCAGGCGCGACGCCCACCAAGCTCAGCACTCCGACACGTGATGCGGTGTTCACGGGGAAGGTCACCACGATGTTGCCGGTGCCCGCAGTCGGGGCATCGAGGTAAAGGATGGCCGCGTTTCTGTCGGACGTGGAATTGACTGCCGCCGTGAAATTCTGGGTTCCGTTCCAAGTCGCGCTGATGCCCTGATTTCCATTTTCCCAACTGGCGATCAGCACCAGCTTGCGGTTGCTGCCGCTAGGGACGGTGAATGAAATGGTGTTGGTGGTCGCCGTCGTGGAACTCTGATATCGCCCGGTGCTGGCATTGACTCCGATGAAGCTGATGGAGGCGGGATCGAAGTTTAGCAACAGATTTTGATAACCGGGATAGGAAACCGTAGCCAGATTCGTGCCATGGGTCATCGAGAGATAGGGGCTGTCGTAGGTCTTGGCCGGGTTGAGGTTCACGGTGGTCCCGTTCACCCGCGGAGTGGTTTTGCTGTTAGCGTAAAAGGTGAAAACATCGCCTGCCTCGCTGGTGTAGTTGAGCGTGTTGGAAACAAAGGTCAGTGCGTTGGCGATGACCGATGTCCTGAACGCGGCGAAGTCCGCATAGCTCGACGCCTGACCCATCTGGATGATCACCGGTGCCCAGATGTTTCCCATGGAAAGATCCACTCCTTGCGCGGCGGTCGCCGCGGTGTAACCGCCGCTCGCTGGACGGACCGCGCAGTAGGCATTGCCGCTTTGCAGAAACAACCAGCCGCTGGTTTCAACGCGGGCGTTCCAGAGGCTTTGCGGAACGAAGACCAGCGTGCCGTTGCCGCTGAAATTGGCGTTCTGGTCGCGTTGCACCACCATGCAGTTCGCGCGGGTCACGCCGGTGATGTCGGCATAACTTTTGTTGTCGAAGGTGGTACCTTCGCCAAAGACCATCACCCGGTTGTTGGGACCGGAGGCGAACATCACACCCATCGCGCGGTTCTGGTCGCTGATCTGGACGTAATCCCGGTTCATGTCATAGGTCATGGTGCCCATGGTGTAGTCGGGCGTGACCCAGGTGTCGCGGCGCAGGTACGAGTTGCCGCTGTCGAAGGCGATCAAGTTGCCAGCCCGACGCTGCCACCCTCGCGGCCAAAGCGGCGGGAGGTGTAGAGGTAGTTCGGGCGGGCAGGATCGGCGGCGCAGGCGGTGATGATCGCGGGCACCCGGTAGGAACTGGCGGCGGGAATCAGGGCATAGGTGCGAACCGTGCTGGAAGCGGCATGCCATCCATAGCCGTAGAGCAGCGATTGGAAGGAATACTGGCTGCCGAGACGGACGTAGTTGTCCTTATAGCAGCGCGCCTCCCCGCCGCCCCGCACGCCGGACAGGGTCCAGTCCGACGCGGTGTCCGCCCAATACAGCGTGACGAACCGTTGGGCCAGAGTGCGCAGCACCGGCGATTCCGCGAAGTCCATGAGGTTGTAATAAACCCCGACGCTGTATTTGGCGTAGGTCGGGCTGGCAATCTCGGCATTGATGCCCTCCCCGGCGCGGCCGGTGAAGTAGCGTTGGAAATAGCCGCTCCATGCGCTGGCGTGCTCGGCGAGGGTCTTTCCATCGGCGAGGACCCTGCCCGGGCCATAGCCGGGCGCATCCTTGAGAGCCTCCGCGCAGAGCAGGTAGCTGCCCTTCTGCATGGCGTCGTGGTTCTCGCTGCCGTGATAGATCCAGGAGTCGCCCTGCGCGTAGGCGGCCCTGCTGCGCGTCCGGATGAAACGCCACATCATCTCCTGAATGTCGGCGCGGGCCTGCGACGTCAGCCGCGCGTTCATCGCGGGATCATGGTAGATGCGCCAGATCAGGTGCAGCCAGAAGTAGGAGTCGAATTCGATCGTGTCACTGTCCGGAACCGGATAGAGGCTTTTGAACTGGTTGATGTAGCTGTTGGCGGTCGCCAGGTCGGTACCCAGATGAAAGGCAGCCAGCGCATAAGAGGCCATGCCCGCTGAACTCGTCGTGCTGGGATAAGGGCTGGAGATGTTATTCTGCATCATCCAGGTGAGCCGTCCATCCACCGTGCTCAGGTCTGGCAGCGCGGTGAAGTTCCAGACGGTGGGATCCGAAATGCCCGTGTAGTATTGGCTGGCGGTGTTGCGGATTGCGGTAGGGGCGATGAGCACATAGTATCCAGCGCCGTCAACGAAGTTGTTGACGGGATTGATCGTCACCGCCTTTCCGGACAAGGTGACGGCGGAGGAGGTCACGTCGATGGTTTCAAATACCGCGCCATCGGCCCTGCGGATGGTGATGTTGCCGGTTCCCTTCTGGACGGTCTCGCCGAAGGTCGCCACAAGATTGGCATTCAAGGCCACGCCGAAGAGGTTGTCCTTGGGTGAGAAGGTGGCAGAAAGCGGCGGGGTGCTGCCGGTGGAGAAGGACCACGTGGAGGCAGTGCTGATTCCCGCGAACGCGTTGCCGCCTGAGGTATCGACGACCGCCGTGGAAGCGATCAAGACGTAGTAGATGGTGTTGGGAGCAAGGTTTGCCGAGGGATCGATGGTAATCGTCGATCCCTTGATGGTGACTTGAGGGGAAGTGGCCACATTAAAGGACTCAACGGGAGAGATTCCGCCGGACTGCCACAATTGGATGTTGCCGCTGCCAGCCACCACCGCCTCGCTGAAGGTTACCACCAGATCGGCGTCCGGCGAGACAGAGATAGCGCCGTTGGCTGGGCTGGTGCCCGTGATCACCGGGGCGGCGGAGGCCGGCACGAAGATCGCGGCGCAGGTCGCAGGTGTTGAGGAGCTGGTGTCGCCGTAGGTGTAGGTCCGGGAGCCGACGGTTTGGCCAGTGGCATAACCCGCCGCCGCATCCGCGGAGCCGATGTTGGTGGAGTTATAAATCGCCGTGTGACCTGCGGGTAACGTGATCGTGCCGGAGCCATTGTCGGCATACCCGCTGACCACAAGACAACCCGACACCGGCACTGTCAGTGTCACGCTGCTGGTGGCACTGGCAATGGCGGCTGTGGCGTCCCCGGGGGCGGCTCCGGAAACCGAGACCACTCCAATGGCGATCCCGTTCGATGTACCTACTCCTAGGGTGACCGAGAGATTGGCCGCGCCGCCGGTGAACGGGTTGTCCAGATAGAAGATTCCTTTGTTTCGCGCGCTAGCGGCGCCCACGACCGCTTGCGTCAGGGCGACTCCCCGATAGGTGATCGAGTCCACTTCCTGACCCTCCGCACTGACCTGGACGATCAGCTTGTTCGCGGTGGTCCCGGCATTGAACGAGAGCACGGCGGTCTTGGTATCATCGGCCACGGGTGATACCACGGAACTGGTATTGACCACGGTGATCTGCGCCATCACCGACCCGGCCATTGCGACGAGACCGGAGATGACGGCCAGAATTTTCATACTGCGTTTGAGTTGAATCACGTTTGAGGGGGTTGGATATGAAGGTGGGCGTTTGATCATTGTCGTCGATCACAGGCAAATCAGAAAAGCGCCTACTTCCGGCGGCGGTGCAGCAGGACCGGCAAGCCGAGGCGCTGTTCGTGTCCCAATAGGGGTCGGTGGCGAAGGCAGAGCGCGGGGAAAGCGCGAGTGTCAGGCTGGCGAGAAAAATTCGGTTTTACGATCGGGCTTCATTTTTGGGGTTTTCAGGGCAATCGACTGGCGCGGTAAGTCCATGTTGATGGACTGGCGGTATCTGATGTGCAGTTGAACGACGCTAGTGCAGACCGGAATTCTCACAATGTTTTTTTGTCTTGGTCACCTGACTGGATATCATACAGGCTCCCGATATGAAGAAGCGGTTATTCCTAACCATCACGGAGCAAGTCGCGGCTCATCTGCGGGAAGAGCTCAGGAGGGGGCGGTGGTCCTCTGAAATGCCGGGAAGGCAGGAGGTGGCGGAATGGGTTGGAGTGAGTCCCCAGACGGCGCAGGCCGCACTTTTGCTGCTGGAGAATGAGGGTCTTATCAAGCCGCAAGGCGCGGGGCGACCGCGGCGGATCGAAGCGGATAAAATCACGGACACAAAGCTGCCATCCCTGAGAATCGCGATCCTGGTTTACTCTGCGGCCGCCCGCCAACAGGATTTCATGGTGGGCATCAAGCACCAGTTGATTGAGGCCGGTCACTCGGCCTTTTATGCGCCATGGTTCATGCCGCAGCACGGGATGCACGTAGGATCCATGGTGCGCAATCTGAAACGCACGAAGGCGGATGCCTGGATCGTGCTTTCCGGTGCCCGGCCTCTGCTGGAGTGGTTCGTCAATCACGGGGTTCCTGCCTTCTCGGTGTTCGGGCGAAGGGATGGTCTGGCCATCGCGAGGATCGGGCCCGACAAGGTCGCGGCAATCGCGCACGCAACCAAGAGGCTCATCGAACTCGGCCACCGCAGGATCGTTTTCCTGACCCATACCTTACAACGAATGCCGGAGCCCGGAGCTGTCGCCCGGAGTTTCCTCGATGAGCTGGCCGCCAATGGATTGGAATCCGGCCCTTATAATCTGCCCCACTGGGATGAGGACACCACGAGCCTTCACTTATGTTTGGAAAGACTGTTTCAGCACACCCCTCCAACGGCTCTGATCGCGGACGAGTCCGCGCTATATGTGGCTGTAATGCAGTTTCTTCAGAAGCGCAGCCTGCGGACACCGGAGGATATCTCGCTGATCAGCACCGACTGGGACAGACACTTCGCATGGTTTCGTCCCCCGGTCTCCCACATCGGCTGGAACATGCGTCCGTTGGTGCGGCGGACGGTGAACTGGGCTGCCAACGTCTCCTGCGGCAAGCGCGATGTGAGGCAGACCAGTATCAGGGCTGAGTTCTTCGAGGGCGGGACGATAGGGCCTGCGCCGGGCGAGAGGGGGTAATGTTCGCCCCAGAAATTGTGCTCGCCGAGGTGCCAGCCGTGGTCGCCCCAGAGCACGATGATGGTGTTCTCCGCGAGGCCGAGTCGTTCTAGTTCGGCGAGGACATCGCCGGTGAGTTTGTCTGCATAGCTGGTGCAGGCGAGGTCTCCGGGTCGAAGTTGCGCGTGTTGTTGCGGGTGAGCCACGGCGCCTCGCTCCAACTTCTTTCCGCCGCGTCGTCCAGGGCGTGAAAGATCTTGCCGTTGGAGAGGGTCGTGTAGCCGGCTTTGCGAAAGACCTCCGGCAAGGTCATGGCTGTGGGAACATCCACATAAGTGGCGAATTTACGGAGCAGCGTCATCGCGGTTGATGACGAGGATCTGAGTGACTGATTTGAAATTGGGAGCGCCGCGCCGCAACCCACTAACTCAAAATCGTCGAACTGGATTTGGGTAATGATGTCCGCCGACTTAACCCCGGCATTTCCTCAAGAGACTGTCCTCGACTATCCAGCCCTTGCCGATTCGGTCGCTGCCCGTCCCTTGGATTAAAGGATGATTTTTCAAAGTCGCAGGAAGGAAGGAGGATATTCGTGTTTGCTCCGCTTGCTTTCCAGAGAATACGGCCAGAAGGTCAGGCTTCCAAGGGCGGGATGCCGAGTTGCTCGGGGAGGGCGAGGCGAGGCCTGTCGGTGAGGATCTCGGGATCACCGTGGGTGATGAGGACGGTGTGCTCGAAATGGGCGGAGGGCTTGCGATCCGCAGTGATGACAGTCCAGCCGTCGTCGAGGATGCGGACTTCGGGAACGCCGGCGTTGACCATGGGCTCGATGGCGAGGGTCATGCCGGGCATGAGCGTCGGGGATTTGCCGCGCGGGCGGAAGTTCGGCACCTGCGGCTCCTCGTGGAGCTTGCGGCCGACGCCATGGCCGACGAATTCGCGGACGATGCTGAAACCGAAAGGCTCGACATACTCCGCGACGGCTCCGCAAAGATCGGCGAGCTTGCGGCCCGGGCGGGCTTTGGAAATGGCCTCGTAGAGGGATTGCTCGGTGACGGCGAGGAGGCGCTTCGTTTCGAGGGGGATTTCCCCGCAGGCGACGGTGGTGGCGTTGTCACCGATGAAGCCGCCCTTGATGATGCCGACGTCGATCTTGAGGATATCGCCAGGCTGGATGCGGCGCGGACCGCCGATGCCGTGGACGACCTCCTCGTTGACCGAGATGCAGATCTGGCCGGTGAAGCCGCGGTAACCGAGGAAGGCGCTCTTGCAGCCGCTCTTTTCCATGAGATCGGCGGCAAGGTTATCGATTTCCTTGGTCGTGACACCGGGCGCGACGGCGGCGGCAAGCTGCTGCAGAATCTCCGAGGCGATGCGACCCGACTCGCGCATGCGATCGATTTCCTTGGGTGACTTGATGGGGATACGGGTGCGCATGGAGGGAAACTTTAAACTCTAAATTTTAAATCCTAACGAAGAGAGAATGGTGGCGGCGGTCTCGTCCTTGGTGCCAGTGGCCGGGATGGGGATGAGCCTGCCGGTTGTGCGGTAGAAGTCGATCACGGGGACGGTGAGAGCGGTAAATTCGGCGTGGCGGTTGCGGAAATTTTCCTCGCGGTCATCATCGCGCGGACCAGCTGGCTCTCCGCATTTCGGGCAACGGTCGCCTTCGGAAAGCTCAGGGTGCTGGCCGGACCAGCGGCAACCGGGGCACTCGACGCGATCGCGGATGCGGCGGAGCAATTCATCGAACGGCGCTTCGAGGGCGACGGCAGCATCGAGCGCGACGCCGTTTTCCGAGAGCCAGCGGTCGAGGAAGAATGCCTGGGGCATGCTACGGGGAAATCCGTCGAGCACCCAGCCTTTGCCCGAGTCATTTTTTTCCAGCCAATCGCCGAGGATCGGGCACATCAGGTCATCCGGCAAGTAGCCGCCGCGGGCGAGGATGGGCGCGGCGGTAAGGCCGAGCGGGGAGTTTTCCTCAATATTCTCGCGAAGCAGAGCGCCGGTGCTGAGGTATCCGAGGCCTAGGCTCGCGGAGAGCCTGCGCCCTTGGGTTCCCTTTCCGGAGGCGGGCGGACCGAGTAAGACGATTCGCATCGGGACAGGGCGGGCGCCAACCACAACAGGGCTCAGACGTGGCTGCGGTTATAGATCCAGGCGGTGATGCCGAGCACAACGAGGACGGCGATGACGAGCCAGAGATAGACAATCGCGTTGCGCGGCGCGGCGTTACTCTGGTTGCCAAGGCGATCGTAGCGACCCTTGATCTTGCCTTTTCGCAGGAAGCCATCGTAATGCTTCTGCAAGAGGTGAGTCTCAACCTGGCGCATCACGTCGAGCACCACACCGACCATGATCAGCAGCGAGGTGCCGCCGAAGAAATGGAGGACGAGCGAATTCTGAGGGAGTCCGACGATTTTTCCGATGATAGCAGGCAGGAAAAACAGGAGGGCAAGGAATATGGCACCCGCAAAAGTGAGGCGGGTCATCGTGAAGTCGAGGAAATCGGCGGTGGGCTTGCCGGGGCGCTGGCCGGGGATGTAACCGCCGTTGCGCTTGAGGTCTTCCGCGATCTGCGAAGGTTGGAACATCATCGCCACCCAGAAGTAGGAGAACAGGAAGATACCGATACCACCGAGGATGAAATACCACATGCCTCCGCCGACGAGTTCACCGTAGAGCCTGGTGGCCCATGCTTCCTGCGGGAAAAACCATGTCAGCATCATGGGCGGCAGCGATAAGACCGCCGTGGCGAAGATGATGGGCATCACGCCGGCGTAGTTGACCTTGAGGGGAAGGTATTGCGTCTGCCCGCCGAACTGCTTACGGCCGACGACACGCTTGGCGTATTGCACGGCGATGCGGCGTTGCGCTTGGGTGATCGCGATGGTGCCAGCAATGACGACGAGGAGGAGCGCGATCATCACGACCATCATGATCGCCTTGAAGGGATCACCGTCGGTGAAGAAACCCCATGCTTGGATCAGTGCGCCAGGGAGAGAGGAAATGATGTTCACCGTGATGATGATGGAGATACCGTTACCGATACCTTTTTCCGTAATCTGATCGCCGATCCACATCAGCAAAACAGTGCCGGCCACGATGGTGAGCACCGTGAGCGAGAGCCAGGTAAGCGATGGATCCGCGACCAGCTTGCCGAACTTTTCGACACCCTGCATGTAGGGGAGTGTCTGGGGTTTGGTGAGGGATTGGGCGACGAAGTAACCCTGTATGAGCGCAATCACGATCGTGATATATCGGGTGTATTGGGTGATCTTCTGGCGACCGCCGTCTTCACGGGCGAGCTTGGAGAACTTCGGCACGATGGCCGTCATCAGTTGCACCATGATCGAAGCGGAGATATAGGGCATAATGCCCAGAGCGAACACACCCGCCTGGGTGAGGCCACCACCCGAAAACACCGTGAGCAAGGCAGTTACTCCGCCGCTGGGGCTCGCCGGATCCTGCTTCGCCATATCGTCGAGCCACAACTTGATCACGTTGGCATCCACACCGGGAAGGGTGATGTGCACTCCGAGGCGGACGATGACGATGAGGGCAAGGGTGAAAAGAATACGATCCCGCAGTTCGGGGATTTTCCAGGTGTTCGCGAAGGCGGAGATCATAGTGGTTGGGAAAACTTTAAACTCTAAACTTTAAACTCTAAACTCAAAGTGACCGCCCGGAGGTGGGCTTTCATCACGCGGAAAGGAAGCGGCTAGGCTTCCTTTCCGAAATCAGGTCATTTGCCGGTATACGGGGTCACTCGCCTTCCGCCTGAGCGGGGGTGCGTGTCTTCGGGGCGGGCTCGGTGAAGCTTCCACCGGCCTTCTCGATTTTCTCACGGGCGGTCTTGCT
>JAYTOE010000308.1:0-11195 GCA_043747935.1 Akkermansiaceae bacterium
GCCCGATCCCTTTGCTTCCTACAAATGCCTTGATGACTTCGATATCCATGCAGGTGACGGGCATTTCATCGCTGCGGCCAGCCATGACAAAGCGCAGCCACGCGCCTCAACCACCGCCAAAACTCACACCACCACCACCCGTCTCACCACCACCAAATATGCTACCGGGCACCTCTACACCCTTGACTTGCGCAGCCACTGCATGAATCACCTCACCGTCGCCGATCAGATCGAGCGCAAGAAAGAACACGAGATGCGCGCGCTCAAGCGGCAAACCGCCGAGACCCTCCGCCAGGGTGCTTCCAAAGGTCGTAAGGTTCTCTACATCTGGGATCGCGCGGGCCGCTCCGAAATTTTTTTGTCTGTTTCTTTGGATGTTTTTGAAATCATGTCCCTCAGACAAAATGATACATTTTGACATAAGAAATCCAGACTCATAGCAACAACAGGGTCGCCAGCCCGAGGAAGGCACCCATGCTGATCACGTCGGTGGCGGTGGTGAGGAAAATGCTGGAGGCGGTGGCCGGGTCGGCTCCGAAGCGTTTCAGGGTTGTTGGTACGAGGACTCCGGAGATGCCGCTGACGGCGCAGGCGATGGTCATGGCGAGCCATGTCACGACGGCGAGCATGAGGGCGTTGGGGTTGCCCTGCGACTTCGCGTAAAGGAACATGCCCGCGCCGGCGGAAACCCCCACGAGCATGCCGTTGAGGAAACCGAGCAGCGCTTCCTTGCAGGCGGCCTTCGCGGTGCTTCCGGGGCCGAACTCACCGAGGGTCATGCCGCGCAAGGTGACGGCGAGCGCCTGGCAACCGGTGTTACCCGATTGTCCGGCCAGCACAGGTAGGAAAACGGCGAGCAGCACGATCTGTTCGAGGGTGTTTTCGAAAACGCCGACCACGGCCGCCGCGACGAAGGCGGTGAGCAGGTTGAGCTGGAGCCATGGGTGGCGGAAAAACAGGCTGCGTTTCCACGGCGTGGACAGTCGCTCCTCCTTCTCGACACCGACCATGCTACCGGCCTGGGCGCTGAGCTCGATGGCCTGTTGCTCGAACATCTGCTGCCCGCGCACGAGGCCGACGAGTTTCCCCCCGGAGTCGACGACAGGATAAACCGGATAGTGGCGGTCCAGGGTGGAGCGCATTGCGTCGATCAGGGGCGTGACCGCTTCCAGGGCGAATACGTTTTTCAGCATGACCTCCTCAAGTCGCACCGAGTGGTCGGTGAAAAGAAGGTCACGCATGGTGATGACACCGACAAGCTGCCCCGTATCATCCACGACAAAGCCGTAGGTGATGAAGGCGCTCTTCACGATCTCGCGCAGCTCCCCGATCACCTCGCCGATCGTTTGCTGCGGGGCGAATACGCCGATCGAAGGTTCCATCATACGCCCGACCGAGTTGACCGGATATGGGGTTTCCACATTCCCATGCTGCATCGCTAATAAGCTCATGGCTTGCAGACTAGCCAAGGGATGAACTTTGCCAAGATTGTTTGGGGTGTGATTTTTTCCGGTGGCCAAGGAGTGGCTGCATTCTGCTGCCAGATAAGAATAGAGAACGGAAGACTCCACCATTCGTCTCGGGTTGCCGGGCAGCCAAAGGCAGCCCCTCCTTGGTTCTGCGTCGGACACGTCCACCGATAAAAATCACACCCCCTTGATCGGTATGAACAAATGGAGAAACCTTCACACGGGGGTTAAGCAACCCGTGTCCCTCGATCACGCGGACTTAATCCGCGACGGGTAGGAACTCCGGCAGCGTGCCGGGGATGTTGGCGAGGCGGGGGTTCGCTTCCCAGCCGTCCCGCGTGAAGATACGGCGGGCGATGCGTTTCATTGATTCCTTCGCGTTGCGGACATCGGGACGTTCGGAGTGGAGGCGGTCGCCTTCTGCTCCCGGCAGGAAAGACCAGGAGAACATGATGCGGGAATCGACCATGCCGGGCTTGTCCCCGTAGGTGCGGGTTTCGCCAAAACGCATGTCGGCGATCCACACGCCCTCGGCATGGGGGCGGGCGATCCACCAGCCGCGCGAGAACCATTTTACGGTCTCGATCTCGCGTTCCTTTTCCAGACCTTTGAGAGTCTCCGAGCGGCGCGGGTAGATCGTCCAGCGGACGGGATCCGAAGGACTTTCGAAAACGGAGCGGTAACCGACCAAGAGTTCATCGCCGCGATCCACGACCGAGCGCCAGAGGAGGGTGTTGAAAGCGGTGGGTGCTTCCATGCGGCGTTCGTAGGTGATGGCGCGGCGGGCAAGATCGGCGTCGAAGGCGGAGGATACGATGAACTTCAATCCGAACGTGAGGGCGACATATCCTGTGCTGATTCCAAGCCCCCATTTCAGCAGGCGGGCGCGCTTTGCCTGGAGCTTTTTCGAGCGACAGAAACACAGCCAGACGATAGCAACGAGCAGCGGCAGGGTGTAGAGCGGATCGATGATGAAGAGGTTGTTGAAGGCGACACGAGTTTCGGAAAACGGCCAGAGGACGGAGGTGCCATAGACGGTGAAGCAATCAATCAGGACATGGGTGGACCAGGCGAGGAACACGAACCAGCCTGCGCGGGCGGGGGAGATCTTTTCCTTTTTCCAAAGCTTCGCGAGCGGCTTGGCCAATGCGATGGAGGCGATGACCATGAGCAGCAGCGAGTGGCTCGCACCGCGGTGGAATTCGAGTAGGCGGGCGTTGTCAAGGAAAGGGGAGGCGATCACATCGAGGTCGGGCAGCGTGCCGAAAAGCAGGCCCCATGCGACGGCGCGGTTGCCGAGTTTTTTCCCGAGGAGGGCTTCGCCGACGGCGGCTCCGAGTGTGGCTTGGGTGATGGAATCCACTGTGTGCGCTGGTTTCGGCTACTCCTCGGAGCTCAGCGACTTGCCGAACTCGTTCCACAGGAGGCGGGTGATATGGGACTCCAGTGCGGCCAGCGGATCGTCGAGAGCCTCGGGCGCAGGATTGTAGGAGGCGGCTTTCGAGAGTTGGCCGCGGACGAGATTAAAAACGGTTTTCAGGAGATCGTTGCGGAGGGTTTCCTTTTCATCGGTGGTGAAGGAAAGGACATCCGTGGAAATCGAATCATCTCCGGGACCGGTGATCCAGAGCGCGACGGGCGTCGGTGCGTCGATGTTCTGGATCGTGCGGCCGATGTGAAGTTCGTGCGAGAACCTGACGGTGCCTGAGGAGGCGGTATTGAGGTTGCGCGTGATTTCCGTGAGGAGATCGGGCAGGATTTCGGCGAACTTCTCGCCCGTGCCGACGTGGATAACGGCTTGTATGGCGCTTTCGGGATTGGGGTTCCAATCGGGCAAGGTGGGCTTGAGTCGGTGAATCGCGGAGACGGCGGACTGGATTTGCTCGGGGTCGGACTCCGAGAGGTCGAGGATGCGCTCGTAGGCGAGGAGTGCACGTTGGAAAGCGCCCGCTTGTTCGAGGGCGGCGGCGAGGGCGAGGAGTTTGTCGGATCCCTCGGGAGCTCTGTCCGAGTAGGTGTCCAATACGGGTGGCGATTTGATATCCCCGAGATCAACCGGATCAAGTTGGGCGGCGGGATCGGGGACGGTGGGATTTCCGTCGGGCAGCGGGACCTTGATGGAGATCGCGTCTTCCTCCAGGCGGGACACGGTCAGGGACGCGAGGGCTTCGGCGCGGATTTTGCTGAGCCTCGCTTCGGAGGGAGGGGTGAGGAAATCCATCTCACGCGTGCCCATCCACCATATCAGAAAGACGGTAAGCAGGCAGAGCGGGATCGCGGCGAGGAGCGGGATACGCATGGTTTGATATCTGCGAATCTAGGTTGCTGCGGCGAACGGGCAAGGGAACAAAGAAAAACCCCGCCGGAATTTCGCCGGAGGGGTTTTTGAAAACGGTTGCTGGCGGGCGATTAGCTGGCGCTCTTGACGAGAAGGGCGCGCTTGCCGACACGGTCGCGGAGGTAGTGGAGCTTGGCGCGGCGGACTTTGCCTTTGTTCGTCACCTCGATCTTGGCGATACGCGGGGTGTGCAGCGGGAAAACGCGCTCGACTCCCTCGCCGTAGGAAATCTTACGGACGGTGAAAGCGGAGTTGATGCCTGTGCCGCCCTTGGCGATCACGAGACCTGCGAAGATCTGGACGCGCTCCTTGCCGCCCTCGACCACCCGGCAGTGCACCTTCACGGTGTCGCCGACGTTGAATGAGGCAACATCCTCCTTGAGTTGCTCCTGCTCGATTTTCTTGATGATGTCCATGGTCGTGGTGGTGGAAAGTGTGTGGATGGAAGCCGCGGGTGCCTCATCGGAACGCGCGGGGCGAGATGGCTAGGGGATGGTCACGCCTTTTGCAAGGGTGAAAATGCTAAAATAAACGCTGAAAGGCTAAAAAACTGAAAAACTGAAATTTTCCGGGGGTGTTTACGTGGTCTTTTTCCCATACACGGAGGCGGGATCGAAGGAAAGATCCGACTGCGTGAAGGCGAGCGCGGCGGGGGTGCCGGGGACGACCTTGCGGTAGAAACAGGAGTTGCGGCCAGTGTGGCAGGCGCCCGCGCCGATCTGCTCGACCACGAGGATGAGCGCGTCCTGGTCGCAGTCGGTGCGGATCTCGACGATTTTCTGGGTGTGGCCGGAGGTTTTCCCCTTGTGCCAGATTTCCGAACGCGAGCGGGACCAATAGACCGCCTCGCCGTATTCTAGGGTGAGGCGCAGCGACTCGGAGTTCATGTAGGCGAGCATCAGCGGCTCGCTGGTGACGGAGTCGATGGCCATGGCGGGGATCAGGCCGTCGGAATCGAACGTCGGCGCGAACTCGCCGGACTCCTCGATCTGGGCTTTGTCTTTGCGGGCGGAAAAAGGGCTGGATGCGGACATGGCGGGGGAGAAAGTGGAAGGGCATAAGCCGTGCTGTCGAGGGCGGATTTTTGGCACCAAGGTGTACCAGCTTCTGAATGTAACCAAATTATGTGATATGACTTCTTGCTTGTGATACATGACCGTGAAGTTTGAATCTCGCCTTGCCCATCCGCCGGAGACCCATTACAGCGGCTCGCATGTCGAAAAAACCTGTGGTTCTCATTATTCGCGATGGCTGGGGCACGAATCCCGGCGGCAGAGCGACGGCGAAAAAGGACGGCAATGCCGTGATCCTGGCCAACACCCCTTTCACCGATGAAGTCCTTTCGCAATACCCGCATTCCTTCCTCTCCGCTTCGGGCATGGATGTCGGCCTGCCGGAAGGCCAGATGGGGAACTCGGAGGTCGGCCACCTGAACCTCGGCGCGGGGCGCATCGTTTATCAGGATTTCACCCGCATCAACAAGGCCATCGCCGAGGGCACGATCGCGGAGAATGCGGTTTTCAAAAGTGCGCTGGAAAAGGCGAAGTCCGGGCGACTGCACCTCCTCGGGCTGGTTTCCGACGGCGGGGTGCATTCCCACCAGGATCAGCTCATCGCGATCACCAAGCTCGCCGGGGCGGCGGGCGTGAAAGACATTTTCATCCACGCGATCACCGACGGCCGCGACACCTCGCCGACCGGCGGCGCGGCGTTCATTTCCAAGGTCGAGGATGAGACGGCGAAGGTCGGCGCGAAGATCGCCACGGTCGTCGGCCGCTACTTCGCGATGGATCGCGACAAGCGCTGGGATCGCGTGAAGCTGGCGTGGGACGCTATCGTGCACGGCGTCGGTACGAAGAAGGATATCCTCGCCTCGGAAGCCATCGCCGAGGTCTATGAAACGCAAGCGAAGACCGACGAGTTCATGCCCGCCATGGTCTTCGCCGAGCCGGACACGCAGCGCGTCCGTGATGGCGACGTCGTGCTCTTCTTCAATTTCCGCGCCGACCGCGCCCGCGAACTTTCAGATGCTTTCCTGAGAGAGGATTTCTCCGGCTTCGACCGCGGCACCGTGCCGAAAGTCCATTACGTGACCCTCACCGTCTATGACGAGACCTATCCCTGCGAGGCGATTTTCTCGCCGCAGACGCTCGACATGACCCTGGGCGAGACCGTGGCCAACGCCGGTATGAAACAGATGCGGATTGCGGAAACCGAGAAGTATCCGCACGTCACCTATTTCTTCAACGGTGGGATCGAGAAGGAGAACAAGGGCGAGAAGCGCTTTATCATTCCCTCGCCCAAAGACGTGGCCACCTATGATCTCAAGCCGCAGATGTCAGCCCAAGAGGTCACCGACACCGTCGTGGAAAACCTCAAGGACTTCGACCTAGTGATCCTGAATTTCGCCAACCCGGACATGGTAGGCCACACCGGCGTCGTCGAGGCTGCAATCAAGGCCGTTGAGACCATCGATGCATCCGTGAAAGCCATCGTCGAGCAAACCCTGCGCCTCGGAGGCAAGCTCCTCATCACCGCCGACCACGGTAACTGCGAATATATGCGCAACCCCGACGGCTCGCCCAACACCGCCCACACCACGAACCTCGTGGAGATCATCTACGTCGCCGACGACGCCTCATCCCGCAAAATGCGCGACGGCATTCTAGCTGACGTCGCCCCCACCCTGCTCGAAATGCTCCGCCTCGATCAGCCGGAGCAGATGACGGGGAAATCGCTGCTTTCGTAAAGTGTGAGAGTCTGCGAAGGCTTGCTAGAGATTGTCTCACAAGGGATTCCTAACAGCCCGCTCTCCCACAAAAAAGATCGCCCGGCATGGCACCGGACGATCCAAAGGCTCTTGGTGTGTAATCCTTACTCGGCCGCTTTCGCGGGGGCGTAGCCCTCGGCGATGTTGCCTTTTTCATCAAGCTTTCCGCAGGCCCAGAGGAGGCCGCAGGTGACGAGATCGAGATAGCGGGCGTCTTCCACGGTCACATTGTTGTGGCCGATCGTGGTGTTGAAAACCTTGGTGCCGTTATAGTCGTTCGTCCAGGTAACGACAGTCTCTTCATTGCCCTGTTTGCCCTTCGCGAGCGCGTGGGCGGTATCGAACACCCTGATGTTGTTGTAGAGTTCCTCGTTGCCCGTCGTCCAATCGGCGAGGGTCTTCGTGATCGGATGCTCCTTGTCCACGTAGGTGATATCAATGGGCTTCTGCGGGCCGTGGCCGGTGGTCTGGAGTCCGAGGTATTCATACCATTTGGAGTTCGCTGCATCATCCTCAACCGGCTTTTGGAAATCACCGAACCGATAGGAATGCATCGCGCAGTGCAGGTTCACACCCGGGAGGCCAGCTTTGTGGGGGGCTAGCACGCCTTCGATGATCGCGACATCGGTAATTCCCGCGGCGCACTCGTCGTGGATGACGACATCATAGCCCTTCGCGTATTCCGGCATCCCGTAGATCGGGAGGTCGGGCTTGACGGTGGAGTTGTCGGTGTGGATCTGGTCCACGATGATGTTGCCACGCGCCTCGATGCCTTTTTTCAGGATATCTTTCTGCGCCTTGTAATCGTGGCAGCAGCCGCCGGTGATGAGCAGTGCCTTGAGCGGCTTGGTTTCGGCGTGGAGGCCGGGGATGAATGCTAGCGCGGCGAAGGCGAGCGCGGCGATCTTGGTGTTGTTTTTCATGATTCTTTTGCGGTGGGTTCTCGTTTCGGCATCCATGATGGGCGACGCTCAGTGAACGCGAACATGTTCCCCATTACGCGCCGCACGCGCAAACCTTATCGGAGAAAACGATCACGAGTCCGGGTCTCCCAGCTGGGTGTCATTCACCTAGCACGCCTTTGATGATACCCTCGGCGCCATTGATGATCTTTTCCCCCTCGTCGATGACCTTGCGCCCGCCTTCGATGCCTTTTCCGATCGCATCGGTGGGATTCTCGCCTAGGACGGATTTCGTGAATTTCAGCACCTTCTCCCCGCTCTCGGGGAGCACATCGAACATGCGCAAGCCCGCCGCCATGATAAGTCGGTCGGTGAGGTCTTCCTTGGGATCGTCAAGCGTCCCTGTGATCCGGATCGGTGCCCACAGCAGGCCGCGCTCGCCGGGCAGGAAAACGTCGGTTTCCGCACCGGGGATACCGGCAAGCGTGCCGGGAACCAACCCGAGCCGAAACATGCCGTCGATCGCCTTCCCTTTGATCGAGAAATTTCCCTCCAGACGTATCAGACCCTCGCTGGCCATCACGAAATCCGTGAACACATATGCACCGTCCGAGTAACGCCATTTCGTCCGCGCGTCGCTGAGTTGGATGATGCGGAAACGCCGGGTGTCCGCATAAGCAGCGAGCACGTCGAGCATGGGCAGAGCGGTGAGGGTGCCGTTGCGCACCGTGAGTTCTCCGTTCATCGCCATCTTTCCGCTGATGTTGTTTACGGAAAAAGTCGATGAAACATCGCCGGTGAGCCGCCGCGCCCAGTTCTCGTTGAGGACTTCATCGCACTTCACCCCATCCAGATCGCCTTCGAAGGCATAGGTTCCGGTCTTCGAATCCCACTCACCGAAGGCATCGATGCGCCCACTTTCCCATGCCTTGAGATCCGCACTGGTGATGAACGCGCTACCGTCCCTGAACGTTCCCCGGACTTTTTCCAAACGGATCGGCGGCAGCCATGCCTTGGCCGGATCGATCGTCCCACCCGTGATCTCCCCCTCGTAAGAGCCCTTTGCCGAAAGCGGCTCAATACTCACCTTCATCCCGCGCGCTCCGACGTCGCCATCGGTGGTGATCGCCCGGATCGAGAGTTCGCCGATTGCGACCGATTCCAGCTCCACCTGGCTCGGCAACCAACCTGCCTGCTTCTTTTTTACAGTCTTCGCCACCTCGAGGGGAGCAGTGGGGGAAGGCTCGTTTTTTTTCGTGAAATCCAGCCCCAGCTCCACCCGCGTAACCCGAGTCTGCTTGAGTTCCCATGCGCCCTTGCCCAAAGCCCCGAAACCCACCTCCGTAGCGATCTGATCCGCCCCCACCGAGGCGATCATCCCCTCCCCGGTCGCCTCGAACCGCTCCGTCTCCACGGCCAGCCCGTCCCAGCGGAAAGAACTGAACTCGCCTGCCACCTTCGCCGTTTTGCTGACCTCGGCGGAAAGGAATTTCCGGAAACCCTCGCTATGCAGATACGCGCGCAGCCCCGCATATCCCAGCGTCAATGCCAGCAAAAGGAACACACCGAAAAACGCCGCGAATTTCCCAAACCAAGGCTCTTTAACCCCTCCCCGTTTCCTTCTCGCCCGACGACTCATTCCCTGAAACCTATCCGTTTAAGCTGGAACCGCAAGAACTGAGGGAAACCAGCTTTTTGAAATCCATTTGGTTGGATCATCTGAACCACCGCCAGGGAACCTGGATTCACTCCCCAAGCTTCAGGAATTTGTAACTCGTCCAGTCGATTCCCATTTCCTGCTCATAGGCAGCCTGCTCTTCGGTGCCGTATACCAACGCCACGACCGTGTAGCCGCCTTTGAGCCGACCTTCCGAAAAGAACATCCAATCCTCCACTTCCTCCGGAATCACTCGCACGGTCTCGCCCAAAGCCACTCCGATTTCGTTGAGGGGTTCATTGCCGATTTTACCCACAAAAAGACCATCCGCCAGTTTCACATCACTGATCCAGATGAACTCCTTTTGACCATCCCCATGGAAAAAGGCCTTCATTATCGCAAATCCCTCCGTCGTGGGAGCATCTGCCTCGAGCGCTGCGATTCACTCGGTTAGGCTCGATTTGGCCTCGGAAATGGCGGCGTCCATGCGATCATCGTCGAAGACCCTGACGACATCAGGTGCCCCCTCCCGCTTGACGACGACTTCCTCTTTGGCTTCCTCATTCGCCGCTTTCTTTTCGCAACCCTGAATCGAGAATGCGAAGATTGAGATCAGGAATGCGGGTATTGCGGTTTTCTTAAGGATGAGGTTGTGTGTAATGCCCTGCCGAAGAAACGCCCGCGCCCAACGCGCTGTCAAGATTGCCGGTAAACTTGGGGTTTGGATTCCGGTGAGGCCAATACACGTGAAACGATGAATCATGGCAACTGATCCAACTTTAGCGCGTGCCTCTAAACCCCAACCCGCAGATCCCGCATACTCCACAGCGTCCCGGCCGCCGCCGCGCCGCTTCCCCGCATTCGTCGCGCCCCGTCCTTCCTCCGCTCGGAAAACCTCTCCCGCGCCCCTGCAAACGCCTCGTTCACGAACTCCTTGCTGCCGATCACCGCTCCGTCCGTGAAATACCTCACCCGCTTCATCAACATCCCGGCCATGCCAAGATCCGGCAGCACCGTCTCATTGTCCTTTGACGAAAGCATCTCCTCCTCGTTCATCGTCGCCGCATGGCTTCTCTTTCTTGTGTCTTGGGTCTCCGAGTCTTGTGTCTTTCCCGGTTTCCTGCCGAGCGCCAACCCCATCGCACGACGATAAATCCTTGAAACTTCCTTCCACCTCTCCGCCTCGAATCCGATTCCCTTGTGGCTCATGCACGCTCGCACAAGGCCTTCCCGCGCCTTTTTGCCGTTGCCTTTTGCGCCACCACCTATCGCTTCACCGTAACTGCTCCAGCGATAATCCGCCGGATCGCTCACCATTCCCGCACGCACAGGGTTCAGGTCGATGTAGGCCGCGATCATCCTCGCGGCCACGCCGCTCTCGACGATCACGCTCTTGTAACGCTCCTCCCACAGGGTACCCCGGCGATTGTGCTCCCGGTTGAACCAGCGCGTGAACCTTTGCAGCAGCGTCTTCATGAACTCGCTCAGATCGTGCATCCGGTAGGTGAAACGCGCATGGATCTCCGCCACCAGTACCTCATCCCCCTCCTTGCGTGCGCCCTCCAGCTCCTTCGCCACCCCGTCCACGAAAGCCTCGGCATACAAAGCTCCCAGACGCTTCAGAAGCAACTCATCGGAAATTCCACCCTCCGGAACAGGCGGAACCTCCAGCAGGACATGGAAGTGGTTCGACATCACGCAATACGACAGCACCCGGCACCCCGTGAAATTCTCCTGCATCCGCATGAACATCCGGAAATGCTCCCGCTCAGCATCCCCGAATACGAACCTCCGGTCTACCACGCGCGATATGCAGTGGTAAATGGCAGGCTTCCCCTGCTTCCCCGCCCATTCCGCCAACCATCTCGCCTTGCGCATGCCGCCATCAAAGCGAAAAATCGCTCCGGGTCAATCCTGTATTTTGTCTGTCCCTTTGAATAGTCCCTTTGAATGCCTTTGAATGAGTTCCAGAGACCCAAGGAATTGCAGCTTCCCCACGGCCTTCTGATGATAAATCTGCGGTGGCTGGAGTGAACTTTTCAGGAGAACTTTTCCACAC
>JAYTOE010000309.1:0-28506 GCA_043747935.1 Akkermansiaceae bacterium
CGGCCTCTCCCGCCGCGTCCGCATCACCGAACGCAACGCCGGCAACACCATCACCAGCGACAAACGCTACCTCTGGTCAGGCGGCAACCAACCCGCCGAAGAACGCGAAGCCAACGGCACCACCATAACCAAACGCTACTTCCCCCAAGGCGAGCAAAGGATCGGCGGCAGCGACGCGGGATTCTACTACTACACGAAAGACCACCTCGGCAGCATCCGGGAAATCACCAACTCCAGCGGTGCTCTCGTTACCCGCTACGATTTCGATCTGTGGGGGAAACGCACAAAACTCTCCGGCAGCATGGAAACGGATGTCGGCTTCACTGGACATCACCACCACGCGAAGAGCGGTTTGGTGCTGACGTGGTTCCGGGCGTATGATGCGGAGCTGAGACAGTGGTTATCGCCGGACCCGCTTGGGGAAACAGGGGGATTGAACTTGTATGGGTATGTCGGCGGGAATCCGATCAATCAATGGGACCCCACTGGTCTGGCATCCTGGAGCGACCATTGGCAGGCTCTTGGCTCTTGGACTGGTGCGGAATTCAGGGAGTCTTTGGGTCTTGGGGCTATGGCAACAGCTGATGGATTCGTTCCCTTTAAAGACCCTTTCGCTGACTCCGGTAAGTATGACCCTTGTGCAGATGGTGCACGGTTTTCACAAGCGATGGGAGGGGTCGCTAGAGACGCAGCCATCGCTCTAGCTACAGGCGGCGGCTCAACCTTCGCAAATGTAACAGCCCAAGCAAAAAATCCTTGGCTTTATGAGCTTGGATCGACAACAGTAAGCAAAGGAATGTGGCGATTTCTGAAGCATACTGATGTTGTTACACGTGGTAGAATTTTATCTGCGAAGCATGGTGGAATAGTAAAAGCGTTTGCTGCAGATTCATCATTTTTCAGAGCACTTCCAAATTGGGGGAGTGGACTGACACCTCTAGGTTCGACCGTTGCAGCGGGGGGGCTGCATGCCATGGACGCAATTTTTAATAGATTGACCGGAAATTCCGGTAACTGTGAGTAAACATGAAGACTAAAACGTTTGATATTCTATGGTTGATAACAGGTAGTATTGTCGCATTTCTAATGGCAATATGGTATGGCAATAAACTTGGCATTCCAGGCTATTTCATGGGGGCTCTGACAGGTTTTCTTGGTTTCTTTGGCGTCGCCTTGACTATTTATAAAACATGCGTTTTTATTAAAAAGTTTCGCATTAAAAGAAAAGTCAAACAGCTAAATCATAAGTAGTAAATCATCACCACCCCGAATGTCAGCTTTACCTACGATCCCACCTACAATTGAACCCACGCGCCAACCAATGGGCTAGAACTGTACACGCCAACCAATGTCTTGAACGTGCCAAGCTAGGATTTTTTTAAACATGGGTAAGGCTTCTCGGCGGTTGAACTCCTTTGGACTGACGGAAAACCGATTCAACCGGACATACCACTGGCGCTTGCCTCGTCTCCGGTTTCCTCGGTCTCCCGAGCAGTCATTTGATCGGCAAAAAGAACGCCTACATCAGACTGAACACACCAACGCCTTGTTGCCCCCGTTCCACTCACGCCATGCGGGGGGCATCCGCTGCCGCCGCGGATGTTTTTAGGAGCCGCTACAGCGGCTGGGCATTCTCCACGGAGCGCTGTCCCGGTCAACCATAGGAAACCCTGCTGCGAAGCCCGGGTGGATTTCCGACAAGAATTCGGTGAGGTATGCGACACATCCCATGTGATGCGTGATGGATATTGATTCCACGCCACGCCCGCAAGCCTTAGTTTGTTACAGGAAACCGCCCGCCGAGGATGGAACCCGGCGGACGGCTTTTTTGATTCCCAGGCGCTTTGCCTCAGATAGCGAGGGGGCGGTTGGTGGGAATTTTGAATGCGGAGCGGATGGGGCGGGTCATCTCGTCGGTGTAGGGCCAGAGAGCGTCTGCGGCGAACTGGACGGCGGTGCGGCGGTTGTTTAGCACGTAGATGTGGGCGTCGCGGCTCAGGCGGGTGAGGCCTTTTTCCTCGGTGCCCTCGGCCTGGGTGTCCTCGGTGGCCTTGTAGGCATCGAGCAGGGTCTGTATGGCGGCGACTTTCCCGGCGATGGTGAAGCCGGGGAGGTTGTCCTCGGTGGCGCGGGTGATGAGGGTTCCGGCGCTCTGGATGAGGGTGGCGCGGTTCGCGTTGATGCGGGCGACAGGATGTCCCCCGGACGGATCCGCCTTCGCTGAAGCTATGGACGGACAAGCTGGGACTTTAAGTCCCAGCCACTATGAGCTATTCCGGCTTGAGGTAGTAGAGCACGGCCATGCGGGCGGCGATGCCGTTCTCTACCTGGTCGTTGATGAGGGAGCGCTCGTAGTCCATGACCGCGTCGCAGAGTTCCACGCCGCGGTTCACGGGGCCGGGGTGCATGAGGTAGAGGCCGCGTTTGCGGATCTCTTCGAGGCGGGCGTCGGTGACTCCGTAGAGTCTGTGGTATTCGCGGAGGGAGGGGAAAAACGGTGCGTCCTGCCGCTCCATCTGGACGCGGAGAAGATAGATGATGTCAGGCTCCCATTTCATCGCCTCGTTGTAATCGGTGAAGCGGGCGATGTTCTCCGGGCCGTTTTTCGGCAGCAGTGAGCCTGGGCCGAGGAAGGCTACGTTCACCCCGAGTTTTTTCAGGATGCACGAGGT
This sequence comes from Akkermansiaceae bacterium, assembly GCA_043747935.1. Taxonomy (GTDB): domain Bacteria; phylum Verrucomicrobiota; class Verrucomicrobiia; order Verrucomicrobiales; family Akkermansiaceae; genus Luteolibacter. The sequence continues at coordinate 2,673 of JAYTOE010000309.1, forward strand.
GGAGCGGGCCACCCGTGAGTGGAGGATGTCACCAATGATAAGCACCTTTTTCCCGGTGGGGTCGGGAAACTTTTCCTTGATCGTGAAGGCGTCGAGCAGCGCTTGGGTGGGGTGGGCGTGGGAGCCGTCGCCGGCGTTGATCACCGAGGCTTTCGTCTGCGCGGCGATGGCGGCGGGCAGGCCGGAGCGGGAGTGGCGGACGATGATGTAATCCGTGCGCATCGCCTGCAGGGTCTCGACCGTTTCCCGAACGGACTCGCCTTTCGTGATCGAGGAGTGGCGGACATCGAAGTTTGTGACATCCGCCGAGAGGCGTTTCGCGGCGACCTCGAAAGAGGAGAGGGTGCGTGTGGACGGCTCGTAGAAAAGGGTGAGAACGGATTTTCCCTTGAGCGCGGGGACTTTCTTCACCGAGCGGGTGAAGAGTTCCTTGAACGGAACGGCTTGATCGAGGAGGAGATCGATTTCCTCCCTTCCGAGCGATGCGACATCAAGCAGGTCTTTACGGGCCATGTTGGAAATGTGGGGCGTAGTGAAGCGCGCCGAAAACGAGAGTCAGGAAAACCGCGATGAAAAGCAAGGCCGCGTGATGGCGTGAGCGAGGTTTCCGCAAGGCGATGAAAATCATGATGATCGCGGAAAGGGCAATCAACCCGGCGGGGGTGTAATAAGGCACGCTCATGTATGCGGTAACAGCGGCGGCGGCGGCGAAAAGGTATCCGGGGGCGTAAAGGAAAGGGGAGGCGATCTGACTGCGGATATGGGCGGCGGGATCAGTGCCCGGCTGCTGCAGCGCCGCCAAGGCTTCACGTTTGCGGATTTGGCTAATGTCCCGCGTATCGTGGCGCTTATTTGGAAGCTCTGTCCTGCGGGTGGAGGCAGTCGCTGGCGCGAGCGGCAGGTCGTGTTTGCGAAGGGAGTGGATGGGCTTGGGTTCGACTTTTTTGGGTCGTGCCGGAGCGGGTGGCAGGTCGAGGTGGACGATGGGTTCCGCATAGGCGGCAGGTGAAGGAGGCGGTTCCTCCGCTTGCATGTTCCGGGGAGGTGGTGCTTGCGAATACGGCTCCGGCGCCGCGGGTTCGGGTGTTGCCGCGGGAATTCCTAACCCTTCGCGTAGCGCGGCGATCTCATCAGCGGTCTTTTTTTTCTCCGGGATCATGGTTCGGGTGGGGTGACGATTCGGACGAGATCCTCCCCATCCGTTCCCTCAAGGGAAACATAAACATGATCGAGGCGTGAAGTCTCAAGTATGATGCCGGTGTAATCGGCGTGGATGGGAAGCTCGCGATGGCCGCGGTCGATCAGTGCGGCGAGCTGCACCTTGGCCGGGCGTCCGTAGTCCGAAAGGGCGTCGAGCGCAGCCCGGATGGTGCGACCGGTGAACAGCACATCATCGACCAGAATGATGTGCGCTCCGTCCACGGGGAAGGGGATGTCGCTCTCCTGTAGCTTCGGGTTCGAGTGGAGGTGCTCGAAGTCGTCACGGTAGAGCGAGATGTCGAGCACACCGAAGTGCAGCTCGCGATCATCGTTGGAAAGGAGGGTGAGCAGGCGCTCCGCCACCTCGTCGCCGCGGGAACGTATGCCGACCAGCGCGATCGCGCCGTCGGGGTTCGCGCTGCGGATGGATTCCGCAAGTTTCTCGATGCCTGCTGCGATATCGTCCGGAGTGAGCGTGAGTTTCACAGTCTCCGGAGCATGGGATATCGCCTCGGGAAAATGGAGAATGCCGACGTCGCGACGGCGCTGCAGGCCGGGGAAATGGATCTTATCGGCGGCGGCATGCGCAGCGGCGACGGTGGAGGCGCGCTCCGATCCGGTGGCGACACAGGCGAGCACGCGCCCGCCGTTCGTCTGCCATTCGTTGCCGACGAGTTTCGTGCCGGAATGGAAAACCCGCGCACCGGTTTCATCGAGGCCGGAAATCGCATCTCCGGATCGCGAGCTTTCCGGATAGCCGTGCGAGGCGAGGATGACGCACACCGACCAATCGTCGGAAAAGGAAATCAGCTCTTGTTTCAGCTCACCCTTCGCTCCCGCAAGGCAGAAGGCCGCGAGATCGCCGCTGAGCAGGGGCATTACCGCCTGGCACTCGGGATCGCCGAAGCGGCAGTTGTATTCGATCACCTTCGGCCCATCTGGCGTGAGCATGAGGCCGAAGTAGAGGAAGCCGCGATAGGGCAGCTTTTCCTTCCGCAGCGCGGCGACGGTCGGCGCGACGATGGATTCGTCGATGGTGGCCAGCAGATCGGCGGAAATGAGTTTCCGCGAGGCCACCGCGCCCATGCCGCCGGTGTTCGGGCCGTCATCCCCATCGCCGAGGCGTTTGTAATCCCGCGCCGGGGTGAGGATCATGTATGCATCGTCCACGATGGCGGCGAAGATGGAAACCTCCGGCCCGACCAGGCACTCCTCGACGAGCAGGCGACCCGCGCCGAAGCGATTTTCCGTGAAGACCTCGTTGAGGAAATCGAGTGCCGACTTCTCATCCGCGCAGACGGCCACGCCTTTCCCGGCGGCCAGTCCGTCGAATTTCAGCACGGTGGGGTAGGTTCCGGCGATGGCCACGACGGCCTCGTCCAGCGATTCGCAGGCGCTAGCGGCGGCGGTGGGGATCTGGTTGCGGATCAGGAAATCCTTGGCGAATTCCTTGCTCGCTTCGAGCTGCGCGGATTCCTTCGGCGGCCCCCAGCAAGGAATGCCGTTCGTCTCGCAGAGATTGGCGAGGCCGGCGCCCGTGACGAGATAGGATTCCTCGCCCGCGATGCAGAGATCGATGCCGTTACCTTTCATCCAGTAAATCAGCGAGGGCAGGTCGCTGGCGGTGGTCGGCTTGGCGATGCGGAAGATCGCGTCGCTGCCGGGAAAGGAAAAGATCTCGGGTTTCGAGGGGGAAAGGGAGAGGGTATGGATCAGCGCGTGCTCTCGCCCGCCTTTTCCTACGACAAGTATTTTCATTCGGGGAGGGTTTTCGGGGAAAAGCGGAGATTGGGCAAGGATTGAGATGGGGAAGTGACGGAAGCTTCCGTTTCCGCCCTCCCTACGCAAGCGGCACTCGCAGCCCGTCACAGGCAACTTCGACCCCGTCCGGCAGCCGGGCGGAAAGCTCCGCGTGATCGAGGTCGTGGCTGATGTGGGTGAGCAGGGTGCGGCGCGGCGAGAGGGTTTTGGAAATCTCCAACGCCTCGCCGACGGAAAGGTGGGTGGAGTGCGGCGTATCGCGGAGGGTGTCGATGACCAAAACGTCGAGGTTTTCTAACAACGCCATCGTTTCTAGCGGGATGCGTTTCACATCCGGCAGATACGCGGTTCGGAAACCGGCGTCCGTTTCGAAAAGATAGCCCACGGTTTCCACCGTGCCGTGCTCGACGGGCAGCGGGGTGATGGCGAGCCCGCCGATCCGGAAAACGGAGGTCACGGGGCGTGGGTCGGGCTTCACGTAACCGCGGTGGGTGTTGTCCTCATGGAACGCCCAGCCGAACATGACTTTCAGGACATCGATGCAGGCCGCCGTGCCGTAAAGGGGCAGCGGTTCGCTTTTTCCCCAGCAGAAAGCCCGCATCTCGTCGAAGCCGACCACATGATCCAAGTGCGAGTGCGTGTAGAGCACCGCGTCGATGGATGTGATTTTTTCCCGCAGCGCCTGCTCGCGGAGATCGGGGCCGGAATCGACCAGCAGCGTGGTCGCTCCGTAGGAAACGAGCACCGAGGAGCGGGTGCGGTTGTTGCGTGGATCGTCCGAGCGGCAGACATCGCAGGGGCAACCGATGACAGGGACTCCGACGGAGGTGCCGGTGCCTAGGAAAAGTAGGGAATCACCTGAGGCAGACATGAGGGTGCCGGTTGTTTCCCCTGGTTGATAAGGCATGGCGGATGAAATCCGCCGCCACGGGATTAGCCGCAGCAACCGCCACCACCGCCACCACCGCCGCAGCAACCGCCGGAGTTGGCATTATCCATCTCCTCGTCGGTCGGCACGTGACCAAGCTCAAGGGTCATGCTCACATATTTTCCGATGTTTTTCTGGATGCCTTCCAGCGTGCGCTGGGCGTCCATGAAATCCGCCGCGACGCGGTTATCGAACAGTGCGTCGCGCGCGTCCTCGAAAGCCTTGATCTCCGCCGCGCCGAGCTCCACGCCCGCGTGCTGCTTGTGATGAAGCTCCTCGCCCTTTTCGTGGACGGACTGGTATTGCAGCCGCGCCGAATCGTCGGCGAGGAAGCGCTCTACGTCGCCTTGGAGCTTCTTGAACTGGGCGTCTTCCGCGATCGCGGCGCAAAGTTCCTTGGTTTTCGACAGGATGGATGTTTTCTCGAGGAGCATGCTCATGGGAAAGTCGTAGTTGCAGACCGCCCCGCGCGCAACCGTGTTTTTCACCCGCCGGGCGGGATCGTGGTCTGCAAGATCTTCGAGGGAACCGTTGCGACCAGTCCGTCCGCGCCCCTCGGCAGCAGCACCGTCCGCCCGGTCTTGTAAGTATTTTCCAGGCAACCCTCCACCACCGTGATCAGCGAAAAACGGTCGGGGAGGGGATTTGAGATAACCTCGCCGACTGCGATATTGTGGAGGGTGGTATGGAAATATGGGCAGGTGCCCAAGGTTGTCGGGCAGCAGGATGCAGCCCCTCCTTGGGTGTCCATCGCGGGCTCGATGTCTTCGAAGTCGATGCACGCCAGCGATTCCGCGACGTGGAGCTGGCGCGGGTTTCCGGCGGAGTCGGTGCGGTTCCAATCGAACACGCGGTAGGTGGTGTCGGAGTTCTGCTGGATCTCGTGCATCAGGAAACCGCCGCCGATCGCGTGCAGGCGGCCGGACTCGATGAAGATGGAATCGCCTTTCCGCGGGGTGATCTCGTGGACTTGCTCCGCCACGCTGCCCTCGGAGATCGCGCGCTCGAAGCTCTCACGGGTCGCCCCTTTTCGTAGGCCGAGGTAAAGTTTCGCCCCCGGCTTCGCGTCCGCGATGAACCACATCTCCGTCTTCGGCTCGCCGCCGAGCTGCGCGGCGATGGAGGCGGGCGGATGCACCTGGATCGAGAGATGGTCGGCGGAATCCAGGATCTTGAGCAACAGGGGAAAGCGTTCGGAATCCGGCAGACTCTCCCCGAAGATTTCCTCGCGGTGATCGCGCCAGAGAGAGTGCAGGGTCATGCCGGAAAATTTCCCCGATGAGACCACCGATTGCGCGTCCGGGCGATCCACGATCTCCCAGGCCTCGCCGAAAGGGACATCCGGCAGCGGCAGCGCGCGCCCGTAGATGGTCTCCAGAGAGCGTCCTCCCCATATGCGTTCCATATAGAGGGGTTCGAAAGTGATAGCGGACATGGGCGGAATGTGATCGGCGGCGGCGGGCTTGGCGAGTTTTTCGGTATGCCGTCCCGGAAAAATGCGATAGCTTCCGCATATGGCGCTCGTGCTTTTTTTCGATGGGGAATGCGGTTTCTGCAGCAAATCCGTGAGGCGCGTCTACCAACTCGATCCGAAGGGAGCCATCGAGTTCGCTCCGCTACAAGGGGAACTCTCCGGAAAGCTCGGTCTCGGGAAATACGCGGACAAGGACGGCGGCTCCATGGTCATCCTCCGGGAAAGCGACGGGGAGATGTTCACCAAGGGCGACGCCTGGGTTGTGCTCGGAAAAACCCTCGGCGGCGTCTGGAAAGTCCTCGCCGCCGCCTTCTCCCTTTTCCCCAAACAAATTCGCGACTGGGCTTACGATCTCGTAGCCAATAACCGCTACCGAATCGCGGGTAGAGGAAACCCATGCGCGCTGCCGGATGAGGGGTTGAGGAAGAGAATGCGGGAGTAGGGAGTGCCACTCCGGTGTTAGCCTGTCATCAACCGCCCGCCTGAAGGGGCAACGGCGGGGGCTGGATCATGAGTCTCTTTCTCCTCCTGTGCACGAAAGTGGCGCGCACCCGTTGGGATACCAGCATGTAGCTGCCCCAGATGGCCAGCCTGGTCACTTGACCCGCGGCTTCCCCGATCGCTTTCGCGGGACTATCGGCGGCATCGACAGTGGATTGTAGTGCGTATGCGAGGAACAATGACCCCAACTCGATCAAGCCGTAACCGATGAAGAAGTAGGGGGAAGGATGTTCTCTTCGTGAGTAGCAGCGTGATCTGGAGAAAGGTGAGGGAGAAAAGAATGCCCTCGATCAGAACGGAAGAACAGTAATACAGCCGCCACATTCTTGTAGTCGTGGCGCAGCTGAAGCGTGCGTCCAGCGGGATGAATACGGTAGCGATACTCCGCAGCGGCAAGGGATCTGGAGAATTCCTCCGTGTCCATATCCCAGTTTTTCGGGAAGGTGATCTCGATGATCTGGCTGCGGCGCGTGGGGTAGCTGATGTCCCCGGGGCGGATATTCTTGAGGATCACGTGAGCCGTAATCATGCCATCATAGAGACGGCTCTCCAGTCCTTCCTCCCTCCGGATGAGCTCGAATTCCGCCGACACCAGCCTGTCCTGCTTCTCTCCTCCCGGATCACATCGAGGTGGTGCCAGACCACGCTTTGGTAGGACGGCTGGAAATCCACGCTCAGCTGTGACAGGTTCTCCACTCCGGCCTGCGAGAGAACGCGAGTCGCGAAAGCTCGAAGCATGCGAGACGCTGGGGGAAATGATGTTAGCCGTCAAACCGGGGTTCGAGCTGTGATGAAAATAGCCGTAGATGGCCTGCTGGGAGAGGCACCTTTCGGATGAAATCTAGGCCTTGGCGGCAGGCTCCGATTTGCCGCCGGATCGGATTTCACCTATGCCTTTGGCGAGCTTTGCGAGGTCGCGGTCGAATTCGGGACCGGGGCGCAGCTCGAAGGATTGCTGGAACGCCATCCGCGCCATCGAGGCGGGCAGTTCGTTTTCAGTCGGCATACGGACGCGCCCGATGAGCACGGGCACAATGGGGATGCCGCGCTCAAGCGCGAACTCGGTCTCGATCCGCACGAAATCGGTGGGATCATCGAGCCTGCGTATCCCATTGGCACCCTGCGCGTTGAGCCAGTTTTCACCGATGATGGCGACAAAAACATTGCAAGACTGGAGCTCCATGGCGAGATGATCGCGGAAATCGACTCCAAGCGGAATCGAGTTCACGTCCTTGAAAATCTGATCGGTTCCGAAGCGGCGGCAGAGGTAGCGGTAGATGTTGTCCGCCGCCACTGCGGCATCGCTGCGGCGGTAGGAAAGGAAGACCCGGACGCTGCGGCTTCTTTTCCTTTTCCGAAGAAAGACGAGAAGCCCCATGGCGGCGGGAACCGGGATGGCGGCGCCGAGAAGAAGCCAGGGACTCATGGAGGAACCCGAAGGCGGCGCGGGGATCAGGCTTAGGAGCCGCAGACGTATCTCTTTGTCCCCGGCGGAGGCGAATAACTGCCCGACTTCCAGACGTACCTTTTCCTGCTGATCTTCGGGGGGCGTGGGGAGCGACGGGGCACCATGCACGCGGTCTAGCAGGACAGCGATGGGATCGGTGGCATCGCCTGAGGATGGGAGGGCGCTGCGGACGTAGTGGCAGATAAAGCGAATCTTCGCCGCGTGTCCGGGATCGGTGCCGCGCCCAACCATATCGGCCCAATCGATGATCCTGAACGCTAGCTTCCGGTCGAAGAGCGTTGGATCGAGTCGGACGAGGACGTTGAGCGCCTCGTCGGCGTAAGCCACCTCTTCCCTGAGAATCTGGAGAACGTTCTCAATGCTTGTCTCCGCTTCCAGTTTCCCTGAATCCCCCGCGATTTCCTTGAGTGCGACTAAGGCGGTGCCTGACAGTCCCATGTCCGCCGGCAGGATGGCTGCGGTGATCTCCTTCTCGAAGGCACCGCCGCCCTTCGCGCAGGAGAGCAGGGCTTCGCGGGCGATGCTTTCGTATTTCGAACGTTCGGACATCGAGGCACCCGCCGGGATGCTGATCAACTTGCTCACGGGGGCGAGGATCTCCGCCGCTTCGCGGGTGTTTCCTGTCAACGCCGTCAATGCCTTGATGGCGGAGATGACGGTTTCGCGCTCGTTCTTGGGGTTGAGGAAGGCGATGACCTGTTCGCGGTAGGACGCTTTCTGCACCTCGCCATAAGCGGCTCCCTCCGCAGGCCAGGATTCGGGCCGCATGGCGATGATGAGGTTTAGGAAAATCAGTTCCGTCTCGGCTTTCGAGCGCTGCCCTAGCAAGGCGAGTGCGCCTGTCCCGTCATTCCGATCGGGCGAGCTCCCGCGATCGCCCTCGGCGACCCGTTTCACTAGTTCTTTGAGAATTTCCTCGAAGGTCTTCAACTCGGACTTGTCAGAAAGCACGGTGCGCAGGCTGCGGATGTGGGTTTCCCGTGTGGAGATCCGCGGATCCGAAAGGCCGATCAGAAGCATTTTCCTCCACTCCTCCCGCTGCCCTTCTTCGATTTGCAGAACCAAGCCTTTGCCGATGGCTCGCATCAATGCATTCTGCTCGGCCATCCGGTCAGGTCGGATCAGGATATCCCGGACGATCTCGTAGGGTGGTAGGGTGCCGTATGCGGCCAGAAGGTTGATTGCCTCGATGCGCGATTGCTGGGAACTGTTGCGTTCGAAAACATGGAGCGCTTGTTCCTTCCATTTCCCGACCCGGGTTTCGTCGAGGGTCTCCGGCATCATGGAAATGGTCTGTAGTATCCACGGCAGCACCGTTTCCCCGGGATTGTTTCCCGCCAGTTCGCTCACGAATGTGCGTATCATCTCGTGTGTCGGGGAACTCTCCTGCCCACCGTTTTCAACACTGGCAGCACTGTCGAGGACGCGGAGGGATTCGTCGGCAAAGACCAGCGCCATGTCTTTCCTCATTTTCGAAAAAACATACGGGGCATCGAACGGGATATTGTTTTCATCGAGCCTGAGGATCTGGATGATCTCCCCGATCTCGGCGTCCTTCTCGGCGATCTTTGCCCAAGCAATCAGCGCGGAGGATTGCACCGCGCCCTCGCTCCTTGCGTGTTTCCGTATTCCATCCGCCATCGGCTCACCGCCGGTTCCCGTCCCATGCTCGGATACGAAATCGAAGAAGCGGATGAGGACTTCCTCCTTGTCCGGTTGATCGGTATCGGCTCCGCCGCCTGCGGGGCAAACCAGTGCCCCGATCTGGGAAACATAACGCCGCTGGATATCAGCCTGAACGTCGGTATCCGCCCACAGTGACTCGAGTGCGGACAGCGCCATATCGAAGGCTTCGTAGTTGCCCGGATCACAGCCTTTCAATATCGCCTCGGAAACCGCCGAGTCCTTGTCGGATTCCCGCAGCCACTCCGCATCCAACCCTTGCAATACCTTGAGAGCCACCGGGCGGATCCCGGGTTCATCCGACCCCACGGCGGCTAACGTGCGCGCGACGATATCCTTCTGCCGTTTTTCCTGATCCTGCGCCTGCACATGGGACGGTAACGTCATGCCAGCAAGAAGCACCGGGACGCAGAACCATCTCAGCTTTGCGCGGCTTCGCGGGGAGGTTTGTAATTGACGAAAATTCGCGGCCAAAGCAGGTTCGGGACGTAGGAAGAAATGGACTTGTTTCTACGAGATGCAACCAACGGATGAAGTCAAGATTATTGCCAGTCCCGGTGGGACGACGGGGACATCCGGTAATCGGTTTTGTCCTGTGTCTTTTCATGCTCATTGTGGGTGCGGAGCGGGTCGATGCCGACGAACTTTCCGAAGACCATCAGGCAGGGCTTGAGGCCTATCGGCGCGGCGATTTTCCCCATGCCATCGATTCCTGGAAACAAGCGCTCGCCCATGTCGATAATGTGCAAGGCGGCAAGGTATCGGTCAGCATCCTGGTCAATCTCGCCCATGCCTATCAGGCGGCAGGACATGCCGAACTCGCCCTGGAAAGCATAGATCGGGCGAAGGTCATCGCGGAAGGACTCGATGGATCTGCTGCGCTCATCGTCCACCTGAGAGCCGCCCGGGCCACGATCTCGATGGAGGCGGGCGGGGACAACGGCCCGCCTCCGGATGCGGGGAGATTCGCCCTCGGCGGCCCGATCAACCGTGAGGATGCGGAGGCCATGCTGGATGCCCTTCAGGTGAGGTTCCGATCCGCCGAGTTTCCCGAACTGACGGAAGGCGAACTCCAAGAACTTTTCAAATACCTCAAGTCGATCAGCGGTCTTCGCTCCGATGCCACAGTGCGCGAGAAAATCGAATCCGCAGTGCAGAGTTGGCAGGCCGGGGACATGCGGGCGACCCAGCGGATCATGACGCAGTCGGCGCGTGAGATCGATCTCCTGCGCCCCCGGGGGGCTGAGAAAAACGAAGACTCGTTGCTTTCCTATCTGGATCTCTATCTGGAACTGGCTCGCGGGTATCTCGACACCAACCAGCCGACCGAGTATCGGCGGACGCTCGAAACGATCAACGTAGTGGTCGAGGACGACCTGGAGCCGGAGGAAATCGCCGGGGAGCACCGGACGATGCGAGCCATGCTATATGCACAGCTTTCGGCGGAGTTCGCCCGTTTGGCAGTGCTCGAAAATGCCGATCGCAAGGGCGGCGACAAGTGGGCCAGGTATTCGTCGAGTTACCGGACAAGCGCGCTGACAGCCTTTCCGGAGCCGGACAGCCGCTTGGCAGGTGCGGAATGGACTTCGATGAATTCCCTTCTCGCCTCCGCCTCGGATATCCTCAAATCCGGCTCGGGCGGCGACATCAATGTTGACCGAACCGCGCTGGCCTACAATGCGGGCTCCAGCCGGGGAAGCCGCAGCGCCTACCTTGATCTGAAAAAGCGCAACGCGAGGATCGCCCGCCTGCAGGCGCGTTACGCGATTCCGAGCGCCTTGGAATTGGCACAGAGCCATCTTTCGCAGGTCACCGAAAATCCGGGCGCTGCCACGGCGGATCATCTGGAGAAATGCCTCGATTCCCTAGATCGCGCCGGACAACTCGCGGAATGGCTGGTGGAGCCTTCCGCCGCGCTCGGCATCAAGCGCACCCAGGGCGCGGTGCTCGCTTTCGCGATGCCGCATGAATCCGCTCTCAACGCCGAAGACTGTCTGCTCGCCTCATGGGCAGTTGCCGAGAAATCAGACGACGGTAAACGCACCGCCTCGGTGCTCAACGATCTGGGTGCGCTCTTTGCCAAGAGAGGCGCGGACGCCTTGGCGGCGAGCTTTTTCAGCCGAGCCGCCGGACAGGGGCAAGCGGATCTCGCGGCGCGGGCTTTACTGAACCGATCCATCGCATCTGGATCCGAAAAGGACTTCGCCGATGCCGCGCAAAGTGTCCGCGCCCTGCCCTCCAGTCATACCAAAAGCGTGATGCTGATGACCCTCGGCGACGCGGCGGTGAAACGCGGCGACACGCGCTCCGCCCACGGCCTTTACACAGAAGCCCTTGATTGCGCACAGAGCAACCGCGACCGCCGGGGCGGCACGTATGCCCTCGGAAAACTGGGTGATCTGTATCTGAAACAGGGACGCTACAAGGAGGCACTTGAACTGACCAACCGAGCGCTTTTCGCCGCTCAGGGCGAGGAACTCCAGTCCGCCGATCTCGCGTTCCGCTGGACTTGGCAGATGGGTCGGATACTCAAAGCCCTCGGGCGGATGGAGGAAGCTCACGCCACCTATCTGCGGGCTGAAACCATCCTTCGCTCGGTAAGGCGTGATCTGGTCGCGGGCTATTCGGAACGCAGCGATGGCCGCGGCTTCCGGATGGCGGTCGGCCCCTTCTTCCTTGAACTCGCCGGCTTCCATTTTGCGGCGGCGAGGCAAGCTTCGGGGGAGGCGCGCGAGGCGCAGTTGCGTGAGGCACGCCAATGGATCGAGGTTTTCAAGGCATCGCTGCTTGAGGATTACTTCCGCGACAAGGGCATCACCAATTATCGCCAGACGGGATTCTCCGACGGACGGAGGCGTGAGCCGAAGCTCACCGTCCAAGCCATGGCCAGGGAAGCTCGCGCCAAGACGGCGGTGATCTATCTTGCGCCGATGGGCGAGCGGATGGAGATCATGGCGGAGATCGACGGACACATCTACTGGCACACGACTTCCGAATCGAGCGATGCGCTCGATACGGCCGCAGTGAACATGCGCACGGCCATCGACCCGGTTCTCGCGGATCTGACGACCCCAGCGGGGCGCAACGCATATCGCGCGCCGGCGGAAACGCTCTACGCGGCGATCATCCGTCCGTTCGAGGAAACCTTCGCCCGCCATGGGGTGGAGACGCTGGTGATCTGCCCGGATGGCAAGCTCCGCGGGATTCCCTTCGCCGCCCTCCATGACGGCAGGAACCATCTGATCGAAAGGTATTCCCTCGCCATCGTCCCGGATCTCCTCCTTATGGACGATGATGCCGAGGAGTTCGGGAAGGGCAGGGGACGGCATCCGCTGCTGGCCGGTCTCTCGCTCGGTGTCCAGGGCTTCGAACCCCTTCCCGGCGTGGCGACCGAAATCGATAACGTCAGCGCATCGATCGGCAAGCCGGTTTCCGACGTGCTGATGAATGAGAATTTCTCGAAAGCCAGCTTCTCGGCAAGGTTCGGCGATGACTTCGACCTGATCCACATCGCAACCCACGCCAATTTCTCGGGCGAACTCGATGAGACCTTCGTGCTGACCTACGAGGACAAACTTTTCCCCGGAGACCTGGAGAAAAGCGTGAGGCGGCTCGCTTTCCGGAAGCGACCCCTTGAGCTTCTCGTCCTCAGTGCCTGCGAAACGGCGGTCGGCGATGACCGCGCCGCGCTCGGCTTGGCGGGGATCGCGGTGAAATCCGGCGCACATAGCGCCGTCGCAAGCCTCTGGGCGGTGGACGATGCGGCCACCAACGTTCTCATCACCTCGTTTTACGGAAATCTCTTCCAAGAGGACTCGGGTGCTGGCAAGAGCGCATCCAAGGCCGAGTGCCTGCGCCAAGCGCAGCTCAAAGTCATGCGGACACCGGCTTGGTCACACCCTCAGTATTGGGCCGCCTTTACCGTGATCGGAAACTGGCTCAGCTCCGAGGAACGCGCCGAGATTCACTCCACATTGCGGCAGCGAAAACTCGCAGAAGCAGACCGCTAGCCCAGACCTTACGAAATTTTCACCCATTCCCCATTGAATCCAACCCCGTTCATCCTGGCTATCCTGAGCCTTGCTGCCGCCACGGTCGCCGCCGAAGAAGAATTCGAGCTGCCGCCGCTTGGGGATATCGGGATCGACGGGTCACTCTTTCCTCCTACGGATGATAGCGATCCGGTGGTCGAGGATTTGGATGTCGGTGATCCCGTAGTGCTGCCCGAGGACGGGGGCAATACTCCAAGGCAGCTATCCGATGAATTGCTCCCCGGAGTGAACGGCCTCTACCTCCGCCCGCTCATCGCGGTGCCTCTGGATCGCTTCGAGTTCGAGCGCGGGACACCTTCCGTCATCGGCGAGGAGTCTCTGCGCGAGGCCATTCGCTCGCGTTTGGGAAACAAACGGGTGATCGACAGCTTTGATCTGGAAGAGGCGCGCCTAGCCGTCACGCAGAGGTATGCGGATGAGGGATTTGTCACCTCGGGCGCGATCATACCGGATCAGGAAATCGATGATGGAGTGGTCACGCTCAAGGTGATCGAGGGACGGCTTACGGAAATCCATGTCGAGGGCAACGAATCGCTGGGCGACGAATTTTTTGAAAGCCGCCTGATGCGTAACCTCGGCACTCCCCTGAACGTCAACGACCTCAGGGGGCCGTTGGCGCGGCTCCACCAGAATCCCAACATCCGCAGGATCAATGCGGAGCTGAGACCCGGGCTGCTTCCGGGCGAGAGTTATCTGGAACTGAATGTCGATGAACGCTCACCGCTGCGCGGTGGGATTGATTTTCACAACGAAAGGCCGCCGGGTGTCGGGGAGGAGCAGCTTGAACTCTGGCTGACACACACCTCGCTTACGAAGCATGGCGATGTTCTCGATATCCGCTACGGACTCTTCGACGCCGGCATCGACGATCCCGAGATCACCCCTTTCAAGAATATCCTGCTTTCCTATTCCCTGCCGATCAACCCGCAGGACACCACTCTCCATGCGATGTTCGCCCGCCAGAGTTTTTCGCTGATCCAGGAGCCGTTCCTCGGCCTGGACATCGAGGGTGAGACGACCTTGGCGCGAATCGGGATCCGGCATCCCGTCTGGAGATCCTACGGAACCGGCGACGACAGCCGTGTCAGCGAGTTGGCGCTGGGGTTATACTTGGATCGTAGCATGAGCGAAACGTCTCTCCTCGGGAGCCCTTTCAACGTGACGGCGGGATCCATCGACGGCGAGGTGGAACTCACTGTCCTCCGTTTTGCACAGGAGTATTCGACCCGCGACACACAGGAGGCGTTCGCCTTGCGCTCTACCTTCAGTGCCGGAATCCAGGCCTTCGGGACGACGGATGATGGGAGCGAACGGGACTCGAGTTTCCTCTCATGGCTGGGACAGGCGAATTATGTAAGGCGGCTTGGAGACTCCGGAGCGGAGATGGTGTTGCGCGGTTCCTTCCAGGTCGCCGACGGGCCGCTGCTTTCGTTGGAGCAATTCGGAATCGGTGGGGTGCGTTCTGTCCGTGGCTATGCGGAGAACCAGCTCGTGCGCGACATGGGATACCAGGCGTCCGTGGAGTTCCATGTCCCGGTGTTGCGCGGCGAGGATGATCGTAAGACACTCACGCTTGTGCCCTTCGTTGATATGGGAGGTGGCTGGAATAGTGAGATCACAACCCCGTTCGGAACGACGGCGAGAGACCATGAAACCATCGTCAGTGCGGGCATCGGGCTACTCTATCTGCCGACGGAAAACATCAGGGCAGAGCTCTACTGGGGTCACGCTTTCAGCGATTTCCCCGATTCCGGCGACGGTGGGCTACAGGATCAGGGTATCCACTTCCGGCTGAGCGCGGGAAGCTTCTGATCCCCACCTCACTCCCCGGTCGGTAACTCCCAGATGTCGAGGCTGGGCATGTAACCTCCGGGATCAAGGGGAATGCCGCCGCGTCCGGCGCTGGCGTTGAAAGTGCTTTGGTCGTCGGGAACCTTGCTCGGATCGAGTTCCCCGACCTGGTCGGTATCTGCAAGAACCTCCGCTTCGAGTTGCGGGATGTTCTCGCTCAGGTCGATCACCGAATCGACATTGACCTCACCATCGACACCGAATTCCGAGGATGCGTTGATCTGCATTTCAGGGTCGTTCACGAAGAGGTAGTCGGTCGTGATATTGATGTTTCCTCCGGCACCGCGCACCGCCTGTGCGGTGATCGTGCTGCCTTCGGTCAGCGCCAGCACCTCTCCACTGATCGATACGTTTCCGCCGCTGCCTGTCGCTACGCCATCACCCGCCACACCCGCCCGGGCGCTGACCGTGCTGCCGCTCAGGATGATGTTTCCGATGGCGGATATTGCGAGGTTTCCGGCGTTCGCTTGTGCGGAGGCGACCGTGAAGCGGCTTCCTCCTGAGAGGCTGATGTCCGAGCCGGAGCCGACCGTGAGTGTTCCCGCTTCGCCACTGCCCGAGCTTTCGACCCCGATCACCGCGCCCCCGGTCAGGCCAATGGAGCCGGTTGCGGTGATGGTGACTGTTCCCGCTATCCCTGAAGTCCCCGCCTGAGTCCCGGCGAAAATCGCCGATTGAGGGACGATGCTCGTGCCATCGTCCCCGCCAGGGGATGTCCCGGAGAGCCTGAGGGTATCCGTGAAAACGCTCACGTCTCCGCCGTTGCCGGTTCCGCTGAGCGGAACCATTTCCCTGAAGAAAACGCCGGTGGAAATCTGGCCGCCATTGTCGATGGAGAGCGCTCCCGTCCTTACCACCACCTCTCCCGCATCGCCGCTTCCCGAGGCGTCCGATCCGATTCCGGTGAAGCGGGTGGCCGTTCCCTTGTCGATCGACAGGCTGGCGGATGAGGCGGACGCCCCGATCGTGATGCGCCCGGCGTCACCCGCACCAAAGCTGCTGGTGTCGATCTCGCCACCGTTGAGAAGGGAGATGTTGCCCGGAACGTTCACATCAATGTCGCCGCCGCGCCCTGCGGTTGCCCCGGATCGATCCACGGTGAAAGCGGTGATTCCCGTCGCGAACCCGAAGTTCTCACCATCAATGGTAAGGTTCCGCGCCATCACGCTGATGTTCCCGGCGTTTCCCTGTGAAAATGCAGTCGAGTCGATCAAGCCACCATTCCTGAGTATGAGATTGCCCTTCACATCGACCGAGATATCGCCGCCCTGTCCGTTGCCGACCGTATTCGCGATGATACCGACCGACTCCGGGATCACGCTGTTGTCAGCGAGCATCCGCGTCGCGCCGTTGCCGTCGATGGTCAGATCCGAGCCGACCGTGACCCGGATGTCGCCTCCTGTGGCAGTATTGTTGACGAGCGAACGGATCAGGCTGCGATCAGTGATCGTGAGCCGCCCTGCTTCGATATCGATGAGGCCACCGGTGCCAGCGCCCGTGACGATCGAACTGATTTCACCGTCACGGATTTCCAGTTGGGTGGAGGCTTCGATCTGGATATCGCCACCGCGGCCGTTGGTGCGGATCGACGAGGTGCTGGCACCCGCCGCTTCGTTATCCATCCGGATGTGCGGGGCGCGGATATGGATGTCGCTGGCCGTGCCGCTGAAACCCGTTCCCGTGTATATATGGCTCCTTGAGATGGTCACGCGCTCCGTGGCTTCGATGTCGATGCCGACGCCCGGGTCGCCGCCGGCATCGGCCACTTGGATCGCAGGCTGGCTCGGATCGTTATCGACAAAGGTCAGCACCCCGCCGCGGATCACGACACGCCCGCCGGAAGCGTGGGTGGTGGCGATGCCGCTGAAGCCCGCGATATCCACATTTCCCGTCGCCGGATTATCGAGCGCGGGAAGCGCGCCGCGATCGCGGGCATCAAATGTCACTGAATTTCCGCTTCCAGCGCCTGCCACCATGACTTGCGCCCCTTGCGTGGCGATCCGGCTGCCGTTGCCGAGTTCGACGTCCTTGGCAATGAGTACGACCTCTCCCCGATCAGTCATCGTGACGCGCGCGTCGTTGAGGGTCACTTTGCCAGTGCCGTCGAGATTCCGGAAATGGATCGGGTCTCCGGTCACCGCCACGAGATCTTGCGTTGTCGATCCGGATGTCACCGTGGCACCTCCGGAAAAGCCGACGGAATGGGCGGTGGAAACGACAAGCGCGGTCAGGTTCGCGTTCGTGGTGCCGTTGAAGAGGACGCCATTCGGGTTCAGCAGGAAAATGCCTGCGCGCCCCGTGCCGGACGGGCCGAGCTGGGTGTTGAGATCGCCCCCGATGATGGAGAGCTCGCCACCGCTCACGCGGGCGATGACGTTCCGGATGCCAAGTGCAGGATTCTGGAATGTCGCCGAGCCGTTCGTTGGGACGTTGAAGCGGCTGAGGTTGTGGAAAAGGCTAGTGCCATCCCCGCTGATCAGGCCACCCTGGATGGTGATAAGATTGGTGCCGAGAACCGAACCCGGGGTGCTGCCGGCCAAGACGATCGGAGGTGGTGCCTGTGCGTCCGCTTCCAGGCAAAGACACAGAAGAAGCGCTACGATCCGATCCGTGTTGCCTGTTTGGAAACACTTCATTTTGCGGGGGTCGATTTGATGCGGTAGAAACGGTTTGAGGGCACTGTGGGGAAGATAGCGTCAAAGGACAGGTCGGTGGCTATTACACGGTCACCCACCCGCTCCGGCACATCGCTTTGCTTCACCCATGTATTTGATACCATGGTGTCGGAATACTCCAGTGAGTAGGTCACACCGTTGGTGGCCTTGAGGTTGAATCGGACTCCCTTTGGGTTCGCAAGGGGGAGGGTTGAAGTGATGTTCGGAGGCTCGATCGGTTGGATTACGGTCAGGAAGATATCCCCGATCTTTACGGTTCCGAAGCGTGGCCTGGCGCTCGGATTGGGATCGAAAACGAGATTGATGCTGGTGCTTCCCGTCGCGGCTCCGGAAGCCGTTCCCGTGACGCGAATCCATGGTGAGTCGGCTTGCACCACGCTAGACCATGCAATGGTGGAGGAAAACGAAACGCTCCGTGATTGGGTTCCCGGTGGGAGGGTGACTTGGTTTCCGCCGCTGATCGCGATCTTGGGCACGTAGCCTGATCCGGCCGCCTGCTGGATCACCCATGTCCGATCGGCATACTTCACCGTGGTGCGGCGCGGAGCTCCGGTGTTAGTTGCAATATTGACCGGCATTCGGTGGTTCAACAGATTGACTACCGTGCCATCGACGATGCCGAGCACGTAGGGCTCGGCATCGACTGGGACGATGCGATTCACGAAAGGTTGTGTGTTGGGGATGGTCTGGTCGGTCCGGAACCAAGGCACCCTTGGCTTGCCGCCGGCGATCTTGTTTAGTCCGTCAACCGGATCAATGGTGTTCTTTGGATCGCCAAAATTATGGGTATGGCACTGGAAGCAGGTAGTGTCGCCGGTGGAGACGAAATTTCTGAACGTGATCCAGGTGTCTGTCTTCTTCCAACTGACGCGCCGACCGAGGGGAGCGCTGTCTTCCGGCTCCATCACAAGCACTTTCGTTTGCGCGGCATTCGTAACATTCAGGATCGCCGATTCCACCGTGGGCTTGACGATTTGTCCCAGACTGTTGACTCCGACATCCTCCTGCTGGAGGAAACCCAGGACGGGTTCGGTGACGTCGACATATCCGATTTTGTCCGTTCCGTTCGCCAACGCGACAAATTTCACGGTGATGACGGTCACCATGTCGGGCTTCACCACGAGTTCGCTGGCAGCGAGAAACGGTTTGGTAATGAAATTCGGAGGCCCTATATGGGTGCCGTCGATGGAATTGGGGAAAATGGCAACAAGCTGGCGGCGGGCGTTCACCAGTTGATTGCCATCTTCGACGATGTTCGCGATACGTCTCTCCGGTGTGCCATCGCCTTCGTAGGCAACGACAATCCGGTAGCCGGGAATCTCGTTCAAGGAGATCGAATATGAACCCGGATCGAGGGGGACGGGTTGCTTGGCCGCAGTTCCCGTCGCGCTTTTGATGGGATTTCCAGCGGAGTCTTTCAGCGTGTAGCCATAGCTATTGTTTCCCACCGGAAAGCCTTGGAAGTCGATTCGCAATTGTCCCTGGTTTGGGGCGATATCCGCAGGTTCGTCCCCGAAAGTGATGCTCGGCATTTGGGTGTAGCCGGAGCCCTGTCCGCCTTCCGCGTGGAGATCGGTGCAGATGGCGCGGTGGCCTCCTCCGAAAGGATGGGGATATCGTGCAGAAACGACGGTGATGAACGGCCCTTTGTCCGACGGAGGATTCTTGAATCCGCCGGGAACCGCCGCAGAGAGACGAGGCTGCGAGGACAGGTTGTGCGCTTCCGCGCTGCGGATGCTGAATCCCACACCGTGGAGCGGCTGTGCGGTGACATCTCCATCGGAAACCGTTTTCCACACCGCGCTTCTCGTATCAACCACCTGGACGTATGGCTCCGGCGTGCCGAATCCTGCGAAGGGGATGATGGGCACGATCGTATTGATCAGCGCGGTGGCCGCATTGTATTCTTCTGTGGGGAAATCGAAGGGGTGCGTCCTGGTCTCGACCGCAGGAGGCAATGGCTCGGAGGCCGCGCGGATCGTCAACCGGAGCGAGCCGCCGGAAGCCCCTGCGCTTCCTCCGGAAATCGCGAACTGGTAGGTTTTTCCCGCGTAGAAGGGGAGCAACATCGCGCTGCGGTTCGGCTCGGCGTGATCCGCTGCGAATTCACCCGGGAAGGCATCGTCATTTCCGGCGAACCAAACCAGCCCACTGGAGGAGGTTCCTTCGTAAGCTGATATCTGGGTGTCAAAGTTGCTCCCGAAGGTGTTGATGTCATACCAACCGTCGGCTGCCGGCGTCCATTGCAAGATCTTCTGGCTGCCGTTTGAAGTGGTGTTGACCGTCGCGGGAACCAGTTTTCCGCCTGAGGAGAAGGTGTTGGAAAGGATTTGGCGTGCCGCAAACGCCGTGTCCAAACCGGCTTGCGGAGTGGAACTGGACGCCGGGGTTATGCTGACGGCATCGATGGTGTTGTAATCTGCCACGGCAGGCGAATTGATATCGAGGCGAACGGCGTCCACGGGGAAAGTTGTGGTCGGAAAACTAACCGTGAATATCCGAGGGGAGTCGCCGGCCGCAGCGGCGGTTCCGCCCCAAACTGAGCTCCACTGGCGGGTGATTGCGTTCCGGACGGAGATGCCATCAACCGCTCCAGGCCCGTTAAATTCATAGATTGAAACGGAGTTGATCGGCGTGAAGTTGTCATAGCCCAACTCGATGAACTCCCGCTGGGAGTCATGAGAATTACTGAACCATGTCGTAGTATAGTAGTCGAAGGGCATGTAGGTATCCGGCTCTCCCAAAGCCTGGATGGAACCATAGACACCACTATTGAATTCCGAACTGAATCCCAGCACGCGGGTGGCCCAGCGAACGTTGCTGCCGGACTCGACGGCTCCGATGTCGGACGCGCTGCCGACGGTGCGCGAGAGTCCGCGCTGGTCAAATAGGAGGGCAGTGGAGCCGCCGCCATCGAGGGCGAGGCTGCCGGCAAGGGGATGCATCGTCTGAGTCGAGCCGCCGTTGTCGCAGAGCGGGCCGAGGAGGGGGGTGGAGATTCCGAGGGTATCGCCGATTTGGTTGAAGTCGCCGGTGGCACCGCCCGAGCCGATCAGGTTGAAGCCGGTGCTGGAGAAGCTGTTTTCGGCCCCTTGCACGAGATCGACGTCACCGCCGGAGTTGGCGGAGATGATGCTGGCTTTCACATCCGTGGCGGTTGCCGAATCACCAAAGCTCGCCACGCCGCCGCCGCTGGCCGCTTGTGCGGTGTTTCCGGTGATCGAACAGTGATCGAGAACGGTGCGGCCATCAAAGTTGTAGATGGCGCCGCCGGCAGACGACTTATTTTCAGTGAATGTGGAGTTGGTGAGCGTGGTGGTGTTCCCGGAGAGGTCGGTATTGCTGTAGATTCCGCCGCCGCTTCCGGTCGCGGTGTTTCCGGAAAGGGTGGAATTTGTAATGGTGAGGTTGCCGCCGTTATAGATGCCGCCGCCATTCAGTGCGGAGTTTCCGGAAAGGGTGGAATTTGTAATAGTGAGGGAACCACTGTTGAGTATCCCGCCGCCGCCGTTTCCGGTCGCATTGCCCCCGGATATGGTCAGCCCCCGCAAGGTGACGGAGGCACCGGCCGTGACCTCAAAGATCCGCGAGAGCTTATTGCCAGAAACCGTGACCCCATTCATCAGCGCGGAGGCATCGATGGTGAGGTTTTTGTCGAGTAGGATCTGGGAGCCTCCGAGGATGATGGTCTGGCCATCCATGTCGGGGGCGAAGGTGATGGTGTCCACGAACGCCGCACTGGCCACCGCAGCGGCTAGCGAGCCTGGCCCGGAAGGGGCGGTGCTGGTGACGATCGGGTTCAGGGGAACCACTTCATCGATCACGAGCGTTTTCGTGTAGGCAAAGTCCCCGGAACTGCCGTTCAACCCATCGGCTGCGACAGATGAAAGGTAGAAAATGACTTGCCCAACACCAGCGGCAGGTGCCGTCCATTTCACGTTGAATGTACGCGATCCCGTGCCCGAATTGGTAATATGTGATGGGCTCTTAGTCTGGGTATTGGTGCTTGCCGCCAATGTCCCTGTATCGGTGGTTTGACTGGAATTACGCCGCGCCACCATGGAAAATCCAAATTTGGTTTTGGTTGAGGGCGGTATGGTCACCGAAATGTCATATTGCAGACCAGGTTCGTATTTCTGTATAGCGGGATTGAAGGTAAGGGTCACGCTGCTGGTATCCAACGCGGTGCCGGTATGGCACTGGCTGCAATTCTGGCTCTGTGACGGCGCACCTGTGTAGCCCGTCGGTGTAGCAGAAAACGCATGAACGTTCACCGCCGCGAACAGCCAGCAGAGTAGGGCTGAAAGAAGCAGGCGCGGATACCGGGATTTGCTAGTGTTCATACTGGTAATTGGAAAGGAATCAGGGCAGTGACGGATCATTCTTTGCTCCCGCAGGATCGCTTGATGATTTCCTAAACTCTTAATCGCCGCCTTTTTGACAGAAGATTCATAGGATGTAGAGGAGTAAATTGTATTATTTTAGGAAACGGCTGTGCCTTAAAGTGGCCTCTGAATAGCCTAGGAAAGAGCCGATTAAATCTTATGGAATATGAGATCGCGGACATATTCCAGTTGATCCCGGCGAGCTTCCAGCCCTTCTCCTTGGCGAGCTTCGCCATGCGGCGGCCGGTCACGGACTTCATACCGCCAGTTCCAGGATCTCGTGGGTTGGATCGACACCGCTTTCCCCGGCCTCCAGCCATCCCGCCACCGCCTCGCGGAGATTCGCCTCAAGCTCCGCGCGCGTTTCGCCCTGGGTGACGCAACCGCAAGGCCGGAACCTCGGCCCAATAACCGCCTTCTTCGGCAACATGGATCACAGCCTGTAATTTCATGGGCGGATGCTATTCCATCCCGCAAGGGTTGTTATCAGGCAAAAACGACCGCCCACCGCGCCCCGGGCTCCGGCAATATGGAGAAGGGGATTGCATCCCCTTTGCGGAGGACACGGAGAACACAGAGCCTTTCCGCAATATCTACGGTTTTTTAACCAAGACCTCCGTGTTCTCTGTGCTCTCCGTGGTTGAAATTCTTCCATCCCCTCCCTCCAACCCCTCCACCCGCCTGATCCACGCACCCTTCCCGGCGAAAAACCTTGATCCACCAACGGTTTCGGCCTTTTCTCCGGTAAGACTTCCCTGCCGGATTTCACCGGGACAGGGGATGCGAATGACTCCTGTAGTGCTCAATTTCGCAGCACCAGTTCTTGACACTGCCTAGATAGCAGGTATTACTGCGGTATGAATGCAGCTAAGATTGCCATTTCCATCGACTCATCGCTGCTAGAGCGAATCGATTCCCTCGTGAGCAGGAAGCTCTTTCGCAGCCGAAGCGAGATTTTTCAGATCGCTGTAGCCGAGCAGATTAAGCGGCTCGACGAGGACTCTTTCTCCCGGGAGTGCTCCAAGCTGGATCCAGCAGAGGAGCAGGGCTTTGCAGACATAGGACTTTCCACCGATCTTACCGAATGGCCAGCATACTGAGAGGCGACATCTACTGGGCAGACCTTGATCCCACGGTTGGACACGAACAGGCTGGACGCAGGCCAGTGCTCATTTTGAGCCGTCCTGCCTTCAACGACCGTTCAGGCACGGTGATCGCGCTGGCACTAACGAGTGCGGAACCCCGGGCCGGGTTTCCACTGACTCTAGAACTGACACAAACCTCGCTACCGAAGCGTACATGGGTGAAAATTTCTCAGATCAGGACGATCTCTACGCAAAGGCTCGCCGGGAGATTGGCTACCTGCCATTCTACTGAGCTACAAAGAGTAGTTGACGGCATGAACGAACTCGTAGGAAAGCCATGATCCACCAACGATTCCCCCTTTTCTCCGGTAAGACTTCCCTGCCGGATATCACCGGGGCGGGGGATGCGATTAAAGTGGTTCAAAGCTCCGCTTCGGAAACCGGTATGATCTTCATCAGGCTTTTCTGGAGGCCGATTTTCAGGACGCTGTTGCCGTGGATGGGAATGACCGGGCGCTCGAACCTGCCCTCCATGGTGTAGATGTGGTGGCTGCCGTTGATCCTGGCGAGCTTCCAGCCCTTCTGCTCGGCGAGCTTCGCCATGCGGCGGCCGGTGACGGACTTCATACCGCCAGTTCCAGGATCTCGCTCGATTGATCGACGCCGCTTTCCCCGGCCTCCAGCCATCCCGCCACCGCCTCGCGGAGATTCGCCTCAAGCTCCGCGCGCGTCTCGCCCTGGGTGACGCAACCCGGCAAAGCCGGAACCTCGGCCCAATATCCGCCCTCTTCGGCAACATGGATCACAGCCTGCAATTTCATGGGCGGATGCTATTCCATCCGGCAAGGGTTGTCATCAGGCAAAAACGACCGCCCAAGTGCATCTACATTTCAGAAATCGAACCACGAATGGACGCGAATTCACACGAATTGGTATCGAACCATCCGTCCGTCCCCGGTTCCGGGCGTTTTTTGAAGCCAGGTTCTCGCTCGTTGCTCCCCAGCCAGCCGTCGAATTCGTGTCCATCCGTGTCCATCCGTGTTCATTCGTGTTCATTCGTGGTTCCAAGAATCCAAATGGAGATGCCCTGAAGACCGCCCACCGCAAGACGATCAAGCTTGGGAACAAAAACCCGGGCAGCTGGCGATTTTACCACGGAAGACACGGAGAACACAGAGCCTTCCCGCAATATCTAAGGGTTTTTAACCAAGCACTCCGTGTTCTCTGTGCCCTCCGTGGTTGAAATTCTTCCATCCCCTCCCTCCAACCCCTCCACCCGCCTGATCCACGCACTCTTCCCGGCGAAAAACCTTGATCCACCAACGATTTCCCCCTTTTCTCCGGGAATATTTCCCTGATCAACATGAAGACAATTGATTCCAATCCGACACCCAAACGGATACCTGATCCGGTGATCCGTGAAGTTCGCCGGATCAAGGAGGAGATCATCGCCGAGCACGGTGGTGACATCCGGCAGCTCCTTAAGAGCTTAAGGGAACGTCAGAAGGGCAATCCCCGGCTGGTTCGGAAAGCGGAAGGGGAGCAAGGCAGCGCTCCCAACGCCTGACCCGTCAACCGGCCCAGCGCCTGGTGGAGTTCCGGGGCAAGGAGCGGCTGCCTTCGGCTGCCGGGCTGCAATGGGAAATGGCTCGGGTTGCCGGGCAGCCGAAGGCAGCCCCTCCTTGCGGGGACGACCGGAGATCGCCACCACGTTGCTACTCCGCCATGAAGCGATCCAGCGCCTGCAATAGCTCGGGGGAGCGCTTGACGGAGTAAGTTCCGGAGGGCTGGAGGGAGAGGCGTTTTCCGGCGGAGTTCTGGAAGGGGAGGATGAGGGAGGAGCCGCGCTCTCCAGAGCGCGTGTGGGAGGGCTCGCGTTCTGGAGAGCGCGGCTCCGCCCCCGTCCTCCGTCCTCCCAAACCCGCGTTGACATCCCCTCCAACCCCTCCACCCGCCTGATCCACGCACCCTTCCCGGCGAAAAACCTTGATCCACCAACGATTTCCCCCTTTTCTCCGGTAAGACTTCCCTGCCGGATAGCTCCGGGACGGGGGATACGAATGAATCTTTTTCGGCAATTTATATACACACTATGATCGACGAAATTAAGCAGTGTCTTCACCAGACGTCAGATAGCCTCTTAGCCAATGGTTCCATGAGTCCACGAACATGGACTTCATCCATCAAGACTGCATTCACGGACTTGGCATATTCAAAGTCTCTATGGATTTGTTGCAATAGAACGGAATCTGATTTATCTACGACAGAGTGGCTTTGGGATATAGTAATATATGAGTCTGATTGCCCAAAAGGTTCGACTAGAGGTAAGTTGCAATTGATATTGGAATCTGAATACAACTCTAACCCTGATAGGATCTTAGAGGATATACAAAAACTCTTTGTCGGCCGCGCGTCACTTCGTTGCTACGTATTCTTCTCCGGTGGCCTCGATCATAGAAATCAACTTTTTAAGTATATTGGAGATCTCATATCATCGAATCCAAATGTTGAAGCTTCGGACGAGTATTTGATTGCAGGCTGGTCTAGTGACCAGCAGGGATTCGAGTTTCGTCTCCTCAAAAAAGAAAGCGAATAAGACGGCATATCCAACGGCGGGTAACGTACTTCTTTGAATTAGAGCTTCAATTCCCGCTATGTATGGCCGACGTTCCCCCTACTCCTCCATAAACCGATCCAGTGCCTGATGTAGCTCCGGGGAGCGTTTCACGTGGTAGATGGGGGAGGGCTGGAGAGAGAGGCGTTTTCCGGCG
>JAYTOE010000310.1:0-12430 GCA_043747935.1 Akkermansiaceae bacterium
CGAATCGTCGTTCCATCTTTCGAGGAGCGCGAATCGAGCACTTTGTCTTTTAGGGAACCGCATTGGACGCAACGCATGGGTGGAATTCGGAAACAGTGATGCAAATCCTACCGCCACCCATGGCACCGTCAACGCAAAAACTACGGCATATTTAGTAGTTACCCCCCGATCATAAGGTATTCCTGCCTGTTAGTTTTTGAAAATTTTCCCGTCGAACTCTGAGGTGACGAAACCGTCAGGTGCGTGTCGGTATTTCCGGTTCGTTCAAGCATCGCAAGCGCTGGATGTGATCTACGTTGCCACGGAAAGCCCTTTGGGAAAATCTGCGGTGAAGGCCGCCAAGGCGCTCGGCATCCCGGTGGCGACCGGTTTCCACACGAATTCCCACGAATACATGGAGCGCTATAGCATTGGCAGTCTGCAGCCGGTGGCGATGGCCTACCTGAAGCGTTTCCACGAGCGCGCGGACTGCACCCTCGCACCTTCTCCGGAGCTGGTGGAGCGCCTCACGGCCGAGGGTTTCGGAAACTTCCATCTGCTCGGGCGATTGGGTGGAGAGTATGACAGCCATCGTCGAGAGGGCGAATCAGAGCACCCCAATCCTTCCCATTCGAATCCGCGCCGCAGATACTCACGCTCCAAAGCAGCGGTTTGGCCTCGCGGAGCAAGGCCGCTTGATCATCGGTCGGCTGGACTTTCAGAAAATGACAAAGATTGAATGCGACCCCGACATAGTCGCGACCTGTGGCCTTCGCAATTTTCAATGCGTGATCCACACATTCGATGTGGAAACTATAGTGTGGGTAAAGCACCACCTTGAGCCCCGCTTCCTTCGCCTTGTCTGCCATTTCACTCACCATGGCGATAGCCTGCTCGTCGCTCGGATCCCGACCTCGCTGCACGTTGATTTCCACCAGCGCATCAGTCCCCTTCAGCATGGCAATCGCCTCACCGACTTCCTTATCATATTGGAAGCCATCCGCGTTCACACGACCTCCGACGTAGATGCTGAAAATCTTCAATCCATGCGCATCACAAGCGGCACGGAATTCCACGAGTTGGTTCGGATACACGGATCCAACACCTTCGTAGCCTAGATCCTTGACGATGCGCACCCCTTCCTCCACCGACTTGAATTTAATCCCGTTCTGAAAAGGGTAAATCGCTGGCGCGAAGGGCTTTTCCTCGGCCTTGAGGGGAAACAAGGAAACCAAAAGAACAAGCATAGAAAGGAGGCAGCGCATGACCTGTTGATACGGCGAGTGTGGTGTAATCCTGTCGGAAGCGTTCTTGATTTTCAGGAGCTTTCCATCAAAGAAAGAGCCCGTCGCCATGCCCTTTGTGAGGGTCTGGCGACGGGCTGTGGTTTGGAATCCGTGGTATGCTTTACTTAGCTGGCGCGAAGGGAAGCGCGGACTTGTGGACGATCAGGCGGAGCTTGCCGTCCTCGCCTTTCTTGAAGACGAAGGTCTTATCGACCATGACTTCCGTGCCGTCCTTTTTGGTGACCCAGACATTGCCCATGGTGATGGCGATATCGCCGTGGATCTGGATGCCTTCGTCGCCATCGCCTAGGTTGTCGTAGCGTGCCTTGACCCATGGGGTCAGAGCGAAGCCCTTGTCCTCGGGGAAGTTCGGATCACCGCCAACGAAGTAAGCGAGAGCTCCTGCTTTGGTCGGGCGGAAGGTGTTCTTGCCGTAAGCCAGCGTGGGCTTGAAGAAGACTTTTCCGTTGTCGTAGTCGTAGGCTTCGCTGAGGACTTTGTTGGCGAGCGCTTTCGCATCGCCGCCCTCTTCGCTCACCTTGCCGATCGCGACCAGCGCGTCGCACCATGCTTGCTGGGCGGCATTGACCTCCTCTTTGGTAATCTTCTCTGCTGCGATGGCGGATGTGGCTCCGGTGAGGCAAAGGCCGGTGATGAGGAGTGCGTTGAATAATTTTTGTTTCATGGTTCTTTGGTATGGTTGTTTGTGGTTGTTGATCGAGGTTACTTTTTCTCGAAGCGTGCGGAACATGGGTGAGGTTTTGAAATCTCGCGATTGGAATTTCGTTCGGAAATTCCACCGATGGAATGAGCCGAAAAATAAAAACCCCGGGCAGTGAATTGCCCGGGGTTTTGGGTTCTGTTTATTTGAAGATTTCGTGAGACGCAGGGATCAGAATGTCCATGTCAGATCCACATTGAGGCGGCTTTCCATGAGGCTATCCTCCTCATCGGTGAGAGGAATCTCATAGGCGACACCCGCTGTCACCGAATCCGTCAAGCGTGAGCGGAAGCCGATGGCCGCCGAGACGAAGTTCGGATTATCGGAAGCGTTGGTGGTACCGAGGTTGAACAGATCGCCGCCTTCAAACTGGACGGCACCGGGAACACCTCCACCGAGCTGACCGCCGAAGTTGCCTCTGCCATCGCCTTCGTCGATAACATTGAACCAGTTGATCTCAACCAAGGGGATGAACCATTTGGATACCTCGTAGCTGACGTGCGCACTAGCCCAGCCCCTCGTGGCCTGCTCGTCGGAGAAAGGCACTTGAAGACCTGCGCCACCAGCGAATTGCCAATCATCAACGAGTTTCAGCCCCGAGACAATGAGGTTCGCCAGTCCGTTACCTTCTCCCTGCAGCACGTCGGAATTTCCCGTGGGAAACTCCAAGGTGAGCGAGCCGCTGATTGCTGTTTGGGAAATCGGATCCCGCAGGAACGCGTATTTCAAGCCACCGCCAAGATTGGCGAAACCGCTGCTGTCGTTGAGCGTATTGTCGAAGTTCATGTCAACATAGCCATCCTTCGTCGCGACAATCGAGATACGATCCGAAAGGGCGTATTCGAACTGGAGGGCATACAGCTGAACATCGCCACCAAGCGGAACCTTGCCTCCACCTGCGCTGATCTGGCTAGGCAGCACGTGGTTGAGGAAGATCGGGCGGATGTTGGTCGTGGGCAGAGCCAGATCGAACAGGGTTGGGTTGGTGATGGGGCGACGGGCTTGCTCAAATCCACTCGTTTCAGGCGTAGGAGCCATCTCATTGGCGATGGATCCAGCGAGTGCTGTGGAGTGAAGAAGTCCGGAGACGCTGATTAGTGTGATGGGTAGTATTTTCATTGGCACGCCGAGAGTCGGCGATAATTCGAAATCCGCAGTTGGAATTTCCGGTCGATTTTCCAACTCATCAGCGGATCTCACAACCGATGTAGAGACGGCGAATCTGAGTGCTTTTCAATCGCATCGTTGTCTTCCAAGCTCAAGCCATGGAGAGCCACGAAGTCTTGAGACAAGCCTTGCAGAAAACCAGCCCCAAAGCTGTCGCTGCCGACTTGGGTGTCTCGCTTTCCTTGGTTTATAAATGGACGGAAAGACCGAATGATGATGGGACGGGCAGCAAAAACCCCTTGGATCGCCTGCTCCAAATCATAGAACTCAGCGGGGACACGGGCATCGTGGATTGGCTGTGCCGCGAGCAGGGTGGTTCATTTGTTAGAGATCCCGATGTGAGCGGGCATCAGATCGATCATGTTCTACCCGCCACTCAGGAAATCATCGGTCAGTTTTCAGATCTGCTGAACAAAATTTCCAACGCCGCCATCGATCACTCCGTCACCAAGGATGAGGCTGTGGATATCCGGCAGAGGTGGGACAAACTCAAGAGTTATGCAGAGGCGTTCGTTCGCGGTTGTGAAAATGGCGACTTCAGGAACATGCCGCGGCCACAGATTCCACCTGCTGCAAAGTAGATGCGATCTCTCAGTTCTCCTGACACGCTTCAGATTTCGGTGCCGAACGCTATCCTTTTCAGAACGAATCTTTCCTGATTTCCTCGTTGCGAGGGGACGGCGTATGCCTAGCATCCACGCGTTGAGAGGTTCCTCGCCTCCAGCCAACACTTTCCTGGAATGTCTTCAATCTCCGGCTCTCTCCTCCGCCGCCCGCTAACGGTCATTGTCGTCGTTCTTGCCATCGCGCTGGGAGCTTTGCTTGCTTTGAAAAAAATGCCGCGAGATGTGTTTCCTCCGCTCGGGATTCCCACCATTTACGTCGCCCAGCCATACGGCGGAATGGATGCGGCGCAGATGGAGTCCTACCTAACCTATTTCTACGAATACCATTTCCTCTACATCGCGAATATCGAGCACGTCGAATCGAAGACGATCCAAGGTGCCTCGATCATGAAACTTCAGTTCCACCCCGGCACCGACATGGCGGCCGCGATGGCGGAAACGATCGCGTATGTGAATCGCGCTCGCGCCTTCATGCCGGCCGGTGCGCCGAATCCTTTTGTAACGCGCTTTGATGCGGGGTCGGTGCCCGTTGGCTACCTCACATTCTCGACCGAGAATCCCGAGCGCACGATGGGTCAGATGCAGGACGAGGCGCTCAACAAGGTGCGCCCGATGTTTGCGACCTTGCCGGGAGTTTCCGCACCGCCTCCGTTCGGTGGATCCGCCCGAACCATTGTGATCAATGTCGATCCCGACCGGCTCCGTGCGCGTGGTTTGACGCCGGACGAAGTCGTCAGCGCCATCGCCAAGGCCAACGTCATCTCGCCCTCGGGAAACATGAATCTGGGTGACAGCTACCCGATCGTTCCGACGAATGCCATCGTCGGCAAACCCGCCGAACTCGCGGATGTCCCGCTGCGTTCCGAGGCCCAAGGAGCGGTCTATGTGCGGGACGTCGCCACCGTCGCGGATGCAGCGGACATTGTGACGTCCTACGCCTTGGTCAATGGGCGGCGCACCGTTTACATCCCGGTGACCAAGCGCGCCGAGGCTTCCACGCTCGCGGTTGTTTCCCAAGTCCGGGAAAATCTCCCGCTCTTCCAGGCCGCCTTGCCGAGCGATATCAAGGTTTCCTACGAGTTCGACCAATCGCCTGTCGTCTGGCATTCCATCGAGGAACTCGCGAAAGAAGCCGGACTCGGCGCGATCCTCACCGGCCTGATGGTGCTGCTTTTCCTACGTGATTTCCGCAGCGCCTTCATTGTCATCATCAACATCCCGTTGTCATTGTTGGCAGCGGCGTTCGCGCTATGGATTTCCGGGCAATCGGTGAATCTCATGACCCTCGGAGGACTCGCACTCGCCGTCGGCATCCTGGTGGACGAGGCCACGGTGGCGATTGAAAACATCCACACCCGCCTCGCTGCCGGAGCGTCACCTGCCCGAGCCGCCGCCGATGCCATCCGCGAAACAGCCGGGCCGCGACTGCTTGCGATGCTCTGCATTCTGGCGATGTTCATCCCGGCGTTTTTCATGGAAGGCGCGGCCGGTGCGCTCTTCAAGCCGCTCGCTCTCGCCGTGGGATTTGCAATGATCGCCAGCTACTTGCTTTCCTCCACACTGGTGCCGGTGCTTTCCATCTGGCTGCTCCGTCATCACAAGCAAGCCGCTGAAAAAGAGTTCGCGCTAGCAGGAATCTACCGCTCTGTTCTCAGGCCGCTTGTCGCCATCCGCTGGTTGCTTGTTCCAATCTATTTGGTCGTCACGTTCGGCTTCATTTGGCTCGCCGCTCCCCGACTCGGCTCGGAAATTTTCCCCCGCGCGGACTCCGGCCAATTCGCCCTGCGTTTCCGCGCACCCGCCGGAACCAAGGTGGAAAAAACCGAGGAACTCGCGAAATCCGTCCTCGCCATCGTGGATCGCGAGGCGGGCAAGGCAAACATCGCCCTGAGCATGGGTCTCGTCGGCGTCCACGCGCCGAACTACCCGGTCAATCTCATCCACCTCTGGAACGGCGGCCCGGAAGAAGGTTGGCTTGCTTTCCAGTTGAAGGACGGCAGCGGCATTTCGGTCAGCGATCTACAGGAAAAGCTCCGCGCCGCCTTCGCGAAAGAACTGCCTTCACTCCGCGTCTCCTTCGAGCCGGCGGACATCACTTCGCGAGTGATGTCGTTCGGTTCCAACACGCCCATCGAAGTCGCCGTCGGCGGCTCCGATCTGAACCTGTCACGCGCCCATGCCGAAAAGATCCTCGCAGAGATGCGCAAGATCCCGGAGCTACGCGATGCCCAGATCGCCCAGGAACTTGAGTTCCCCTCGGTGAAAATTGATGTTGATCGCGAGCGAGCCGGCCAGCTCGGCGTCAACATGCAGGACGTTACCCGAGCGATGGTCGCCGCCACGACTTCCAGCCGCTTCACCCAATCCAATTTCTGGGCGGATCCGGCCAAGGGCGTTTCCTACAATGTCCAGATCCAGATCCTGCAGACCGAAACGAAATCCCTCGAAGACCTCGGCAACATGCCCGTGCCCTCATCCAGTGGCACGCCCGTCCTGCTGCGCAACATCGCGAAAATCAGCAAGGAGACCGCCGTCGGCCAATACGAGCGCTACAACATGGTTCGCGTCGTTTCCGTCACCGCGAACTACCACAGCACCGACCTCGGCAGCATTTTGAAAAAAGTCCGTAAGGCCGTCGCTGATGCCGGAGCTCCGCCCGCGAAAACCACCGTCGATCTTCGCGGGCAAACGACCACGCTGGATGCCCTGAAATCCGGCTTCAGAAGCGGACTTGGCATCGCCGTGGCGGTGCTGTTTCTCCTGCTCGCCGCGAATTTCCAATCATGGCGTCTCGCCCTCGCCGTGACGTCCACCGTGCCCGCTGTTCTGGCAGGCATCGTCGCGATCTTGCTCGTCACGGGCACCACGCTCAACATCCAGTCCGCCATCGGCAGCATCATGGCCGTCGGTGTGGCGGTGGCGAATGCGATTTTGCTGGTCACCTTCGCTGAGCGAGAGCGTAGGAAAAACGTTGGTGACTCCAAAATCGGCGGCATCAGCGGCGCGGTCAGCCGTTTGCGACCGATCATGATGACTTCCTTCGCGATGATCGCCGGCATGTTGCCGATGGCGCTCAACCTCGGTGGCGGCGGCGCGCAAATGGCACCGCTCGGCCGCGCCGTTGTCGGCGGTCTGGTGCTGGCCACGCTCGCCACACTTTTCATCCTGCCCGCCTTCTTCGCGCTCCTCGCCGGGAAACGCACCACTGCCGCCTCGCTCGATCCCGATGATCCGGAAAGCGAACTCCACTCAGCCATCTAACAGAAAAGCCATGCGCCCGTTCTCATTGCTCCTCCTTTTCGCCCTGCCCTGCGCTGCGGCGGACGTGCCCGTCACCACCACCTCGAAGGGAACCATCCACCGCTGGGTGACCATCCCATCGCGGTTGGAGGCGAACCAAGAAGCGATCCTTCACGCCAAGGTCGCCGGTCATTTGAAATCCATCAGCGTGGATGCCGGAGATACTGTCAAGGTGGGCCAGGAAATCGCCGTGCTCGAAGTGCCGGAACTCGAAGCAGACCGCATCAAAGCCGCCGCCGAGGTCGAAGTTGCGAGCACCCAACTCAGCCGTTTGCAAGCCGCCCGTACCAAAGCTCCCGGCCTCGTCCTCCCACAATCCATCGATGATGCGGAAGGCCACCTACGCATCGCGGAAGCATCACTCAACCGCACGGAAGTTTTACTCGGCTATGCGAAAATCGTGGCGCCTTTTGATGGTACTATCACCGCTCGTCACGCCGATCCCGGTGCCTTTATCCCTGCCGGTGGTACGTCCACCGATGGTGCGGCGGTCACCATAGCCGATTTGCAAACCCTCCGTGCCCATGTCCCCGTGCCGGAACAGGAAGCCGGTTTCATGAAACCCGGCACGCTTGCCCGCATCATCACCAAGGCCGGTGCACCACCCATCGAAGCGAAGGTTTCCCGCCATGGACGCACTGTCGAGTCGCCCAGCGCCACCCTGCCATTAGAGGTGGATGTGCCGAATGCCGAGGGCAAGCTGTTGGCTGGAAGCTACGTGAAAGTCCAGCTTGCCGCCGAGACGCACACCGACGCGCTCCTCATTCCCGCTGCGGCCTTGTTTGTCGAAAAAACCTCCAGCTCCGTATTTATCGTCAAAGATGGCAAGGCCGTGAAAACGAAGGTGACCACCGGTTTCAACGATACCGTGGATGCCGAAGTCCTCACCGGCCTGAACGGCGGTGAGCCACTTATCATTCTCACCGGTCTGATTCTCACCGACGGACAAGCGGTCACCACCGCCAAGTGACCTTCAACCCATTTTCCACCGTGCGCCGTTTTCTCATCCTCGCCCTCTTCGCTCCCGCACTGCTACGCGCGGAGACCATTGACCTCGCCACCGCCCTACGGCTCAGCGGCGCGAACAATCTCGATGTCGAGCTGGCGCGCAACATCGTGCGCCAGGCCGAGGCCAAACACGCGGAAACTCGCAACAAGTTTTTCCCCTGGTTCACCGTCGGCACCGGATTCCGCCGTGTGGATGGCAACACCCAAGACGTGCTCGGAGACATCGTCGATGTTTCGAAGCAATCCTATCAGGGCGGAGTGGGGATCGTTGGAGAGGTTCGCATCGGTGAGGCGATTTATCAAAATCTAGCCGCCAAGCAACGCGCCGTCGCCGCCGGACACGCGCTCGAATCCATGCGCCGGAATCTCCACTCCGAGGTAAGCGCCACCTACTTCGACCTGCTCAAAGCCCAAGCCGCCATGCGTGTGAGCGAGCAATCGAAAGGACTCGCCGCCGATTACGAATCCCAAGTCACTGCCGCCGTCGCTGCCGGGGTAGCTTTCGAGGCGGATCAATACCGCGCCCAAGCCCAATCGCTGCGCCACGATCTCGCCACGCGCAAGGCGCTCGAAGACATCCAGCTCGCCTCCGCCAAGCTTTGCGAAATGCTACGCCTGCCAAATGGCCTCGACCTCCGTGGTCTTGATAACGAGCTGGTGCCGCTCGATTTCGTTACGCCGGATGCCACGCTATCCTCCCAAGTCAGCCGCGCCCTCGATCGCCGTCCCGAACTCCGCAGCCGCGAAGCCATGCTCGAAGCCGCCCGCCTCGACACCGAGGCCACCGTCAAAGGGCCGCTCATCCCGGATCTCTCGCTGCGTGCCACCACAGGCGGCCTCGGAGGAGGAAAGAACGGCAGCACCGGAAATTTCGATGACTCTTCGGAAGTGATCGTCGGTATCGGTTGGCGCTTCGGCCCGGGCGGAATTTTCGACAAGTCCCGCACCGCCACCGCGCAAACCCTGCAAGACCAGGAATCCATTTTGCTCGAAAAAACCCGCCTCCGCATCACCCGCGAAGTCATCGAATCCATGGCCAAGGTTCGTTCCATCGACGAGCGCCTCTCCACCACCCGCAAGCTCCTGGAGGCCACGGAAAAGGCCTATCAACTCTCGCGTGATCGCGGAGCCACCGGCGTCGGTGGAGTCCTGGAAACCCTGCGCTCCGAGGAAGACCTCAGCTTTGCCCGCCTCGCGTATTTCGAGTTGGTGGCAGACTACAATAAGGCTCAGGCCGCTCTGCGCAACGCCTGCGGAGGTTGACGGCGGTGGCTGGCCTTTGTGACAAACTTGTCACGAAGCGTTTCTTGGGTGCTCCGACAGCAAATCATAACAAGCTGACGTCTTCGGCGAGATCCCCAAGATTCACGTCAAACCAAACACACACATATGCAATCGCAACACGTCGTCTTCTGCTCAATCCTCGCATCAAGCTGTTTTGGCAGTCTAGCCGCCCATGCCGGCACGGAACCCTCTGCGGATTCCGTGATTGAAACCCCCACTAGCAACGCAACCGGCCTTCTGGTCGGCAAGCTTGTCGGGGATACGGAGTGGGATCGCACTTGGTCTGCCTTCACGCTTTATAAAAATGACGACAATCCGATGATCCAGCTTTTCCAGCTCACCGGACGGCTCCAACTCCAGTCCATCTACGGCCAGGCGGGCGGTGGTGACAGCTTCAATACCCGGGACTTCAGAGCGGCCGGTAACGATGAGAACGTCTGGGGCGATGATGTCGAAGTACGGCGCGCCCGGATTGGATTCAAATCGAAGTTCTATCAAAACTGGAAATTGGACGCCAGTTTCAACGTTGATGTGGACGGCAAGGATGGCCCACTGGGTGATACGACTTTCTACAAGAGCTTCCAAGAGGGTGGCCTGACATACGCACCGTCCGATCAGTTCAATGTTTCTATCGGGAAAAAGCAGGTGCGCTTCTCCCGCGATCAGGAAATCTCCTCCACGGAAATCATCACCTTCGAGCGGAGCGTGGCATCCAACATCCTCACGCCAGGTGAACTCACGGGTGTCTGGTCTTTCGGAAAGGGAATCGGCGGTGCGTGGCAGTATGAGGCCGGTGTTTATTCAAACGCCCGCGTCGCGGAATTTGCCGAAGCGGGTGATGGCGGCATACTTTCCATCGGGAAGATCGGCTATGACTTCGCGGAACAAACCGGACTCGAGTCCTGTGTGACCACGTTCACCTACATGCACAACTCTGAACCGGGCTACAGGGACGGAAAGGTGGATCCGAACTTCGCGTTTGGTGTCTCCCCTCCATTTACCGACTCGATCGCACTGACAAACGACCTGAGCCAAGGTCGCTTCGGATTGATCACCGAGCTGATGTATGGATTCGGATTTACAGGACTGGCCGATCAGGGAGCAGCCCCGGTTGCTATTGCGCAATCCGATCTATTTGGCATCACGGTGACTCCCAGCTACTTCATCGGGGAAGGGCTTCAGGCGGTTTACCGTTTCCAAATGATCAACGCAGCAGATCGCAATGGGATCCGCGTTCCTGCCCGTTATGATCGTCTTGCAAAAGGGGACGACGAGTTCGGAAACACATATATGGCTCATTACGTTGGGCTTAACTATTACATCTACAGTCACAAACTCAAGCTGATGAGTGGCGTGGAATACGCACAAATGGGTGGAGGTAGCTACGACGGTTTCACCTTTCTCTCCGGCCTTCGCATGACCTTCTAAGTTCCTCTCCAAACCAACCAACTAATACCAAAAACGCATGAAAACGTTCATCACATTATTCACCGCCGCCGCGACTTTGTCCGTGGCAAGCGCGCAGACCCTCAGCATCAAAGGCAGCGATACTCTCGGTGCCAAGCTCGTGCCCCAACTCGCCGAAGGTTTCAAGGCCGCCGGCAACAAGGGCGTGAAATTCGAAATCGCCGCGGAGGGCTCCACCACCGCCTTCCCTGCGCTCGCCAACGACACTGCGCAGATCGGCATGTCCTCCCGCGAGATCAAGGAGGAGGAGCGCACGTTCTGCAAAACCAAGGGGGTCTTCATCAAGGAGCATCCCATTGGGCACGACATGCTCTGCGTGATCGTGAACAAGAACTCACCGCTTTCGAACCTGACCGAGGCACAGGTTGCCAAGATCTTCACCGGCCAGATCAAGGATTGGTCCGAAATCGGCGGCGCACCGGGTAAAATCTCGATCTACACCCGCAACACCTCGTCCGGAACGTATAAGGACTGGCAGAAACTCGCCATGGGAGGCCGCGATTATCCATCCACCTCGCTGAAAATGGCGGGAAATGAGCAAATCGCCCAGGAAGTCGCGAAAAACAAGAACGGCATCGGCTACGTCGGCCTCGCCTATTCCAAGACTTCCGGCACCAAGGCGCTTAAAATCGACGGCGTTGAACCCGTTGCGAAAAATGCGAAGAAATACGCTTACGCCCGCCTTTGCTACCTTTACGCTCCTGACAAGCCGACCGCCGAGGCAGATGCCTTCATGAAGTATGTCGAGTCCGCACCCGGCCAGGATATCGTCCGCAAGGTCGGTTTCATCCCTGTTGCTGATCTCTGATTCATTGTTGTCCGTTTAGGTTGTTATCAAGAATGGGCATCGCTGGTTCGCTCGCGATGCTCATTTTCTTGTCTCAACCCGGAAGGCTGATTACGACTCTCCCAGCGACATCATGCAGCCCGCAGAAACTCCCCATCCCCAAGCCCCCCACCGTTTCCAAAAACGGGGCTTTTCGTTTGAGAAGGCGATCAAGTTTTTCTTCGCTTCGAATGCCGGCCTGACCATCGTCATCCTTGTCCTGATCATTGTTTTCCTTCTCAAGGAAGGGCTCGGATTTTTCCCAGGCTATCAACGTGAGTTGTCGGTCTATCGCATCGCGGGTTTGGAATTCGTCGATATTTCGCGCACAAACCTGACCGCCCACGAGCAGCTCACCAGCGTCTTGAACCGCGCCTATTTCGCGGAAATCAATGGCAAGAGTTCCAAGGAACTACAGCGCTACCAAGAGGCCAGCGCCGTATTCAATGCCTACACCGACCAGACCGGCCCCACCCGTGATCTTGTCCTGAGCAACACCCAGGAGGGCTCCACGGCGGACTCTGAGATCCTCACTTCTCTCCGCTCGAATTTCCAGAAACAGAAGGAGACGGCTCTCAAATCCCTGCCCGACACGCCGCACCTGAGCGACTCAGAGCGGCAGAGCTTGATCGAATCCATGCGCAACCGGGCTGTGGATTCCACCGATGACCCGCCACTCGTCGTCGCCCTCACCGAGGAGTTCTCCGCCGCCCAGCAAAAGAATTCCGAGCCGCTGCAGGCGATGCGCGCCACTATCGATACCTTT
>JAYTOE010000311.1:0-8651 GCA_043747935.1 Akkermansiaceae bacterium
AGAACGCGGAAGAACTCATCCGCGAACTTTGGGTGTTCAAGGAAGCCGTTTAAGTTTGTGACGCCACAAACAGCCCCGCCCGGAGAGATCCGCGCGGGGATTTCTCTTATCTCCATCAGACGCTCACAGCAATGCGATCAGCAGGTAAAACGCCAGCGAGCCGAGGCAAAGCGCCCACCAGCCGAGCCAGATGAAAAACAGCGTGGTTGACCAGGGCTTGGGCGGCGCCTGGTGCCAGCATCCATTGCCGTCCTGATAGGGATAGCCGGGATGTTTCTCTTCCTTCATGCGGCAAGTGTGCCACAGGCCGGGGCGGGGCGGCAAGAAAGCGGATCCCGAAAAATAAGGTAAAAGTAGCGCAAGGGGGTATTTTTTCTGTTAGATAGAAAATCCACGCAATCCCTTATGAATAAAGGGTGCGCCCGACTGGATTCGAACCAGTGACCGTCCGCTTAGAAGGCGGATGCTCTATCCATCTGAGCTACGGGCGCATAAAAAACGGCGACCGGGCGATGGTTAGCCGGGGCACCGGGGAATGTCGAGGGCGGGTTACCGCTTACTTGGTGGTGAGGACGAGGTCTTTGTATTGGATCTTCATCGGTGCTCCGGCGTGGATCTGGAGGGCGATGACTCCGCTCTTAGGTGCCTCGGCCGACTTGTCGGTGACATCGGCAGTAAGGTGGCCGTTAATAAAGTGTTTTACGTTCTCTCCTTCGGCGACGATCTTGTATTCGTTCCAGTCGTCCTTCTTGATAGCAGCTTGGATTTCCGTAGGGTCGCCGGTTTTTCCGGTGACATCGAGCTTCGGCTTGGCGGGTGTTTCGCCCTGGGTGATGACAACCTGCTCGCCGCGCTTGGCCAGGATGCCACGGCCTTTTTCCTCATAGAGGATGCCGCTGTAGGTGTCCGCATATTCGAGATCCGCCTGGTAGCCGCCGACGACAAAGTTCGCTGCATCGATCACCTTGCTGCGGT
The DNA here is from genome assembly GCA_043747935.1 of Akkermansiaceae bacterium. Taxonomy (GTDB): domain Bacteria; phylum Verrucomicrobiota; class Verrucomicrobiia; order Verrucomicrobiales; family Akkermansiaceae; genus Luteolibacter. Next base: position 976 of record JAYTOE010000311.1, read on the forward strand.
ATTGGACGCCGCTGTTGGTGTATTTCTTGTCGTCGCCCGGGGTCATCTTGTATTTGAGAGTTAGCGTAAAATCGCCGGGTTCGCCGCCTTTCCAGATGATGAAGCCGTTGGCCTTGGCGGGGTTCTCCGGGCTGGTCGCACCGGTGATGGCTCCGTCCTGGACGGACCAGAATTTCGGATCGCCTTCCCAGCCGGTGAGGTCTTTACCGTTGAAGAGTTGGGTTTCCTCTGCGGTGGCGAGGGAGGCGAGGAGTGCGAGGGTCAGGATCGGTTTCATGGTTGCTGTTAAACGGTTGCTGGAGGTTTTTTATTTCAGGCGGACGGCGTGTTTTTTGGAAAGTTTCAGGACATCGCCGGGCTTCAGGGCGACGGATGCGGCGGGATCGGTGAGTTTCTCGCCGTTGAGTTGGACGGAGCCGGAGAGGATGAACTGTTTGCGCAGCTCGCCGTTCGATTTCTCGATGCCGAACGCGGCCTGGAAGGCGAAGGCCGTGAGGCTGAGGACGGTGATTTCGGCGGGCAGATCCGCGAGATTGATCTCCGGCAACTCGGCGGCGGTAAGATCCTTTTTTGAGAAACGCGTGTCCCAATCCTCTCGCGCCGCAGATCCCGCCTCCGCGCTATGGTAGCGGGCGGTGAGTTTCTCCGCGAGGGATTTTTTCGAGTCCATGGGATGCGCGGACGCATCGCGTTTTTCGCCAAGCAGGAGCAGGAAATAGCGATCCATGAGTTCGTCGGAGACGGACATCAGCTTGCCGAACATCTCCTGCGGCGGCTCGGATACGCCGATGTAGTTGCCGTAGGATTTCGACATCTTCTTCACCCCGTCGAGCCCTTCGAGGAGAGGCATGACCATGACCACCTGCTGCGGCTGTCCCTCGGCCTTTTGCATGTCGCGGCCGACGAGGATGTTGAAAAGCTGGTCGGTGCCGCCGAGTTCGACATCGGCGCGGATCTCGACGGAGTCCCAGCCCTGCATGACGGGGTATTGCAGCTCGTGGAGGCGGACTTCCTGGCCGGCGTCGAGGCGGTTGCGGAAATCCTCGCGTTGGAGCATCTGCTGGAGGGTGACGCGGGCGTTGAGTTTGAGGATTTCCTCGTAGCTCATTTTCCGGAACCAATCGCCGTTGTATACGATTTCGGTCTTTTCGCGGTCGAGGATCTTGAAAGCCTGCTCCGTGTAGGTGGCGGCGTTCGAGAGAACCTCGTCGCGGGTGAGCGGCGGGCGTGTTACGGAGCGCCCCGAGGGATCGCCGATGGTGGCGGTGAAATCACCGATGAGCAGCACCGCCTGATGGCCTAGCGTTTGGAACTGGCGGAGTTTTTCGATGACAACCGTGTGGCCGAAATGGATATCCGGCGCGGTGGGATCGACGCCGAGCTTGATGCGCAGTGGGCGGCCGAGGCTCAGTTTCTCAAGGAGTTCCTTTTCGGAGAGGACTTTGGCGGCACCCGCCGTGAGCTGGGCGAGCTGTTGTTCCGGGGTGAGTGACATGCGTTCGGATGGAATGCCGCAAGCAGGGTGGTAGGTCAAGGATCACTCCTCGTCGTTACCGCCGCCCCGGACGCTTTCGATGTCCTTCAGCTTGTCGATCGCGCGCAGGGCCAGCTCTTTCACCTCTTCGTGTTGCGAACTGTCGGCAAATTTCTGGATAATGGCGTAAACCCAAGGCTCCGGTTTGACGTTTACCAGTCCACGGATGAGCTTGAGTTGCTCTTCCTGTGTTTTTGCCTCCCCGCTGAGCAGAGTCCAATTTTCCTGAACCTCTGTTTCGCTCTGCACGGCGTATTGGAACGCGGAATCGAAGGCGCGGCCGCGGATCGTGAGCTCGGTGGCTGTTTTCAGGAATCCGATCAGCGTGGTGTATCCGCCCCGGTCGCCCCATACGCCAAGGGCGACGATCGCAGCGATCTTATCCTTATCCTGGGCGCTTTCGAGGTTCTTCCGGGCGAGTTCCAAGGCCTTATCACCGCCGATACGCCCAAGCAGCCTCAGCATCGTATGACGGATGTCATCGTTCGGAGCCGAGTCGTAGGACGAGATGAGGGTATCGCGCAATGATGCCTTGCCAGACGATTTCTCAATGATCTTGGCAGCATTCTCCTCTGCCGCAGTGGTGATGACAAGCTCCTTGGTGGTTTTGATGACGTCGAGGATCTCGGCAAAGTGGCTGTCATCTGCCATGAAACGGGTGGCCTGGATGGCGGCTTCCGAGGCTTGGACATCGTCCGTGGAACGAGCGAATTTCATCAGTGTGCCGATGATGGCCGGGTTATTCCTTTTGCGCAGGACATCCCGAAGCAGCACGATCCTGATATTGGGAACCATGTCCTGGGTGGTGGCGCATTCCACGATGCGCGCGTCCACGTCCGTACCATCGGTTGATTTCGCGAGATAGAGCGCCATGTAGATCACTTCGCGTTTCGTGTTCGCGCCGACGTCGGTGGCGGTGCGGAGCAGGATGTCCAGCTTGCGTTTGTCCACGAGGACTTCCTTGGCGTCAGGCTTCGCAGCCTGTTCGATCATCACGTTGTAGAGTTTTGCTTCGGCGTTCTCTCCGCTTTTTTTGAGCAAAAGCACGGCCAAGCCCACGGCAAGAATCCCAAGGACTGCGGCGATGACCGTCTTCACCCCATTGGACAGGCCTTTTTTCCTCGGCGCTACATAGACTGGGACGGCATCGGGAATCGGGGAAAGCTCAGATGTGGGAACAGGAATCGGTACGAGTTTTGCGGTGGCTGTGAGCTTGGGTTTGGAAATGGAAACCGCTGCGGGTGGAGCAACCGGCACCACGGCTCGCTGCAAGATGCTGGACGCGGGTTTCAGCACTTCAAGAATGGGAAGCGGCGGTTCGACGGGTGCCGCCACGGACTGGGAGGCTGTGCCACTCGGATGCGATGATTCCAAAACCTGCGCCGTAATGTGGACGCTGGGTTTCGATCCGACAGGTGGAGCCAAGGGTTTCGGCATGGAGGCCGTCTTGAGAACCTGGGTCGGAGTTGCCTCCTTGACGACTTCGGGAACGGGAACCGAGCCGGGGATCACGAGGCGGGGGCGCTTCGGTGCCTCCGCTGCCATGGACGGTTTCCCCGTGCTAAGTGGCGGTGAAACTTGTTCGTCGTTCTCGACAAACACACGCAAAGACTCACGGGCTGACGCTGGGCGATCCGCAGGCTGGCGGTTGATGTGCCACATGACCCAGTCGCAAACCCACAGCGGGATACCTTCGCGGACTTCATTCAGCGGGGTGACGTGGTGCTGCAGGTGCGCAGCCATCACACCGGCTGCGGTATCGGAATCGAAAGGATAATTTCCCGTCAGCGCGTAATAGTAAACGCAACCGATTGCGTAGAGGTCGGCCTTGAGATCGATGGGAACCCTCTCGAACTGCTCGGGCGCCATGAAGTAGATCGAGCCGAAAACACCATCCGATTGGTCGATGGTCTGCAGGGAGGGTTTCGGGGAAAGCTTGGACAGTCCGAAATCAACGATTTTCACCTGGAATTTCCCTGAGGGCAGCCAGGTGAGCATGATGTTGCTCGGCTTGAGGTCGCGGTGAACCATGTTGAGCTCCTGCGCGGCGATCAGCGCCTCCAAGGTTTGCATCGCAAGCTGGCGGAAATCCGTCCATGTGAACGAAGCTTTCATGATCGAATCCTCGATCGTGTCACCGGTAAGAAGCTCCATCACGACGAAAGGGCCGTCGTCATCGCTGCCGACATCGTATACGGTCACAATGTTCGGATGCTGCAGGGAGGCGAGGGCACCGGCTTCCTGCATGAGCTGGCGGGTTGCCTCCTCGGGGATCGTCGCATCGTCGGTGTTCGCGATGATGCGCTTGATGGCCACCTCGCGGTTCATGCGGACATCCTGTGCCCTGTAAACGGCTCCAAGGCCACCCTGACCGATCTTTCCCTTGATTTCGTAGCGATCTTCCATGCTATCCAATTTTAGCGTTGTGATTTTCAGGCAAACCCTCAGTTCCCGGATCGTGTGATCATCGCTCGTTTGCGGCGTGACTCGATCCAGCGGTCGTATTGGGCGGAGGTTTTATTGCGGCGGACGCGCTCCTCGATCATGGGGCGGACGGCAGCCAGGCCGGGCTCGGGGCCGGGAATTTTGGCCGTGACCCATACAATCGTATATCCGCGGGGATCAAGGAGGGGGCCGATCACCTGTTTTTCCGGCGAGTCGAAAAGGATGGCGGAGAATTCAGGAGAAAGGTCGGTGCGAGGCAGATTTTCCTGAAGTCCTCCCAACTCGGCGAAAGCGTCCTTCGAATAAGTCTTGGCAAGTTCGTCGAATGATTTGCCCTCCTTGGCTTGTTTCGCAATATCCTCGGCGAGTGCAAGCTGGATCTCGGGAGTGGCAATGGGATTTTCGGGATCCGTAGCGGGGATGAAAATTTTCCGGAAGGAGATCTTATCCTTGGTGACGTCGCGGAGGGTTGATTTCACCAGGTTGTATTCGTTCTGGATCTCGTTGGGCAGCGGTGGCGGGGCATCGGAAAATTGCTGTGCGCGCATCGCTTGGACGACCATCTTTTCGCGTGTCATCTCGCGGTATCCGTCCATCGTCATGCGGGATTTCTTCAGTTCCTCGCGGAAAAGCGCCTCATTTCCGTTGTAGAGTTCGCGCATCTGGCGCTTGACCTCCTCGTCGATCAGGTTCGGGCGGATGTTCGCGCCGATCTGCTTGAACTCGTCGAGAATGATGCGGCGGTCGATGAGCTCCTGGAGGATTTTTTCACGAGCCTCGTTGAACTGCTTATCGAACTCAGGGCCGCGCCGCGGAAACTGAGTGACGAGCTGGGCGTAGATCGGCGAGAGCATGAACGCCACCTCGTTTTTGGTGATCACGCTGCCGTTCACCTTGGCGGCGATTCCGTTAACCTCGACGGCCTGCGAATGGGCAGGGAGCGCTCCGATCAGGAGGGGGGCGAGTAGGTAGGCCAGATTGCGGATCATTTCGGATTTTGTGTGCTAATTTCGGGATGCTTGAGGAAAGGGCGTGAAGAGAGTTTTCCGTGTGCGGAGGAAGATTGCAAGCGGGGAAACGAAACACACTTATCCCAGCTGCCGCGCGGCCTGGAGGGTGTTTTTCATCAGCATGGCAATAGTCATGGGGCCGACTCCGCCAGGGACGGGGGTGATCGCGGCGCAGCGCGGGGCGACCTCGGCGTAATCCACGTCGCCGGTCAGGCGGCTTCCGGACTTCTTGGAAGGGTCTGGAACGCGGTTGATGCCGACGTCAATGACGACCGCGCCGGGCTTCACCCAATCCGCCTTCACCATTTCCGGGCGACCCACGGCGGCGATGAGGATGTCTGCGCGGCGACAGATGGCGGGGAGATCTCTGGAGCGCGAGTGGGCGATGGTGACCGTGGCGTTCGCGATTTTCGAGACCAGCAACATGGCCATGGGTTTCCCGACGATCATCGAGCGCCCGATCACGACGGCCTCCGCGCCGTTCGTATCGATGCCGGAAATCTCCAGCAGTTTCATGCATCCGGCCGGGGTGCAGGGAACGAAGCCGGTGGGGTCTTCAAGGACGAGCTTCGCGACATTCTCCGGGTGGAATCCGTCCACGTCTTTCCTCGGATCAATCGCGCGGATCACGGCCTCCTCGTCGATGTGTTTCGGCGGCGGCGATTGGACGAGAATGCCGTGGACGGCGGGGTCGGCGTTGAGATCTGCGACGACCTTGAGTAGCTCCGCCTGTGTGGTTTCCCTCGGCAGTTCGATTTTCACCGAGTGGAAACCGAGATCCGCGCAGGTGCGCGCTTTCGAGCCGACATACACGGCGGAGGCGGGATCATCGCCGACCAGCACGACGGCGAGTCCGGGCGTGATGCCTTTCGCTTTCAGCGCAGCGGTTTCAGCGCGGCATTCTTCGAGGACGGACGCAGCGACGGCCTTGCCATCGAGGATGCGGGGTTGGTTCATGCGCGGGATGCTAGGGGGAAAATTCAAAACTCAAATTTCAAATTTCAAAGAAGATTAGTTGCCAGTCCGCCCGATGGATGCCTAGACCTTGCGCGCCGCTAAAAACAAAGCGGCACCTTCCGGGAAGCCCTTCGCTAGGGCGGGAAATTGATGGGGAATCCGGTTAGAATCCGGAGCGGTTCCGCCACTGTATGGTTTGCGAAAGCAGGCCGAGCCAGATCACCAGCCCGGGGAGTTTTCTAACAAGGCTGCGGAACTCAGCCCGACGGATACCAAACAAAATGACACAACACACAACGTCCGGGAAAAACCGGACGACAAGGACAAGCCGCGCCATCTTCATGGCCTCGGCATTCACGCTCGGCGGAGTTTCCGCCGAGACGACACAGGAACTCGATGAACTCATCGTCTCCGCGCTGCGGATGCCGGGTGAGGCTTCGGAAACAACATCAGCGGTGACCTCACTCGACCCGCGCGATTTGGAGGAACGAGGATTGCTCGATCTACGCCAGGCACTCAATGAGGTGCCCGGCGTGAACGCCACCTCGACATCCGGCCAGAGCGGGGCGATCGGCTCCGTGTTCATCCGCGGAACGACCACCTCCTATTCGCAGCTCGTGGTGGACGGCGTCCGGTTGAGCGATTCGACCGCGCCCTCGGGAAACTTTTTCTCCGGCGCGCGGCTCGATGATCTCGGCAGGATCGAAGTCTTGCGCGGCGCGCAGGCGGCGATCCACGGCGGCGAGGCCGTCGGCGGCGTGATCTGGCTGGAAACGGCGCGCGGCGAGGGCGATCCCCAAACACGTCTCCGCTTCGAGGGCGGATCGTTCGATACGCTTAACGGCCACCTTTCCCATTCCGGAAAGGAAGGCCCGTTCTCATGGTTCGTCGGCGGCGGCTATGACGGCACGCACAACGACGATATCGACCAGGACTTCGACCAAGCCCGCGCCGCACTGCGTATGGAATGGGCGCAATCGGAGAACTTCACGCTCGGCATGACCTACCGCGCGGCGGACTCGCGTTTCCAATACGAGAATTTCGGGCCGAACACCGACCACACCGATAGCGGACTGGCCACGATCTATGCGGACGCCCGTCTCGCACCCGGATGGCTCGCCCGTTTCACCCTCGGAAATTACCGGGAAAGCTACGACAACGACACGGTGGGATTCTTCGGAGGGAACTTCGGCACCGATCTCGACCGCACCGTGCTTTCCACGGATCAATCCTTCGAGTTCACCCGACATCACCGGTTGCTCGGAGGGGCGTTCCTGGAGCAATCCGATTTTTCCAACACGATAGGCACCGACTCCGACGAGATCCGCTACGGCGCGCACCTCGGCTGGGAGTGGACGCCGGTGGAAAGCGTGGTCACCGAGGCCGTTGTCCGCTGGGAGGATTATGCGGATTTCGATGATCAGGTGACGTGGCGCATGGGTGCTTCGTGGCAGGCTTTGGGGAAAACCCGTCTCCGCGCGGGGCTGGGAAAAGCTTTCCGCACGCCGACATTCCTGGACCTTTACGGCACCACCTTCGGAGCGGGAAACCCGAACCTGGATGCCGAGGAAAGCATCGGCTGGGATCTCGGAGTCGAGCAACGCATCGGAGAAAACCACATGGTCTCCGCGACGTGGTTCGAGAACTCCATCGATAACCGCATCCAATCCTTCCCCACCCCGCCGGTGAACCTCCCCGGCGAAACCCCGACGCGCGGCCTCGAGTTCGCG
>JAYTOE010000312.1:0-4193 GCA_043747935.1 Akkermansiaceae bacterium
TGGAGCTTCACCAGCGCCGTCCTCACCTATGCCAATTGGATCTCCGACCCCACCTTCGGACTCGCTCTTGCCGACCGGGATCCCGGCGACGATCCCGACAGTGACGGCATCGACAACGGAGTGGAAAGCTTCTTCGGCACCAACCCCGGAGCCTCCACGCAGGGACTCGTCGCCGGCAGCAAGAGCGGCAATACCTTAACCTTCACCCACCCGCAAGGCACGCTGGCCTCAAACCTCAGCGCCAGGTATCGCTGGTCCACCGATCTCGCCACCTTTCAACTCGGCGGCGAGAGCAGCGGCGGAACCACCGTAAACTTCACCACCGAGGCGAACACGCCCTCACCCGGCTTCACCCGCGTCACCGCCACGGCCACCGGCACTCTCCCCGCCCGCCTGTTTGTCGATGTCGAGGTGACGGTGCCTTGAGCATTCATTCACCCACTGGCCTACCCAGCCCTCAGCTATGTGATCGGCTCCTACGAGTGGTCGCTGGATCCTGCGGATCTGGCATCCAGATACCACGACCACGGTGGGGAACACCACGGCGACCATCATCTCCACCAGCGACTCCAGCACCACAACCGTGACGGCCGACACAACCGGCAGCATCACCCCGCCAGTCGCTATCTTTCTCCGCGCTGTGGCGACACAGAACTGACGGAGTGCCAGTTTTCAGACGGACGGACCCCCGAGCACAGGAAACCTCCGCCCACTTCGAGCACACCGTCCTCATCACCCACGGCGACCCCGAGATTCTCACCGACCGCCCCCCCTCGCCATCCCCGAGCAGCTCGGCATTCCGCCGCTTAAGGTGTGATTCCACTGGTGAGACTTCATAACACAAAGTGACGCGTCCCACGAAGCATCAGTGGGTTGGAAAATGTCCACCGCCCAAACGAAGTTTTCATGGGCAGTCAACTTGACAAAGAGTCACTGCTGTTGAGGATACGGGAAATGATCAAAGTGAATTATCTTCTGCTGCTCTGCTTTCCCGCGGTCGTGTTGCTGGCTGGCAGGGTTCTGGCTGACGAGAATCCCACCGCCAAAGGTCAGGGAGCCGGGGTCAAAGAGTTCGAAATTCCCAAGCAGGCGAGTAATTCGATTCTGGTCTTCAAGCGGGACGATGGCGGGCAGGGCACGGGTTTCATCGTGAAGCGCAAGGTGGCCGACAAGGATCGCTTCTTTGTCTATACGAACCAGCATGTGATCGCCGGCTGCAAAACCGTTCCCAAAGCCCTGCGCGCGGATGGCACGGCTGTCCGTCTCGGAAAACTCGTCACCGCCGTGAACTACGATCTCGCCATTTTCATGCTCGTGGGGACGGAGCCCAACTTTCTGGAGATCCAGGATGAGGTGGACAAGGAAATCTCCGTGGGCGAGCCGGTCGGAACACCGGGGAACTCGGGCGGAGGAGCCGCCATCACTTTCAAATACGGAAAAGTGGTGGCCATCGGCCCGGAAGTCGTCGAGATCGACGCGATGATCAAGGGCGGAAATTCCGGCGGCCCGATCCTACTCCGCAACGGTCGCGTGATTGGCATCGTTTCCTATTTCACCGAGGAAACCAAGGATGACGCACGCGTGTCGGATGCCCATAAGGAAACAGTTGTGAGGCGCTTCGGATACCGTGTGGACAACGTGAAATCGTGGGAGACCCCCGACTGGCAGCGTTTTGTCATGCAAGGTGAGAAGGTGGCCAGGGTGCAAGCCACCAGCGAGGATCTGCTTGCGCTGGTGAACAGCCGGTTCGAAAGGTGGAATGGCAACGAGCAGATCGGAGAGATCATGGGGCAATTCCGGAAAAACATGAATTCCGCCCGGTCTCAGAAAGAGGCGAATGGGGATATTTCGAAGGTCTTCACTGAACTCAATAAAATCACCATGGCCGATCTGAACTCCGCCGCGGCCGATACATCGCTTTACTGGTGGTGGAAGCACACGCTGGAAGAGCAAAAGGATTTTCGTAAGAGCCTGAACGAGTCGTTCGAGAAGGAGGCGGCGGAAGCTCGCCAGAAGCGGTGAGCCATTCCGTCATTCTCACAACGAAGGCACTCGGCATTTGTAGTGCATCATCAAATTCATCAAGCAGGATTTCTGTACTAGGCGCTTCCAAAGAAAAAAGGCCGGAGCTTCGGGAAAGATGTCCCTTGCCCCGGCCTGATGATTCGTTTGGGCTGCTTTTTCTGATTTCTGGCGCGAAGTGCGGCCGGTGGAATCAGAGACGCGCGTGAGTTTACCAGTCGCTTGAGTTTTCCGGTATGTGGAGGGTGCCGCCTGTGAAGCCGCACTCCATGAGGAGTTCTCCCTGGATGGGAATGGTGGTGAGGGAGAGGCCGGTGTAGGTGCTGCCGGAGGGGCAGGCTGGCGGATTTTCCATGAAGAGACCCGGGCCGATGATGACGCCTTCACGGGTCTTGCCACCAGGGATGTTGTTCCCGGCGCTGATGCCATAGAGGTTTGCATAGCCGCGCAGCGCCTGTTGGCAGTTGCGGATGTTGAGGATGCAGGAGGCCCGATCACTGCCTCTTTTCCAGGCGCTGGCGCCGATGAAAAGGATGGAGATCAGGGACAACAGAACGAGGATCACGACGGTGAGCTCGAGGAGGGTCATCCCGGCGCGGGATGTGCGGATGCGGTTGCTTTGTTTCATGGGGGGCGTGGGTGTTAGTGTGGGTGTTCCTCTGGGGACATCACATTTGTAGCAAATGCCAACCCCTCTTTGAATTACGCGAAGACGTATATTTCATCACGCATTCGCGGGGGGGCTTGTGGCGTGGTTTTTGGGATTGGAACAGGAGCCATCAACCATTGGATACGGCATTTCCCTCTCATTTCAGAGGAAAGCGGCTGATAACCGCGTCTTAAGTGATCCTCGGTGAGATACCGTATTTTTTGCTGCATTGACCCGCGATTCGTGCCATCCATCCGCGCCCAGCGCCCATGTCCACCGAACTGACCCGCAATTTCTCGATCATCGCCCACATCGATCACGGGAAAACCACGCTCTCCGACCGGCTGATGGAGATGACCAGCACGGTGACGATGCGCGAGAGTTCCGCGCAGCAGCTCGACTCGATGGATCTGGAGCGGGAGAAGGGGATCACGATCAAATCCCATCCGGTGGCGATGGAATACAAGGCGAGGGACGGGAAAACCTACAAGCTGAACCTGCTCGACACGCCGGGGCACGTGGATTTCTCCTACGAGGTTTCGCGGGCGCTAGCCGCCTGCGAGGGTGCGATCCTGATGGTCGATGCCGCGCAGGGCGTCGAGGCGCAGACCGTGGCGAACCTCCACCTCGCCGAGCAGCAGAATCTCAAGATCATCCCCGTTCTCAACAAGATCGACCTACCCGCCGCGGATGTGCCGAAGTGCAAGAAGCAGCTTGAGGAAATCCTCTGCATCCCGGCGGAGGACTGCATCCCCGCTTCGGCGAAGGCCGGCATCGGCATCGAGGAAATCCTGGAGGCCATCGTCGCGCGCGTGCCCGCCCCGGTGGAGAACCCCGACAAGCTCCTGCGCGCCACCGTTTTCGACTCGCTCTACGACACTTACCGCGGCGTGGTCTCCTACGTCCGGGTGTTTTCCGGGACGGTGAAACGCGGCCAGCGGGTGAAGCTTTTCGCTACGGACAAGACCTACGAGATCAAGGAAGTCGGCGTGTTCACTCCGAAAATGAGTGTGCGCGACGTGCTGAGCGCGGGCGACGTGGGATACGTGATCGCCAACATGAAATCCGCCAGCGAGGTGAAGATCGGCGATACGATGACCGACTCCACGCACCCCTGCCCGGAGGCCTTGCCCGGCTACAAGGAAATCCAGCCCATGGTTTTCTCCGGCATCTATCCGGTGGATTCCTCGGACTACGAGGCGCTGAAAATGGGGATGGGCAAGCTCCAGATTAACGATCCGGCCTTCACCTTCTCGCAGGAGAGTTCCACCGCCCTGGGCTTCGGTTTCCGCTGCGGATTCCTCGGCCTGCTGCACATGGAGATCATCCAGGAAAGGCTGCGCCGCGAGTTCGACATGGACGTGATCTCCACCTACCCGTCCGTGATCTATCACGTCGATCTCACGGATGGTACGGAAGTCATCGTAGATAACCCGACCCTTTTCCCCGAGACCCAGGTGATCCGGGAGATCCGCGAGCCGATCGTGAATGTCTACATCATGGTGCCCGGCGAATACATCGG
>JAYTOE010000313.1:0-1893 GCA_043747935.1 Akkermansiaceae bacterium
CGGATCAGAGTGCCCAATGAATGGTCTTCTTCAACACCGAGTTCCGAGATTAGCTCATGGATCTTCGGGAGTTGCCACGCTGCGCGGAGCGCATAGTAGCCGGTTGCCAATGCAATTGTGGTGGCAAGATACTGAAGCTGCCTTGGGGTGTCGTCCGGTTTCATATTTTTGGGTGGAGCTTCCTCTCCGATCAACGACACGGTAGCGGCTCACGGATTTCGGTCAATCGTGGTGGCGGGGATGTTCCGAGTATTTGGCGACGGAGTGCAAACGAACTCCAGGCCATTGCCCAGAATTCCTAAAGTTTCAGCTACGTTTCCCCACGCCAAGGCCTCCGGCTACTACAGAAAAGTGGAAAATTTCATCCTTGCGCCGAAGCGGCTGGTTCGTTTATCTGATTGCAGTGAAGCAGCCCGCGCCCGTTACAAGGCGATGAGGCACAAGCCTATGATTTCCCTGGAACGCAAGCCCGCCCCCATCACCACCGGATCTTTTGACCGGTGCGGGTTCCTCGTCTCTTTTCCATGACTTGCCGTTCCATGCCTTCTCGCATTCTCCCGATGGATCGGATCCGCGCGGCACAATCGCCGACATGCGTTTCCGGACGTCACCTCCAAACATCCAAAGGATAAAGCCATAGCCAAGCCGCAGAAAAACAACAACAGGGGCCGTTTCCGCGACATGACGCGGATCAACGACCGGATCCGCGCACCGAAAGTGCGTGTCGTAAACGCAAACGGAGAGCAGCTCGGCGTGATGACATCGCGCGAGGCTCTCGCCAAGGCGCAGTCCGTGGGGCTGGATCTCGTCGAGATCGCTGGCCAGGCGGATCCTCCGGTGTGCAAGATCATCGATTACGGGAAATACAAATACACCCAGGCGAAGCTCAAGAAGGGCAAGTCGAAGTCCTCGACGCGGATGAAAGAGGTGAAGTTCCGCGTCGGCACTGGCCAGCACGACTACAACATCAAGCTCGGCCGCGCGGAGACTTTCCTCGAAGGCAACCACAAGGTGCGCTTCGTCCTCCAGTTCAAGGGACGTGAGAACGCCCACAAGGATCTCGGTTTCGTGGTGCTGAAGCGCATCATCGACGACCTGAAGACCATGGCCGCCGTCGACCAGCAGCCGCGCCTGAACGGCCGCGCCGTCGCGATGATCCTTTCCCCTCTGCCCGCCCACCAGCGCAAGCGCCATTTCCATCTCTTCCACGGTGAACTCATCGATGAGGACGAGCACGACGAGGAAGAGGAGGACGAGGAATTCGACGACGAGGAGGACGAGTCCTCCACGATTTCGACCGACGACCTCGACGAACCGGTGGCGGCTGTCGAAGAGGCGGCTGCCGAAGTGGCGGCTGTCGAAGAGGCGGAAGCGAAGCCCGCCGAGTGATGCCGGGAAACGTCCGCGACCTCAACGAGAGCCTGCGGAGCGGCGACGCTCCCTGGCTGCTGCTTTTCGACATCGATGGCACACTCGTTGACACCGGCGGAAAGGGGATGGCCGCGCTGCGGAAAACGGCCATCGAGATTTTCGGAAACGAAGGTCCGCCGCTGGATCTCGCGGGTTCCACCGATCTGGGGATTTTGGAAAACCTGCATTCCCATTTCGGCACGGCACCCTCCGCCGAGCGGACGCACCGTTTTTTCGAATCGTATCACATCCATCTTGAGGCGAGCTTGTCGTCAAATCCGGCGGAGGGCAGGGTGCTCGATGGCGTGGTGGAACTCCTGCAAGACATCGCCGGAGCACCGCATGCGAAGCCCGCGCTGCTGACGGGGAACACGATGCAAGGCGCCTGGATCAAGCTCCGCCATTACCGCCTCGACCATCATTTCAGCTTCGGCGCATACGGTTCGGATCGGGCGGAAAGGAATCTTCTCGGTCGCATCGCCT
>JAYTOE010000314.1:0-5531 GCA_043747935.1 Akkermansiaceae bacterium
CAAGTTGGCGGGCTGGGTGACGGTCACGTTGTATGGGTTCCACATCGTGATGACAGGGGTGATGAGCAAAGCGAGGTTGTAGGTTCGTTTTGCCGGATCAGGGTCGTCCTGGGCCAAGGTTGTCCGGTGGGAAAAAACCCAGTGCATCCGTGCGATCACGGGTGCGATCCGGATCTTATGGAGGTAGTCGAATGATTGATTCTGAAGGGTGAGAGTCGGAGCAAAAAAAGGCGTGGAGTAGCCTCCGCCGGCGGCATTGATGCGTTTGTAGGCTGTGGCATAGTCCTTGAGGGTATGCCATGTGGTCGCCGCACCGTGCTGATAGATGGGTGGGTCTGTGGGGCGGTTGATGTATCCAGCCCAAGGGTAGAGGATCGATTGGGTCGCCTGATAGTCGGTAGGTGTCGGTCGGGTGACAAGGGAGGTGTTCGTGTCATAGATGCGGAAAAACGGCAGATATGTTTCGGGCAGGGCATCCCAGTTTTCCGTCATCATCGACATGTCTTTGCGCCAGCCGCCGGTGGCGGTGTTGGTGAGGAGGCCGGTGGAGCTGACGGATAGATCATGAAAGGATTCGCGGGGAGTGGCGGCCGTCCCGGCCGCTGCGATCAGATTCACCGTGCCGAGAGAGGCCGCTTTCGCAGCGGGGGAGGAATCGACAAGCAGGGTTTCGAGTTCGAAGGGCTTGGGATCCGGCACCGCGTGGCTGCGGGTGATGTCCGACCACTGGGCGAGTGAGTTTTCATCTTCCGGTTTGTAGGGCGCTGGCAGCCTCGCCTTCTGGTTTTCCCCGCTCACCCACCATGCGAATTTGCCTGTCTGGTTCGCGGTTTGTGGCACCAGATGCACCGCGCCCGCTTTGCCCGCACCGAGCGTGCCGGCGGAAAGGATAGGAACGGTGTTCGCAGCGGGAGCAGAGAAAGCCAGTGCGGAGGGATTGGTAGGCTCGCCGCCGTTTTGTGCGCCGGATACGAGCCAAGAGAGGAAGCGACCAGCGTTTTCCCCCCTTTTTGTCTTCGAATAGTAATCCGGAGCGATCGGCTGGCCGCTGCTCAGGTGATCGCTTCCTTCCCAGCTTTTCCAGACGCCGGTGAGAGGAGCGGCGCTTTTATTCACGATACCGGAGGGCGCGGTGACCCGGGCATCCGGCCCCGCATGCTTTTGGAGTTCCCCGATGGCGATCATCAGCGCCAATCTGGCGTTCGCGCGAGCCTCCGCTTGTGCGTTTCCTTGCGAGCTGCTTCGCAGCGAGACAGCCGAAAGACTCAACAAACCGACGGCAAGGATCGCCAGCAACACCATCAGGGACAGCGTGACCACCAGGGCAAACCCGGGAGCTTTTTCAGGTCGGATGTAGGGCTTTATCAGCATGGATTGTTTTTTCTGCCGGAATCTAGATTGGGGTTTTCTGGTATCAGCCACTCAAAGGAAATGCTCCGCCTCGAATCCCGGGGCGGAGCATTGAGAGGAACCCGAACGCGTTCTCACGAATGCGCAAACATGCGTGATCAGTTCCGGCGGCGGCGGAGGAGTGCAAAGAGACCGAGAGCACCGAGCAGAGCTGCGCTGGGCTCGGGTATGGCGCTGATGGTCACAAAACTTGTGCCCGTGCCACCGTTGAGACCTGACGAAGTGTCAGAGTAGTTGATTTTCCAGACACCGCCCGCATCCGTGAATTCAGCACCATCGATCAGCGTGTTAAAAGTTCCCGTCAGGCTTCCCGTAAGGTAAGCGAACAAGGTGAACTTGTCACCGATTGCGTAAGCTCCGAGTTGCTCAAGATCAAGCGTGGCTCCGCTGGCGATGTTGATCGTGCCGGCGACATTCGTTAGATCGGCTACATTGGTGGTGTTGTTCAGTTCAAACAGGTAGGTGGATGTGGCAGCGAGAGCCAGGCTGCTGCTGAAATTGAGGGTGCCTACCGAGCTGCCTGAAGCCAAGGTGCCGTTCACGGTCGTTGCTCCACCGACGGTTCCGCCGCTGCCGCCGAGAGTGGCTCCGTTGGCGACCGTGACGATGCTGGTGGAAATGCTGCCGTTGATGAGCAGCGTGCCGTTACTGATGTTGGTGGCGCCGGTGTAGGTGTTGTTGGTGCCGGATAAAGTGATGGTGCCGGTGCCTGTTTTGGTGAGAGCCGTTGTTCCCGCTGCACCGTTCTGGATCGCGCCCTGGTAATTTCCACCTGTGCCGTCGCCTTGGCCGATGGTGAGTGTGCGGGTGCCGGAAGTGCCGCTGATGGTGCCGCCGGTGCCTGTTAAGTTGCCGACGGTGAGGTTCTGGCTACCCATGTCGAGTGTGCCTCCGGTATTTACTGTGAGCTGGCCGCTGGTGGAGCCTAATGCACCTGCGCTGCCCGTGGTCAGGATGCCTGCGGATACCGTGGTGCCGCCTGTGTAGGTGTTGGTGCCGGAGAGGGTCAGGGTGTTGGTGCCGATCTTTGTCAGGCCACCATTGAGAGATGATCCATGTGTTAAGAGGTTCTGGGTGATGGTGATACTGCCGTTTGAGGTGTCAAACTGAGCCCCGCCAACTTTGATGAAGGCAGTGGTAGCGGCCTGGGCGTTCATGTAGGTCGCGCTAGCGACAGAATTCTTTAGCGTGCCACCATCGAAGTTGATGGTGGTCGTCGTGCCGGTTCCACGCGCGGTCGGGAAGGCGGGCAAAGTCACCACCGCCGTGCCGCCGATGTTGATCGTCGATACGTCATTATTCGCGGCGGATAGAAGCGAGAAGGTTGTTGCCGAGAAAGTGCCGCCAGTCAGGGTCAGCGTGGCGCTATTGCCTGAACCGGCTCCGCCAATGGTCCCGCCCATCGTCATGTCCGAAATTGTCGCCGTTCCGCCGGTCTGCGAGAAAAGATTGGTCGTGTTGACTTGAGTCGCGTCCGAACGGCCGATCATGAGCCGGGATGTTCCGGCCACCGTCAGTGTGCCGGTGCCGCTTAGGTTGAATGTGGCACTGTTACCCGAATTGACGCCGAGCATAACGCCGCGACTCGGGGTGCCCGTCAAAGTCGTGAGGGAGCCACCGCTCAGGTTGTAGGTGCCGGCAAAGCCAGCATTGCCATTGCCGATCAGGAGCTGCAGGTTAGTGCTGTTCCAAGCGACCGTGCCGTCGGTCTGGCTCACGATACCCGCCCCATTATCACTACCCACAAAGAAGCCGCCTGCGCCTTGGGTGTAACTCCCAGCTTGGATTTTCAGCTCCGTGGTTCCACCCCCGCTGACAGTGATAGCACCGAGTGTCCCCGATGAACTGCCCGCAAAAACCAGCGTGCCCCCGGAGACGTTGATGGATCCTGTATCGGAGTAGTTCCCCGTGACCGTCCACTTGCCCGTTCCGTTTTTCACGAGGGAGGTGGTAGCTGTTCCAGCAAATCCAACACGGCTGATCGAACTCGTGGTGCTGTCGCCGCTTCCGATCAAATCCAACCTGTTGATTTGGCCGTTAGTCATGCTGTCTCCACGAAAAAGAATACCGCCATTTAACGCGAGACCCGCAGTGCTCCCATTGAAAGTTTTCGTGCCGTTAAAAAACACTCTGGATTCGATGCCTAACGTCTGGAGATTCGAGCTGCTATTCAGTAGGGTGCTAGTGCCATTAGCAATGAATTGAACTGCAGTTTCGGTGCCCGAGTTTATTTGAAAAGCAGCCGCACCAGCAGAGAACGTAAAGCCACTCACATTTATAGGACTGGTGATGCCGTTCCAAACAACCGTAGGCCGCACGGCTCCTGCGAATGTTAACTGGGCGTTAGCCGACGGCACTGCGTTGTTATCCCAATTAAGGGCAGTATTGCTGTTATCGTTCGCTCCACCACCATCCCAAATGTTGGCTGCGTGGATTAGGGGCGAGACGGCAAGTGAAATGCTTCCAAGAAGGAAGGAGCGGAGTGCGAGGGTTGGTTTCATGGTTTTTGTATGATCAAGTTGGTTTTTGTGGGTCTGATTTGAGCGATATCAGTTGGTAAGCTCAGATCCGTGAGAAACGTTACACAGTTTTCGAAAAAAAAGGTTAGGTGGGGGAAAAATCGGGGCGGTTCAGCGGGCTGGCTCGGCCTCCGCGACGAATTCAAAGCGGAGGTCGTCGAGGAAGGTGGAGCCCTCGCTCGTGGAGTGGATGAGCAGGGGAAGGGTATCGGAAGCGGCTTGGAAATCCGCGCTGGTGAAGGATTGGTAGTTGCCCACGGAGGGGATGAGGGTTTCGGAGCCTTGGAAAATCAGGGGTTTTCCGCCGAGAGTGGCGCGCAGGGCGGCGGCACCGCTCGTGCGGCCTGCGGCTTCCAGGTGGAGACGGTAGGTGACGCCGGGTTCGAAGCCCGTGACGATGGTCTCGATGACTGAGTCCTGATCTTGGAGGACAGCAGCCTGCGAGCCTTCAGGAGCCGGGGGAGGCGTGAAACCAGATCGATTGGCGGTGATCCCCCCGCCGTCGGAAAGTTTCCACGCGGAGCCCGTAAGATCGCCGCCGCCGGCACCAATCGCTTGCCGGAAACCGTGCAGTGGCTGCATGGGATTTTCGAAGCCGCCATCGGGGACGGCGGGCACAGAGCGGGTGATACTGACGGAATCAATAAGCAGGGCTGCATCGCCGGAGGCGTCTTGGCCGCGGATCTCGATGTTGGCGGTGGGGCCGTAAACATGGAGGGGGCCGCTGACGATGCGGCGGAAGGAGTCGGTTTTGGTGATAAGTCCGGGATGCTCGTAAAAACTCTCGCCGAGATCGAGAGAGACGGAGGTGCGGGTGGCGGGTGGTTTTTTTTCATCGGGCGTGAAGCCGCGCTCGTTTACGAAGTAGGTGACCGTGTAAGTCTTCGCCGGAATGAAGCCGCTGATGGATTGCGCGATGGCTCCTTTGCCTTGGATGAAGGCGATATTTTTTCCTCCATGCGCGGGTTGGGTGAGGAATGGAATATCGATTCCTCCCGCTCCCACAGTGCCTCCACTGGTCGCCCACGCGCTGATCGGGCCGTATCCGACCGGATGACGCTTTTCGGCGAAGATGTCGATATTCTCGAAGCCCGGATTCCGGATGATCGGCGCGTTCGGCAGGGATGTTTGGAAACGTGAGGAATCCAATGGAATGGAGACAAGCATTCCGTTGGCGTTGAGCCGCCGTGCCTGCCCGGCCTTGAGGATCAACTTGTGTTTCGCATGCTCCCTGGTCTTTGAACTCACCTCGACCGATCCCTTGCTGACGTGGATCTCGTGCTCGCCGCGCGTCGGTGCGATCACTCCGAATAGGGTTCCGAGATCGACGATTTCGAGCTGCTTTGTCTCCACCGCGAATCCGATGGCGGCAGGCGGCACTTCAAACCATGCGACTCCTTGCGCGAGAGCGACGCGGCCTTCACCTAGAACCCGAAAGTCGCAGGGTGCCTCAGCCACGAATCGAACGCCGGATGTGAATTTTCCCTCGATCGCTCCAGTTGTGATCCGCAAGCGGGATCCCACGCGGAGGATATTTTCCGGTATGGAATCATCTTCGCCGGGGTGGGTCAGGGAAAAAACGCTGTGCGAGGCGACCTCGAA
>JAYTOE010000315.1:0-3248 GCA_043747935.1 Akkermansiaceae bacterium
AGATCGACGGTTTCCTTTTCGGGATCGATTTTACCGGGGACAATTTCGGTGGGAATCCCCTTGGCCTCGGCGACCATGTTGCGGGAGGGCGTGCCGCCCCACATCGGCCAATCCTTGGCGTGAAGAGTCGGTGCGAGGGCGAGAAGCAGAACGGGAAGTCTCATCGGATTTAAGAGTGGGTTGGAAATGGGCAGGCTCTTCATGGATTTTTGGAAAGCTTGATGTTGTCGATGTAAACGCGCTTCTGGGATTGCGGCGAGAAGGCGAAAACGGCGGGAGAGCCTTTGGGGTGGAGGTGCTTGACGGGAGTCTCGATCGTCCACTCCGCGGGCTCGTCCGTGCCGCGCGGCCAGGCCTTGGCGAAAACGGTGCCGCTGCCGTCGGGCTTGGATTTCACCTGGGTTTTCAGGTGATACCAGGTGTTCGGCTTGATCGGGAATTTCACCGATTGCTTGAGGCGGTCGTGGTTGCTGGAAACTTCCAGAATCTGCGCGTTGCCGACCAGCGCGACGAGGTAGCGCTGGTTGACGAAGCCGACGGTGGACATGATGCGGCGGGTGCCATCGGTCATGACATCTCCTTCGAGGGTGTAACCGCTCATGTCGGATGAGCCGAAGAAATTCGTGGTCCGCTGGAAGAGGATGTTGTCGAGGCGGTTGCCGAGGACTTTGGAGCCGTCCTTTTCGAGCACGTGCCACTTGAGCCGCGCTCCCAGCCAGGGGAGGGGCGGGAAATTGACGACTTCCGTGGGATCGAATTCGTTTTTCATCGAAAGCTCGATGGCATCGAAATCCGCGCTGTATCCGTAACCGGCGACGATACGTCCGCGGGTGGTGGCGGTCATGCCGTTCGCCGTGACCTTGAACGCACCGGCGGAGAGTTTCGCATCGGGAGAGGCTTTGAGCGTGGAGCCTTCGAACGTGGCATCGACCGTCGATTGCACCTTGGCGGTGGGCGGGATGAAGGTTGCCCAAGATTCCGCTTTCACTTCCTTCACGCGGCGTCCGTTGGCGTCGAGTCCGTAGACTTTAAAATCGATGGATTCGCCGGCCTTGATCGCGAACTCGGCGGGCACGACCTGGAGGCTGGCGATTTCACCGGGTGTGGGTTTCGGCTCGGGCTCCACGCCGACGTAGCTGCCCTCCTTCGATCCGAAGCAATGCAGCTTGTCCTTGCTGAAAATATACACTTTGCCCGCCCAGATCGCGGGCGCGCCGAGGAGGTTGTTCTCGTATTTCGTCTCGAAAAGGCGCTCGGCCTTGTCCGGGCCGGGTTTGAGGATGTGGAAGGTTCCGTCGAACATCGGGACGTAGAGCTTGCCGTCGCCGAAGGTGGGGGAAGCGTGAATCTGGTCGGGGGCGAGTTTCTCTGACCAGAGGGTTTTGCCCGTGGCGGCATCGACGCAGAGCAGGGAACCGGTGGAAACGGTCGAGTAGATTTTCCCGTCCGCGAGGGTGGGGGAGGAGCTGAAGGCGGTGATCTCGTCGTTGCGCCAGAGCTCGGCTTCCTTGCCGAGTGTGATGAGTTCGGCGGGGTATTCGGTCGGCATTTTCAGGCAGACCATGCGGCCGGCGGTGGAGGCGTCGGTGTTTTCGGTGCCGTGGACGGCTACGAGCCTATTATCTCCGAGCAGCAGAACCTGGGCGTTGACGCCGCCTTGGGAAAGGCGGAAGCGCCAGAGCGGCTTGCCGGTGTTTGCATCCACGCAGACAACGTGGCCGCAGCCGGTGCCCGCATAGAAGACATCGCGTCCGGCGAGTTTTCCGAAAACGGGAAGGGCGAACGAACTGTCCACCGGGACGATACCGGGGGTCGATGCCCAGACGAGTTCACCGGTGATCTTGTCGAAGGCGTAGAAGCGGTCGGCGGCCGGACCGTCGCCGCCCCAGTTGGCGGTAACGCAGTGGAAAATCACGAGATGTTCGAAGACAGCGGGCGCTCCGCTACGGCCGTTCGGGAACGTAAGCCTCCCGAAATCCTCCATCAGCGAGTGTTCCCAGAGCAGTTTCCCGTCACCCGTGTAGGCGACGCTGTGGCCGTTGCTGAACTGGAGATAGACATTACCTGTCTCCGGATCGACCGCGGGAGCGCCGATCCCGTAGCGGTTGTAGACCACATCGCTGAGGTAGTCGGTGTAGCGCACTTCCCAGAGTTTCTTGCCGGTGACGGCATCGAGGCAAAGCAGAGCCTCGCGGACATCCTCGCCGACCTCGCCGTAAAAGCCGAACGCGTAGAGCTTGCCGTTGGCGATGACCGGGGTGCCGGCGCCGTGGATGTCATACGTCCAGAGTTCGGTGCCGGGCTCGCATTTCTCCGGCAGTCCGGTTTCCAGCGAGGCTCCGGTGTGGAGCGGGCCGCGCCAGTTGAGCCAGCCGGTCGTTTCGGCGGCGCTGGCCGCGAGCAGCGGCAAAGTGGCAAGAAGCAGGGTGAGTTTCATGGTGGGATTTGTGAAATACGGGGAAGCCTAGGCGCTTGTTTACGGGGCGCACGGGGAATTTCGTTCAGAACATCGTGCGGAGGCGCAATCCGAACAGCTGCGGATCCCCCGGCGAGCCCGCGGCGATCTGCGGGTTGATGAACGAGTAGTATTCCTCATCGAGCAGATTGCGGCCGAAAAGGGCGATGGTGAAACGCTCCGTGGCGTAGCCGATTTCCGCATCCCAGAGCGCGTAGGCATCCTGGGTGAAAACGCCGGTGTTCGCGGCGTCGAAACGGGTCGAGCCGGCGACGCGCACAGTAGTCTGGGCGAAAAAGCCGTTCTCGAAATCGTAGCGAACGCCAGCGCTGCCGGCGTATTCGGGCACGAAGGGAACTTCCTTGCCATCGAAGGAACCGAAGGGGAAAAATGGATCGGTGAAGGAGTCGAACTCGGCGTTCACATAGCCCAAGCTGCTGCGGACGGTGAGGCGCTCGATGGGCGTCCAGGCGAGATCCAGCTCAAGACCGAGTGAGGTGACCTCATCGGCGTTGACGATGGCGAAGTCGGTGCTGAACGGCACGGGCTGGTTGAGCTGGTAATCGTCGATCTGATCCCAAAAAGCGCGAAGCCCGATCCGCAGATCCTGATCCGGGTTGTCGTATTGGAGGCCGATCTCGTTCGACCAGTTCGTCTCGCGGTCGAAGGCGGGGCCGTTGGCGGCATCCACAAAGGCCGTGAAGCCGCCGGGCTTGTTGCCGATGCTGGTGCGCACGAATCCGTCCAGCGTGGGCGTGAGGGCATAAGTGAGGCCGACGACGGGTGAAACGAA
>JAYTOE010000316.1:0-43963 GCA_043747935.1 Akkermansiaceae bacterium
GAGCACATCATCGAAAACCTCCGCCTCGCCGCCAAGGCCGTGGCTAACAAAAAGAAGTCCTTCGAAAAACGCAAACCGCCGGAAAAAGGCTTCGTGCATTGGGACGAACAAACCTTCGCGAAACTCCAGACCGCCCCGCCCGAACCGCTCGTTTCCAGCTTCTCCGTCTTTCACCACACCCTTCTAAACGTCCTCTCCCGCACCACCGAAGACGGTTGCGCCGCGCTGAAAAAAATCATCAGCGACAGCCACGAGCCGCCCTCCAAAAAGAAGGCTCTGAAAAAGCACGCCTTCAAACTCTTCCGCGGTCTCATCGGCGCGAAAATCCTCCACATCATCCCGCCCGCCCAACGCAGCGGCCCGCAGAAAGTCGCCGTCGATGTTTCGCTGCCCGAGGATTTTTCCATCAATCACGCCCTCAGCCTCTATCTGCTGGACGCCATCCCCCAACTCGACAAGGAAGCCGAAGATTACGCCTTCAACGTCATCTCCCTCATCGAGTCCATCCTGGAAAACCCCGACATCGTCCTCCGCAAGCAGGTCGATCTGTTAAAATCCGAACTCATGGCCCGCCTCAAGGACGAAGGCATGGAGTTCGACGCCCGCATCGAATTATTAGAGCAAGTCGAGCACCCGAAGCCCGGCTCCGAATTCATCTACACCACCTTCAACGATTTCAAACTCCGCCACCCCTACCTCGGCAGCGAAAACGTCAAGCCCAAGACCGTCGCCCGCGAGATGATCGAGAACTATCAATCCTTCGAAGACTACGTCAAAACCTACAAGTTAGAACGCGCCGAAGCCGTCCTCCTCCGCCACCTCGGCGAGGTTTACAAAGTCCTCGCCCAAACTGTCCCCGACCACGCCAAAACCGAGCACCTCCACGAGGCCGAATCTTTCCTCGAACTCATCGTCCGCCACACCGACTCCAGCCTGTTAGACGAGTGGCAGGCGATGAGGGAAGGATCTGAGATTTCAAATTTGAAATTTGAGAAGGTGGATCTCAAATCTGAAATCTCAAATTTCAAATCAAAGCAGCCTTACACGCAGTGTAAGGCTGCTTTCACCCGCCATCTCCGCAACCACGTCCTCACTCTTGTCACCGCGCTCTCCCGCTACGACACCGAGGCGGCACTCAGCCTCATCGCCGCGCAGGACAGCGAAGGCAAACCTTGGTCGAACGAGCGCCTGCTCCAACAGCTCAACACCTACCACGCCGCCCGCCACCAGATCCGCCTCGACCCCGAAGCCCGCAACGCCCGCCACACCCACATTTCAGATGACGGCCTCACCATCCACCAGACCCTCATCGACCCCGACGATCTCAATGACTGGCACATCCACCTAACCCTCGATCCCGGGAAATCCAACGAGGCGAGGACTCCCGTTTTGCGCTTGGAAAGCATCGCGCCGATTTGAATGGGAGGCGACAAGAGAAGAATTGCCGATTGATGATTGTTGATTTCGGATTTTCGAAGTGATCGATTCGGCCTATTCTTTCTCTTCCGTTCAACAGTCCAAAATCAACAATCGGCATTCATCAATCCTGTCCGATTATTCATCGTTCATCCGTCATTTCCGCCACAGAACGCGGCAGGATCTCGTCCCTCGTCTCCGGCACCGGCAACTCCGCCGGATGATTTCATCTACACGGAAAACTCATCCGTAAAGCCTTTCGACTTGGCCGCCGCACACCGCCGGCGGGGTATGGCAGAGGCAGCTTCCCGCCGGAACATCATTTCAGGATCATCCGTGCCACGGTGGGATCGAGGTGCGGGATATCGGTTTCTCCAGCGGCCAGGGCATTGCGGATCGCGGTGGCGGAGGCGGGGTGCTCGCCGCTCACAGGTGTCATGCGGTAACCTTCGCGGGGTAGGACTTCCGCGCCATCACGGGCGAGGACGATGAACTCCGCCAATGACGAGAGGATCTCCGGGTGTTTCCAGGTCGACAAAGCGGACCATTGGTCGCCACCCATAATCCAGAACCACTCGTTGCCGGGGTGGAGGGAAGCCAATCTCTCCATCGTCGCGTAGGAGAACGACGGGCCTTCCGTTTCCAGTTCCGTGAGATCGATTTTCGCCCACGGGACTCCGGCGAGCGCGGCATGCAGCCACTCCACACGTGCCGCGCCAGGACTTGGCGGCTGGTCGGTCTTGTGTGGGGAAATTTGACAAGGGAGAAACCATACCTCATCGAGACATGCCGCTTCTTTCGCGAGGGAGGCAAGATGGATGTGGCCGTTGTGAACGGGATCGAAAGAGCCGCCGAAAATCCCGATCCGTTTCATGGCCGCAGCCTAGAACGGGGACTTGGGTATCGTCATCAAGAATTTCGTTTCCACGCCGGGAACGGAGGTCACGGAGATGGTGCCGTGGTGCGCCTCGACCGCGCGTTTCACGATGGAAAGCCCGAGCCCTGTGCCTTTCACCTCAAGCTGGGAGTGATGTTTTTCCACCCGGTAGAATCTGCGGAAAATATGCGGGAGATCCGCGCTGGGAATGCCAATCCCGTTGTCCTTCACCCAAATGAGGAAATCATCGCCAGTCTCCGAGCAGCCGACCTCGACCTTCAAATCTTTGTAGGGATTCTGTTTGAGCGCGTTCTCGACGAGGTTGAAGAGCACCTGCGTCCAGTAGAAGCGGTCGCCCTGGAGGGTGATTTCATCGTCGCTCAAGTTCATCGTGACGTTCGCCTGCTGGCTGCGGACGACGGATTCCAGGCGCTCGAGGACATCCTTCACGCACAGGCGGAGCTTGAAGGGCTCGATTTTGATCGCCGAGGCCTCTCCGGATTCGAGGCGGGAGATCACCAGCATGTCCTCGACGATACGAGAGATCCGCTCCGTATGCTTTTTCATCACGGAGAGGAAACGTTTCGCCATCTCCGTATCCTCGATCATGCCGTCGTCGAGCAGGTTTTCCAGATACCCGCTGATGATGGCGAGGGGTGTGCGGAGTTCGTGCGAGGCGTTCGCCACAAAGTCCTTGCGGATCTGGTCGAGCTGATACTCGGATGTCACGTCACGGATCACGACTCGGGTGTTGGGGTTTCCGTCAGGCGTATCGGAAAGCTGGGCGGCATCGATGATCCACGCGTTGTTGCCGCGGGTTTCGAGATCACCGAGGGGCGAGGTTTGCTGGGGAAGCACGACGCGGGAACGCACCGGCTCGCCCGTTTCCAGGCAGCGCAGCAAGGCCTCGGCGAGGCGGGGGTCGAGGAACGCCTCGCGCACCGGCCGACCGGTGAGAGCGCGCCCCCGGAAGAACTCCTGCGCGGCGGAGTTTGCGAAGAGGATGTTCGCCCGCGAATCCACGATGAGGAAGGCGTCCCCAAGAGCGTCGAGAAGGCGGTTGCGTTCATCTTTGGCTTGTTTGAGATCGAGTTCGAGTCGCAGTTTCCATACCTTCACCTGCGATTCGTATTCCCTCCTGGAGCGCTTCAGCCGGATGAGCTGTAGGAAAAGGGCGACGAAGGCGGCGAGGGACGCAAGGATGGCGAGTTTCTCTGTCATGTGACGGGGTTGGCCACGCAATAGCCCACGCCGCGCACCGTTTCAACCAAAGCCCCGTGCGAGCCGAGTTTTTGCCGGAGCCGTTTCATGTGCGTGTCAAGTGTCCGGCTGTGCACCTCGTCGCTGTATCCCCAGACCACGCGCAGAAGTTCGTTGCGGTCCTGCGGCTTGCCTGAGCGCTCGCAGAGGAAAAGCAGGAGCTTGAACTCGGTGGCGGTGAGATCGAGCGGTTCGCTGTCCAGGTAGAAGCGGACGGCGTTCTTGTCGAAAAGGAATGGGCCGAATTCATATTCCGCCGCTCCGGGCGGGGCGTCGGTGCGCTTGAGGATGGCGTTCACGCGCAACACGAGTTCCTTGGGGCTGAAGGGTTTCGTGAGGTAATCGTCGGCACCCGCCTCAAGACCCTGGATGCGGTCTTCCGTCTGGGCGCGGGCGGTGAGCATGATCACAGGGATTCGCGATGTCCTCGCGTCCCGTCGGATTTCGCGAAAAACGGAATAACCGTCGCGTCCCGGCAGCATGATATCGAGAACAATCAGATCCGGCCTTTCCCGTATTGCCGTTTCTGTGCCGGCGATCCCATCGTGTACCTTGAGCACCTCGTAACCCGCACGCTGTAGGTTGAACATGATAAGATCGGCGATATCCACCTCGTCTTCGACAATTAAAACTCGTTGCATCAACGAGTCATGTACGTCGGCGGAGATCATCTCGGAACTGGCGGAGTGTGACGATTTAGTCACAGCATGTCCTTATCGACGTAGCTGCCCGGTTTCGTGGTGCGGGCGATCCCGATCTTTACGCCAGCCTCGATGGAGGTGTTCACGCCTGTGCGGACCCCGTCGCCGATGATCACCCCGAGTTTCTCGCGTCCGGTGTCGACCGACTTGCCACGGATCATCGAAATGTGGTGCCTGCCGTCGTGGCGGTGGTTTTCCGTACGAGTACCCGCACCGAGCGTCACATGGGAGCCGATGATGGAGTCGCCCACATAGCAGTGGCGGGAAATGTAGGTGTTCGGATAGATGATCGAGTTCTTAATCTCCGTGCCGTGGCCGATGTAGCAGTTCGCGCCAATGCTCGTCGCCCCACGGATCAAGGCACAGGGGCCGATCTGGGTTCCGGGTCCGATCACCACTGGCCCTTCGATCACGGAACCGGGATGGATGATTGCGGTAGGCGAGATCCGGACGCATCCGGTGATGGTGGCCAGAGGGCTGATCTCCCCTGCCAGTAAGTTCTCATCGACCAGCGCGACGACCTCTTCGTTCATGCGCAGCAGATCCCAGGGATAGACGATGGGGAAGCACCCGGCTTCCGTTCTCAGCTCCTGTTCGCAATCTTCAGGACTCTCGAAACCTTTCCAAGCGAGAACCACGCCGTCCGAATCGCAAAGCCGCGCCGATTTCTCATTTCGGCCGAGCAATAGGAGAGCGCCCAGCTCGATCCACGTGTCGATGGGAATCCTAAGAGTCCGCGGCCCAGCATCCACGATCTCAACAAGCTGAAGCCCCGCCCGAGTGAGTTCGGCTGCGAGCAGGTCGATCATTGGAACGTTTGCGATCAGGCATTCGGCCAGTTCGCGGTTCGCCGTGATCGGCGCGCAGAGCACGGAGTTTTTCGGAGGTAAAAGCGTCGCTTGCATGAATTTGGTAAATCCAATCAGCTACAAGGAGCGGATACACGCAAAATTTCCGGAGTAGGCGGAATTTTCGCCCGAGCGGATTTCACCCCAACCTGCCGTTCCCACGCCGCAGGTTCGGTTTATCACACGAAGGGCATTGGCAAATCTTTCCGGAATAATCCGAGAGAAAGCTGTTACCGCAAAGCCTGCAGACCGTTCTCATCCGCACCAAACGCCTCTCCGCCCGCATGTGCAGGAATCTCGACACCAAGGAAATGCCGGCAACCAACAGCAGGCTGGCGGACAAAACCCCGGTCACAAAGTCATTCAGGCTCAGAATCATCATCCCTCCTGTTCACAAAATCGACCCGCAGCCCGAACCAGCGTTCACCGCTTCCTTCCTTGAAACGTATGCCCCGCAGCCAAGCCTCCAGGGCTTCCTGAGCCGGATCCGCCGCACCAGCCAACGGGATAAGCTCGGCCAAGCTGCCATCCTCCCGCAGGCTCACCATGAAGCGCAGCGAATCCGTTGGTGTCTCAGCAACACCGCGCAAATCGAAGCTTGGCAATTCCCCGGGAAGCCATTCCAGCGCCGCCCTATGGTAGGGCACTAATACAGGCACATTTACCAAAGACGCGGCACTGTCTATCACACCCGGACTATCCTCGGCGATGGCAGGAGTCATAGGAAACTCACGCTTGCCCTTCGGAGTGATATCCACGCGATCTACGCCATTTTTCTCCCTCATCGGGCGGAGCTTCACTTCGTAATCCCGCCACCAATCCAGTCGATCTTCCCCGGATAAGATCAATCCTCCGAATTCCCCGTCCGTATTCAACCGCCCGGGAAATGGTCCGTTCTCATCCGCCACCAGCGCCCAGGATTTGGCCATTTCCTCATCCACCAGCCGGATCAGTGTCCCCTGCTCCTCGGATCCGGTTCGTTGGGAGGGCACGCTTAGTTCGAACGTCCCCATGAGGAATGTGAAAAGCAGCCCTACGATGGCTACGGAAAATAGCTTATCCTTGCGGCTCGCTTCCGGTTTACTCCAATCAAAAATGAGCTCGTCCTTTGTCATTCGGGAAGGGGGTCGTCAGGTTTGCGATCCTCATCCGCTCTTTCCGTCTCGCCCACCAAAGCCAGCCGGAAACCCGCCCCCAGAATGACCTCACTCACCTTTCGCTCCATACCCACGGAAGTGCGCACATCGGTCTTCAGCAGCACAACTGCCCGCCCCATGCGCTCGTCCAGCTTCAGTGTCGCAAGCCGGGTCATAAGCTCACCGAGGGTCACCGCCTGCCTACCCAGATAGAGCGCGGCCTCCTCACTCCCGGGACCCACGGTCACGACGATCGAATCCCCATAGCGTTGCATCTGGAATTGCGATGACGGAACTTCCACGGAGATCCCGCCCTGACTGAGTAACAATGGGCCGAGTAGGAGCATCATCGTTACCAGTGCGAAAAGGTCGAACAACGGGATCACGTGCAGGAAACCCGGCCTTTCCTCCAGCGTCGTCTCCAGCTTCATTTCTCCGAGGTTGCCGGGGGTTTCGCTTTGGCTTGCGCGCGCTTCTTGCCATGGATCACCTCCCCGCGGAATGGTGCAAACTCTTCCTCTTCCCGCGCGTCCGCGATCATGTGAACGATCTCGATGCCCGCCCGCTCAATCCGGCTCACCAACCTCCGCGACCTGCCGACAAAGTAGAGGTAGAAAATATACATCGGCACCGCCACCGTAAGCCCGACCACCGAGGTGATCAGCGCTGTCATGACTCCGGCAGATAGCTCGGCCGGCCCGGAAGCTCCGCCCTGATCACCTACCCTTTGGAAAGCGTCCACCATCCCCAGCATCGTCCCCAGCATTCCCACGAGGGGTGCCAACAACGCCACCGCAAGGATCCCTCGTATATTCTTCTCGATCCTCGGCACTTCAAGCTGACCCGCCTCGCGCACCACGTCCATCAGATCCCGCCTCTCCAGATAGTAGCGCAGCAATCCCGCGTGAGCCACCCGCCCCACCGGCCCTGGAGCACGGGCCGCCTCATGCAAGGCCTCCGCGAACGCCCGACGCCTCACATGCACCCCGAGACCCACCAGCAGCGAGCTCACATTGATCCTTGCCCGGTGGAAATAGAAAAGCCGCTCCACAGCGCACACCGATCCGAAAAAACCCAACGCCAGCAGCACCCATACGAGCGGCCCTCCCTTTTCGATCAGTTCCGATACCTCCCACTGCGCCAAGATCATCCTGCCCGCAAACTACCCCCCGTGGAGCATCCCAAGCAACCCCGAAAATGCGCGGGACATTCAGCTCCCCGACTTCAATCGCTCGAAAAATCCGCAGATCAGGCTGATACGCTCGCCGGGAGAGACGGTTTCCAGAAGCTTCTGGCGGAGATCCGGGTCGTGGACAAACTGCTGGGCTACGAGATCCGCCATCAGGCCGGGGTCATCGGCCTGGTCAAGCAGAGCGGCGACACCTACGCGCACCTCCTCGGGAAGATGGGCGATCCCATCCTCGACGGTGCCCCTCAGCGTTTTCATCGCGGCCTCACCTTTCGTGCCCTCCATTGCCTCGGAAAGCACCGGCTCGATGAGGGCACAGGGAAAGGGCGAGTCCTCGATCCACTCGGTGAAACGAACCCGCATCACCCCATGAAGAAGCAGTTCCGAGGTTCCATCATCCCTCTCCCGGGACGCACGGATCAAACCTGCGGTGCCGACGGGCGAGATGGTTTCACTATCCCCATCGTCCCGCACGCGGCCGACGGCAAACACGCAATCCCCAGCGAGCGCTTCGGCGAGCATCAGTCGGTAGCGTTCTTCAAAAATGAAAAGCGGCAGACCCCCTTGCGGGAAAAGGGTGCAATCGGGCAACAGCATCACGCCGCATTTCTGGGGAAGATTCAGACCAGTCATCGCGTTGAGACTCGCACCGCCCCGGCAAATCCGCAACCGCCAAGCTCACTCCTCCGCCGGTGTAGGGATATTATCGCCCACATCGAGGAGGGCTGGGGCGAGTTGTTGTGCCAGTTCGGCTCGGATACCGGGATCCGCCTGCTCCAGCCATGCCTTCTGGATATCGGAGGGTTGCTGGAGAATGACGCCTTCCATGGCGCGCGCGGTTTCCGCCCGGACTTCCTGATCCTTAATGCTGCCAAGCCATGCGAACGCAGCGGTAGGATCAGCAGCCAGCCACCTCCCTGATATCTCGGTGATTCCCGCCACGCGGGACGGGCCGGGTGGAAACGCTGCCACCCATTCTGCCGCTTCGGGCGCGGATTTCGCGGACCAACGCTGGATGACCTGCACCACGGCGACATCGAACTCGCGCCCGGCGACACCCGATTCGGAAAGGAGACTCGCAGCGCGGCGGGGATCCGTCTCTGCGAGCGCGATCGCAATCTGCGCCTTTGCGGCGGCGATTTCACCCACTGAACTGAGTTCAGCCGCCCACTTCAGCGCCGCTTCCAGATCACCCTCCGCGAGGGTCATGGCATAATGCTGGATCAGGCGGATTTTCTCAGGACAGTCAGTCGGAAGGCGAAGGAACGCTTCGTGGGCGAGATCGGGATCGGACTCGATGGCGTTCCATGCGATATCGGCGAGCGCCTTCTCGCGGGTGGCTGGGCTTTCGAACTTGTCCGCCGCTTCCATGACTTCGCGCGGAGACGGGGGAGCCTCCGGCGAAGGATCGCGCGGCCTATGCCCCCGGCTCTCTTTTGGCGAGGCGGGGGCGGAGGTATCCTCGCGCTCGCCAGTCTCCGCCGGAGCGGGCTTTTCACAACCGCCTAGGAGCAAGCAAATCACCAAAGCCGTCAGGTAGCGAGGCATCAGGGGGTCACGCTCAGATTGGAGAACTGGGAGGTATTGAGCGTGGTGGTGCTGCCGCTGCCCACGGCCAGGCCGATGTAGCAGGTGGACGCAAACGTCGTGCTTGTCGTGCTGCCCACGCTCGTCCAGGTGGTGCCGTTGGTGCTCTTGTAGGCGGTAATGATGGTGCCGCTGCGAACCAGACGCACCCAGGTGCTCGGCACGGTGCCGGTGCTGCTGTTGCTGCTGCTGGTCGTGCCACCGGTCGCCGTGCGACGAGTCCAGCGATAGGCGTTGCTGCCGGTCATGCCCATGAAGATCGACTTCGAGTTCGGCGCGAGTGTATCCCTGATCATCACGCCGACGCGCGAGGAGCTGCCGGTGTTTTGCAGGTTGCTGATCCTCGCGATGATCTCGCCGTCGCCGGTGAGCGTCTGGTAGCTGAAGCGCAGCTTGTCGCTGGTGGAGCCGATGATACCCGACCCGGCCTGAGTGAAGGTTCCCGAATTGAAGGTCGTTGTGCCGGCTCGCATGCCGGTGCCGATGTCAGAGGCAACCCATGGCAAGGGCAGGCCGGTGACGGTGATCTGCAGGGCGGCATCGGTCGTAACCGAGGTGCTGTCCGTGGCGCGCACCACGAAGGAGTTGATACCCGCCGTCCCGGATCCGGGCGTGCCGGAGAGCGCTCCGTTCGCTCCGACAACCAACCATCCCGGGCCGCTGACCTTCGAGTAGGTGATGCTGTCCCCCGCATCGACGTCAGTGGCGCGTCCAGCCAAAGTCTGGCCGGTGTAGGCGATGCTTTCCGTAGCTCCCGCGGCTGCGATCGGGTTGGTGATGAACACCGGCGCGTCGTTGACAGAAGTCACCGTGATCGAGACCGTCGCAAGCGCCGAGTCCACCGTGCCGTCGTTGACCTTGAAGGTGAAACTATCGGACTCGTTCGAGTTGGCCGACGGCGTGTAGGTCAGGTTCGGAGCCGTTCCGCTGAGAGTGCCGCTCGCCGGTTGGCTGACGACTGCGTAGCTGAGCGCATCCAGATCCGCATCCGTTCCCGCCAGATTGACCGACAGCGCGGTGTCTTCCGCAGTGGTCACGCTTTGGGCGACGGCAAGAGGCACATCGTTGACCGGAGTGACCGTGATGGAAACCGTCGCCAATGCCGAGTCGTCCGTGCCGTCATTGACCGTGAAGGTGAAGCTATCGGAGTCGTTCGAGTTGGCATTCGGAGTGTAGGTCAGGTACGGGGCGCTGCCGCTGAGCGTGCCGTTCGCGGTCTGCGACAAGACCGTGTAGGTGAGCGGGTCATTGTTGGTATCCGTGCCGGTGAGTGTGACCACCGTGGCAGTATCTTCGTTGGTGGTGACGTCCTGGGAAACCGCAACCGGCGCCGTGTTCGGAAGCATGACCGTGATGACGGTGTCGTCATTGATATCCGTGCCGGTGTTCAGGGGATTTCCGGCAAGATCATTGATCACAGCCCCTGCGATCACCTTGAGACGCAGCGTTCCCGCACCTGTCGGAGTCACTTGCACGGAGAAGACACCGGACGAGATTTCGCTGACAGACTGGATCACTCCGGCGCTGGTTCCCGCGTTGCCGAAATCGGCGGAAGAAACCGTGCTCGCTTGTATGGCCTCGCTGAACGTCACGGTGTATGTGACAGGGGTGCCGATGATGATCGGGCTTCCGCCCACGCTATCTGTGATGGCCGCGACGGTGGGTGCTGTGGCGTCGTCGGTGAGGTAACCGTTGATATCAAGTTTCATCGGACCGAATCCAGCCGCGGAGATCCTGGCGAGCTGGATGGATGTGAGAGCGGCAGGGCTGCTACCGAAACGGATGGAGGCTCCGGAGACAAAGTTACCGGTGATGTTCAGCGTGCCGCCGGTCCAGTCGACCAGGCTGCTGTCCGCAAACTGCAATGCTCCGCCGGTGCCGAGCGTGATGGCGGCGGCGGCGGTCACATCCAAGGTTCCAAGGGCGTCGGAATAAGTCGAAGTATCGAGCGTGGCGGCGGCGATCACGATCTGCGCCGTGTTCGGGAGGATGTTGCTCGCGTCGAGCGCCAGTCTTCCGGCCGAGACTGTTGTGACGCCGGTGTTGCCGACGGTGCCGCCCAGAGTCCATGTGCCGCCGCCGGACTTGGTGAGGCCGCTGAAAGTGAAGGGGAGCCCGCCGACGATTTCACCGCTGCCGGTTCCCGTCAGGGCGACCGCGTTGGTGGTGCTGCCGCTGCCTGTGAAGGCGCTGGTGAATTTCAGCAGGCCGGAGCCCGAGGCGTCGAGGGTCTTGGTGGCACCGCTGCCATTGGACAGGAAATTGATGACACGGTCGGTCGTTTCACCGGAGCCGATGTATCGAAGCGTGGCTCCTCCCTGAGCGCTGATGCTCCCGAAGTCGATGGTGCCGTTCGCCACGGTGGTCGGCGCCCCCAGTGAGCTGCTAGCTGAGCCGCCGACCACACTGTTCAAGGAGGATACGGTCAGCGTGCCCGCCCCGGCGGTGGTTTGCGGCGTGATGGAGGTCTTGCCCGCGTAGGTGTTCGCCGCAGAGAGAGTCAGAGTTCCGGCATAGGACTTGGACAACCCGCCGTCGCCGCTGATCACGCCGGACAGCGTCTGATTGGCGGAGCTGAACATCCTGAAGGTCGATCCGCTGGCCACGGAAATGGTGCCATTGTAGGTGCCGCCGGTGAAGGTGGCCGCCGTGTTGTTGCCGATCTGGAGCGATCCGGCGTTGACGGTGATCGCTCCCGCGAAGGTGTTGGCGGCGGAAAGGATCAGGTTACCGGAGCCGGTCTTGATGATACCGGCCGTGCCGCTGCTGCTGCGAATCACCCCCGAGAGCGTGGCCGAGGCCGTGCCGGACACACCGCCGGAAACCTGAATCGTGCGGGTCGTTCCGTTCAGATCCAGATTGTTCGCCAATGTGATGGAGGAGGTGCCCTGGGAATACTGGTTTTGGAGAACCAATGTCGATGGATTGAAGTGGGTGCTGCCCCAAACCGCTTCGATGGCCGCGTTGTTGCCAAAAATGACACTTGCTCCCGTGTTGCCGTTCAATGCGAACCCGCTGGCTCCCCCGGTGATCTGAACCTGGCCGGGTCCCGAACCAAGGGCGCGGGTGAAATTGCTGGCCCAGTAGGTTTCCACCGAGCCGCCATTCAAGGTGAGATTGCCGGTTCCCAGATTGTTGTTGGAAATCATGGTCACGCCCGCGTTGAGCGTGGTGGTGCCGCTGTAGGCGTGAACCGGCACGGCGCCGCCTCCCAGTAAGAGGCGCCCCGTTCCATTCATCGTGATGCCGCCGGAACCTGAGATGACACTGCTGGCGATGTTGCCAAAATTACTCGTGCCGGAGCCGTCGATGATCAGGGTGTTGCCTCCGTTATCAAGGGTCGCAGACATGGTCAGTGCGTTGGCCGAATGGTTCGCCCAGATCTGCTCGATACCCAAGGTCACGGGGCTGATGATGGTGACGGCGCCGGAAGTTGAGGTCTTGTTGATGCCTCCATTTACCGCGAGTGTCTGACCTGCGGTTCCCAGCGTATAGGTGCCGGTGAACTGGTTGAAGGTCATGGCATTCACGCTCGTCGGGCTTGCGAGCGTCACCGCTCCGCCCGCGGTGTTTGGGCCGCCGAAAATCGCATTTGAACCGGCAGTCCAAGCTTGGTTGGCCACTCCGTCCCACCAGAGAACCGCACCCTGCCAGTCCCCCGCCCCGTTGGTCTGGCCGGCGACTGCTCCGTTCGAGTCCCATGTGAGGGTCAGCGCACTGACCACCGAGAGACTCCGGGAGACATCCGTGGCGGCCTGGTAGTTGTTATCGCCCGCCTGCGAGGCGGTGATCGTGGTGCTGCCGACCCCGACCAGCGTGACCGTGTTTCCGGAAACGGTGGCGACGTTGGGATTGGAACTCACGTAGCTCACCGCGAGACCGGAACTCGCCGTCGCGGTCAGCGCGAAGGGAGAGTCGCCAAAGACTTTGGACGAGAGCGCTCCGAATGTGATCGTCTGGTCGGACTTGAGCACCGCGAAGGTCGCGCTCGGTCCTGCGGCGCCCGCCGTGTTTCCTGCGGTATCCGTGGCTGTTCCGGCGGCGATGGAAATGCCCAGCGTGCCTTCTCCGGTGATACCCGAGATTGTGACGGTGCGAGTGGAGCCGTTGCCCGAAACACCCACCGTGCCGCTGGCGGTGCCGGTCGCGTTCAGCGCGATGTTCCCCGAGGTCAGCGTGCTTGAGACGAAGTTCGTGTCGGAGTAAGTCACCAAGTAGCTGACAGGGCCGACCGTGGTCGATGCCACGGAGGGCGCGCCGATGGAGACGACGGGAGCCACGTTGTCAAAGCTCACCGTTGCAATGTTCGATGCGGTGCTGTTGTTGCCCGCCGCATCCTGAGCGGCGGAGGCGGTGACCTGGCAGGTCACGGCACCCTGCGCCGAGGGCGTCACGGGGATCGTGTAAACCGCTCCGCTGCCGGAAAGTGGACTCGCGCTGCCGTTCGAGACGGAAATTTCCGGGGCGGTGAGTCCTGTCACCGGCTCGGAGAAGGTCAGCGTGAAGGTGATCGGCGAACCACCGGTGACTGTGCCCGGAGGCGTCACGACGACCGAAGGCGGTGTGGTATCCGTCGCGCTGAAATTGGTGATCGTGAGGGTGTGCGAGCTGGTGCCGAGCTTCGAGTTGCCCGGATTTGCGAGTGCGATCACGAGCGATTCGTTATTCTCGGTGATGGTGTCCATCAGGAGATCGACAGGGATGTTCTTCGAGGTTTCACCCGGCGCGAAGGTGAGCACGCCCGGACTCAACCTGTAGTCCATGCCGCCGCCAAGAGCCGTGCCGCCGTTGATGAAATATTCCACCGTCACGATACCGGTCGCCGCGGCACTCAGCGTAACGGGGATGTTCACGGTGCCGGTATTCTCGGCGGCGCTGCCGCTGGCCGCTGAGAAACGCACCTGTGTAACGACAGAAGCGGACTGCGCGTCCGTGATGTAGCGGGTCGTTGAACCGAAGCCCGCCGAGTAGGACGCGCCGGGCGTGACGCTGAGAATGATTGTCTCCGTGCCTTCCGCGAGGGCGTCGGCGAGCAACGAGATATCCACGTAGGCTCCCGCCGCACCTGCGGCGATGGTCACGCTGCCGCTTGGCGCGGTGTAATCAGCTCCCGGGGTGGCGGTGCCTCCCATCGTGTAGTTTACCGTAAGCGCGTTGGTCGTGGCTCCCGTGCGGGAGAGGAAAAACTTCGCGAGGCTGCCGTTCGCTTCGCTGAAAGCGTCGTCCGTGCCGGAGACGTTGATCTGCGGAGCGTCATCGTCCTGGAGATTCATCGAAGCCGAGGGATCGACCGCCAGCGAGTAGGTGGGATCGGGGGTGAGCGTGACGTTGACCGTTTCATATCCTTCGATGGTCGTATCCTGGATCGGTGCGACCGAGATGTTGGCGGTGGTGTTCTTGGCCATCGATACCGTGCCGCCGAGCAGGGTGAAATCGGTGCCGTTCGTCGCGGTTCCGCTCACCGTGTAGCGGACAGTGATGTTTCCCGTGCCGGTGCCTGTGTTGGTGATGCGGAAAGTTCCAGCGGCTCCGCCCTCGATGGCGGGACCTGAAGTCACGGCGACCGATGCGTAGGGGAGATCCCCGTCGTCATTGATGGTCACCGTCGCGCTGCTTGTCGAAGATATGGTATATCCGACTGAGCCGCGAAGTTGGAGCACAGCCGTCTGGGCGGGCTCGCCGATATCGTCGTTGATGGGTGTGACAAGCACCGTGCCGCTCGATGCACCCGCGGGGATGATGAGGACTCCGGGAAGGGCGAGGTAATCGGTTCCGTGGAGCGCGCTTCCGGTGATGCCGTAGTTCACCGTTAGCGCCAGCGAAGTGTCGCCGGTGCGGGTTACGGTGAATTCGCCCGTATCATTCAGCACCTCGGAGGCAGTGCTGTCGGTGGCGCTGACGGCGAGCGTGGGCGCGTCGTCGTCATGCAGGTTCACGGTGCCGGCGAAATCGGCGCTCGATGCGGCGCGAACATACGCGGCGTTCGTTGAGATCATCAGTATCACCGTTTCCATCGTCTCCACCGAGGAGTCCTGGAGCGGGGAAACGTTGACCGACGCGGTGGATGCGCCCGCCTGGATGACAACCGAGGTGGGGATGGAAGTGTAGTCGCTGCCGTTGGTGGCGGTGCCGGTGACCGTGTAATTCACCGTCAGGGCGGAGGCTGTGGAACCCAGGCGCTCAATCACGAACTGCCCCGCATCGCCGCTTTCCATCGCATCGCGGTCGGAGACGGAAAGACGGACGAGCGGGTTGGTGGTGTTGGCATCCGCGATCACCATCGTGGTCGCCGCCGAACCAAGCACGTAGTTCACCGAGGGAACCAGTTCGAGTTTCGCCATTTCGAAACTCTCCGTCGCCGCATCGGTAGAGGCTGTGAGAATCACATCCAGGAATTCCTGCCCGGCGGGGATCGTGAAGGTCTGGAACGGGCTGACCGCCACGGTATCGGGAGCAAGGCTGTAATCCGTGCCCTTCGTGGCGGAGCCGCTTGGGGTGTAGCACAGCACCGTGAGCGCGGCCGATGTGGAGCCGGTTCGTGAGATGCGGAAAGCTCCGGGATTCGCGCCTTCGGAGCAATCGGTGTCCTGCAGAGCGATGCCCACCTGCGGCAGATCCGTAGAGGTGAAATCCATTCCAGTCCTGTTCGGCCCGACGGTTACGCTCGCGCTGCCGGCCGGAGCCAAGGTGTAGCCGTAAAGCTGCGTGCCCACGGTGTAAGTTCCCGCGGCGAGGTTCACCAACGTGTAAGTGCCGTTGCTGTCCGTATAGGCCTCCCTGTAGCTGGTTCCCGTAAGACCGTTATGGACGCGCACGCTCTGCAGCAGCTGTCCTGCAGCGGTGACAGTTCCGTCGATACGGAAGGTGGTGGGCGATCCCACGCGGATGACGACCGAGGAACTGGCCGTTTTACCTTTCATATCGGAAACAGTGCAGCGCACGCGGTATTCACCGGCGGTCAACCACGATTTGGAAACGTTCGCGGAGTTCGCCGTGCTGAAGCTCTTGTCACCGAAGTCCCATGCATAGCTGAGAGGGTCGCTGTCCGGATCGGAAGCGGTGGCGGTGAAAGCGACCGGGGCACCCGTGGCCACGGCGGTGGAATCGGAACCCAACGCGAGAACCGGCGATTGGTTGCCGGGGAAAGTTCCCATGTTGACGACCACATCCATGCTCGGCGGAGAGGTGAGGTTCTTGGAAATCGGCGTGATGTGGATTCCCGTCTCGGTGTCGCTGAAGGTGCGTCCCACCACCACGGTGGCGTCGTTCTTTCCATCGATGGAACCGGGTGTCGCATCGAGCAGGTGCGGGCCGCTGCCGCTTGGCGCCCACGGGCTCCAGTGGAGGAACACGCCCCCCTGCACCCATGCGTTGCTGGCGAATTTCTGGCGCAGATCCACCCAGTAGTCACGATCCGCGTCCTTGCGGATCTTGATGGCGTAGCGCAGGCGTGGATCCTGCGCGGGCTGATCCATCTGGTGGATCCGATAGGTGCCGCTTGCGGTGACATCATGCAACGCCGTGGTCGGCATCCAGTTGAGGAGGTTTTTCTGGTAGGCGCTGAAATGCAAATCCCCCGCGCTGGCGCTGCCCATCGTATCGAAGTTGTCGCCGTATTCAACGTGGCTGCCGCCGCCGATCACCGAGCCGTTTGTCGTGCTCCAGAAGTTCGAGTGCCAGAGCCCGAAATTGTGTCCGTATTCGTGGCAGGCGACGCCCGTGCCGGTGCCGGACTTCAGCCAGCAACCCTTACCTCCGACGTAGGCCTGCCCGCCGAAAGAACCGGGTGTTCCGGTATAGATCACGGTGTCGAAATCATAGTTCACCGGATCGAAGCCAGCCAGTTTGGCTGCCACGCGAGCGTCGGCAAGCACCTCATAAGCACTGCCGCCAGTGTCCTGATCCTTATACCATGCCTCCGAACGCGGCAGGACGATTAGGGGCGAGACCGTGGTCATGAAGCTCATCGCGCCGTAGCTATTTTCGATGAACCAGTCCTGCACGTTCTTGCCTAGGTCGTGCCCCTCCTTCTCGGTCACGCTGCCCCTGAGCGCTTCGGGAAACGCCACCCGCATGAGCAAGTGGCTCTTGTAGCCCGTGGCCTGAGTCGCCGCTGGCAGACTAGTAGGTTTGGTCGGCCCGCCGTTGCCACCTTCCCGCGCAACGAGTTCGTTCTCAAACCCGAGGATGTGACCGCCGCTGCAAAGGAAATGGAACTCACCTCCCGCTTCCACGACCACCTGCTCCTCCGTCACCGGAGCGGGAACACCGCCATCCGCTTTCGGTGCCACCGTGCTTTTGCCGGAAACCGGGCATGTCTCGACGATGCCGTGGGGCGGTGTCGGCGATTTGTCGATGATCCGTCCCGCCGTGTAGCCCATCGCATCCACCGACATCACCGCGCGGCGGCGGGTGAGGTTGTTCGGGTGGTTGGGGATCTCACCGCTTTCCACCACACGCAGCGGGCGTTCATCCACCGCGAGAAAATCATCCACAGCGATGCCCACAATGTAGGCGCCGTTCGTCGTGGGCAGCGAATTCCGCACCCCGAAAGTGCTGGCGCGGTAAACACCACCGTCATCGGTCCGCACTTCGCGGCGGTAGGCCGGAGTGCCCCCTGCACCCGACTTCGGAACCACTCCCAACACACCGAAAAACGCATGCTCGTTCACGCGTTCCTCAAGGCGATTCACAACCTCCCCGGGTAGTTCCTGCCGAATCACAGGAGGCATGGCAAATGCGATCGCGCTCCGGGGATCCGACTGGATGAGATCCGCCAGCGCCGTGCGCCGCGCCTCGGCGAACGCCACTCCCTCAGGGAGCATCGCCGCCCTGTCCTCCGCCGATGCGGAGAGATAGCGAACCACCCAGCCGTTGAAGCGGTCGAACTCCTCCTTGCCCGTCGCAAGGGCGGCCGTCCTCTCCGCCGAAAGCAAGGCTCTTGCCGTCCTTGAGGCGGATTCGCCTGAATCAACCCTGCTGCGGCCCGCCTTCGTCTTTTCCGTGCGGTCCGCCGTCGCAGGCCGGGTGTCTTCGGCCTGGCGGTTTTCATGGGATGCCGCCTGCGACCTTTGCTCCTTGGCATGCCTGCTGAGGAAAAGGAAGAGCGCAACCCCGCAGAGCAGGAGGAGCGCGATGATGGCTTTGGGGTAGGGGGTGAAACGTGAGTTTTTCATAGTGGGTTTTGGAGAGATGGAGGGAGCGGGACGGGTGCGTCGTTTAGCCACTTCGTGAGAGGTGATTTACTGAGCGGGGTCTTTGTCCCTGCCCACGGGTGGGTGATTTTTTCATGGTTTACACAGACGCACGCAGGGCTGTGGACAAATGACGGCAACCAAAAGGCTCGAAAAATTTCGAATCCACTGGGCACGCCGACACAACCGAAACGCGGGCGATAGGGTGCCGCTGCTGGTGTAAAACATCGCTTTTTTTTGGGGGGGCGAATCACTAGGTAAATAACGAAGCTAATTATTCCCCGGATCATGCCAAGCATTCTTTCATTCTTTCATTTCGTCGCAGGATTTTTCAATGCATGTAACCAGCACTTTCGAAACACCCCTCCTGCGGCTCAGACACATCCGGACTGACGCTTGTAAACCGCCGACATCCGCGGTTAGGTATCCCCATGCTTCGCTCCCTTGCCGCCCTTTCTCTGCCTGCCTTCGTCCTTTGCGCCTGCCGACCCGCTACCCCGCTCGATGCAATCCGGGAAAAAGCCTTTCCCGCGCCGCCATCCGATCCCGCCGTGCCCGCCGTCTTCGCTCCGCCAGTTCCCCAAACTCCCTCCTCCCCTGCCAAGTTACCAGCGCTCACCCGCATGTTCATTCGCGGCATCGATTTCGAGGGCGTGTCCTTCGACGCCCGCAGCCACCGCCTACTGGTCATCGACCAACCAAACGGGCTGGCTTCATCGTTCGGCACCTCGCAGGGCGTCGCTCGGCAACACAACGCTCTGCTCGCCCTGAACGCCGGCTTCTTCACCCCTGAGGGAAATCCCCTCGGTCTCGTCATCTCGAAAGGCGACCGTGCGGGCGCTTGGAACTCCGTCTCTTCGCTCGGCTCCGGCATCTTTGCGGAAAGCGCCTCCGGACAGCTTTCCATTTCTCGCCGCAGTTCCCCCGCCGCTTTCGCGGGCGCGCGCGAACTGATTCAGGCCGGTCCTCTGCTCGTGGAGAATGGTAGTGCCGTCAGTGGCCTTGATGCGGGGAAATCCGCCGTCCGCTCCATTCTACTTACCGATGGCAGCACGCGTTGGTGGATCGGCAAGACGTCCTCCTGCTCCCTCGCCGCCCTCGGCGAAGCCCTCGCCTCGCAGTCGCCCGTCCCCTGGTCAGTCCGCCACGCACTCAACCTCGATGGCGGACGCTCCACAGACCTCTTCGTTTCCTCCGAAATTCCCGGCGGCCCATTCGAACGCCGTAGCATACTGAACCGCCCTGTGCGCAATTTCCTGATCCTCAAACCCAGGTGACAAAATCGCCACAAAAACGGGTTCTGGACAAAACCGGTTCCGTGGCAGAGAGTAGCACTGTTTCGAAGATCCAAACTTCTCTTCAGCCATGATTAAACCCATCCTCTCCGGATGCGCCGCATCCCTCCTACTGACTTCTTGTGGAGCTGTGGACGCCGTCAAAAATACGACCGCCAAGGCCACCGCCGGAATCAGCCAATTCTCAATTTCCGACCTTCGTCCGTCTAGGATCAATGTCGTCGAGGTTCGTGAAAAGGATCTCAAGGAAATGCCCCTCGGCAAAGACCGCGCACTCGCTT
This sequence comes from Akkermansiaceae bacterium, assembly GCA_043747935.1. Lineage (GTDB taxonomy): Bacteria > Verrucomicrobiota > Verrucomicrobiia > Verrucomicrobiales > Akkermansiaceae > Luteolibacter. The sequence continues at coordinate 19,785 of JAYTOE010000316.1, forward strand.
TCGAGCGCAAGAAATCCTTCTGGTCATTTATGCCCGGCACTTTCAAGGAACCCGATCTTCCCGAAATCCAGGATGTTGAGATCGACGGCGGCCTCCTCCCGCCCAAGCCGCTCTGAGCTTCGGTTAGCCTTCGAACACTTTTACTTCGCCCATCATATTCCAGAGATCTCCGCTCAGGCGATGATCGAGAACAAAGTCGAGCCCCGCCAACTGGTGCAGCACGATGATGCACCAATAGATCGCGAGATATCTTCCCTTGGAACACTTATGCCGCAAGCGCCGCTGCGCGAGAAACGCACCCGGCCAACCACCCGCGATCTCGGCGAGATGGAGGCTTGTTTCCGGCACTCGCCAGCCTCCCCTCACCGCTTGCCGCTTGTCATAGGAGTAGAGCCGGTAGGTCGCGGCGGATAACGCAATAGCCTGAACGGTTGGCCACCACCATGGGACCGGGAGGTGCGTCAACCCCATTACCGGCACTACCATAAGCGCGATGAGCAACGTCCACGCCGAAACGGAAATTCTTTCGGGCGCCGCGCCCTCTGGCGATCTCGCGCACGGACGACCCTTTTTGTCGCTGCCAACCATATAGCTGAGTTGCTGGCCCACCGCGAACGCACGCCCCGCGAACTCGCGCGAGTGAAAGAACAACTTCTGATCCCCGGAATCCACCCAGCCGAATCCCTTGGCCTCGTTCCAGATCACGATCTTGCCCGTTGTTGGCTTTGACCCAAACTCCGATTTCAGTGTGCGCATCCTCACGAGGAAACGATTATCCAACAACCCATATTAGTTGGCAATACTCGACTAGGCAGCCGGAACGCGCCGCACTTTGGGAGCGGATACTTCTGTTCCAAACGAACCCGCCTAAAACCCAATCAGAGTCACCAACTCCTGGTCGCTGAATCGGTCGAGATGATCGGCGGCCGCGGCGATCATCTCCTCCTCGGCGACAGCCTCGATCTCGATCCATTGCTCGGCATCATCGGTCACATGCGCAACGGTCGAAGATCCGTCATTCCCATGCTCAGCAGGGTTCAGGAAAAGAAAAGCAGCCAGCGCACCGCAGGCGGCGATGGCGATCCACGGGGAAAAACTGAGCGCCTTCGGCCACCACGAATCGGCCTCGGGAAGCAGTTTTACGGCGCGCAGGGTATCGTCCGCAAAGCGCCCGCTCGCCTTCTTGGGCGCTGCTTTTCCAAGCATCTCCCAGGTGGCGTCCTTGTGGGCATTTTCATCGCTCCAGTCTTCCTGATCGCTCATATTCATCGTTTTACACCCACTCAAACACCCGATCCACCCGAAAGTTTCGCAGAATTTTCCCCTCTTGCCAAAGCCCCCACCCCCCCCTCCTCTTCAAACCCCTCGCCTGTCGCCCCAGAGCCTGACGTGCAGCCGGTCGGAAAAACGAAACCCGAGATCCCGGCATCGCTCCGCCAACCATACAGCCGTTTTGTCCAACGCCTCCACCGTCCGTCCCTCCGGCATCAGGATCACCCGGTTTCCCGGAATACACGTCCTCTCCAGCAGCACCCGAATCTCCGCGATGTCCACCTCATCCCGCACCACGAACTTGAACCACGCCTTGCCCGTCGCCGCCAGCCCTGCGAGCACCGTGGGCTTCAGCCTGATCTCCTCGACCATCCCGCTGTTGGCCAGCTTCGGGGAAACATTCATCTGACCGATCTCCCCGAAAAAATCCGCCCCCGGCAAAATCGTCCCGTTCGTCTCGATCTCGAAAAACCATTCCTCCCCATCACCGCGAAGAACCGCCATCAGCGCCACCAACCCCGCCTCCTGCAAAAGCGGTTCCCCCCCGGTCAACACCACCCGATGGCAGCCGAAGCCCCGCACAATCTCCGCAATTCCCTCCGGGGACATCTCGATGATCACCTCCTCCTTGCGGTGCTTCGCGTAACCCGGAACCGCATCCTTCTCGTGCTTCCACGGTGTCCCCTCGAAGTTCCACGTATGCTCGGTGTCGCACCACACGCAGTGAAGGTTGCAAAGCGACAGCCTCACGAACACCGCAGGCGCACCCATGCTCACCCCCTCACCCTGCAAGGTGTGGAAAATTTCCGCCCCGTCCCCCAACCGCGCCAACTTCATAGGCGAATCATCAAGCCTCTTCCTTCGGGTTTAAAGTTTAGAGTTTAAAGTTTCCCGTAGTCTGTGCCATCCTGACGCCATGGGATTACACGCGCTCGGAGACTCGGCCTGGCTGTTCAAGGCCGGCGGCTCGTCTCCGGAAACGAAGCTGGAGTTGGTTCTCCGCTTGCGCCGGGTGCTGGAGCTTCATCCCATCCCCGAGATCGTCGATATCGTATCTTCCTTCGACACAATCGCGGTGCATTTCCATCCCGCCGACGGCCAGATGGTGCTCGACCACCTGACCTCGCTCCCTCTCAACGTGCCTGGTGAAAGGCAACCCTTTCAAAGCCGCACCATTACCATCCCCGTGGCATACGGTGAGCACTACGGCCCCGACCTACTGGCACTGGCGGATGCCAAAAGCCTCAGTGTGTCCGAAGCCATCGAGCTTCACCGCAACGCGGAATACACCGTCGCCGCGATCGGATTCTCCCCCGGCTTCCCCTACCTCCAGGGGCTACCCGCGCAGCTTCATCAGCCGCGCCACACCACTCCGCGCAAAGTGGCGGCAGGTTCGGTGGCGGTCGCCGGAAATCAGGCCGGCATCTACCCCTTCGCTTCGCAGGGCGGATGGCATGTGATCGGCCGCACGGATCTGATCCTTTTCGATCCCCATCGCGAGCCACCCACCCTGCTGCAACCCGGCGACAAGGTGCGCTTCGTGGAAGTCAATGCGCTGAAGGAATTTGAACCCGCTCCCCCTTCGCCTGAAGCCGTGGACCTTGGCATTCAGGTCATCGAACCGGGCGCTCTCAGTTCGATCCAGGATCACGGCAGGTGGGGTCGCCAGCACCTCGGCGTCTCTCCCGGAGGTGCCGCCGATCCGGTGCTGGCCTCCATCGCCAACCGCCTCGTCGGTAATCCGGACGAAGCCGCGGTCATCGAATGCACCATGACCGGACCCTTGCTGCGGTTTGGTACGGATGCCCGTGTGGCTTGGGTCGGCTGGGCGGACGAAACCTCCGGGAAACCCCACGAGATCAAGGTAGGCGAGCAGATCGATCTCCGTAGCCGCATGTGCCATCTGCGTGGTTATATCGCCGTGGCGGGTGGCATCGATGTGCCGAAATCGCTCGGCAGCCGCGCCACCGATCTGCGGGCGGTTTTTGGAGGACATCAAGGACGCACCTTGCTGGCCGGAGATATCCTGCCCATCGGCAAGGCAGGCACTTCTCCCGTCACCGCCAAATGGCACATCTCATGGCCTCGCCCCGAAGGCCGGTTGATCGAACTGCGCTACCTGCGCGGGATGCAGGCGGAATGGTTCACCAAGGAAGCCCACCGCTTGGTCTCGGAATCCTTTTACGAAATCAATCCGACTTCAGACCGAACGGGCACGCGCCTGAAAGGCTCCAAGCTGGATCTCAAAGAACCCCGCGAAATGGTTTCCCAACCGGTGGTCGTCGGTTCCATGCAAGTTCCGCCAGACGGACAGCCCATCGTCCTGATGAGCGAGCGCCAGACCATCGGCGGATACCCGCAGATCGGCCACATCATCTCGGCGGACATCCCCAAACTCGCTCGCGCCTGGCCGGGGACGCAGGTGCGTTTTCGCGAAGTCGATCTGGACGAAGCTCGGCAGGCATGGAACGAACTGCAGCGCGACCTCAGCCTTCTCAGCACCGGCCTGATGATGAAACTCACCTGATGCAAACGATCGACCTCAACGCGGATCTCGGCGAAGGCGGCGAACAGGACGCGGAGCTGATGGCGCTGGCCAGCTCGGTCAACATCGCCTGCGGCGGACATGCCGGAGACGAGGAAAGCATCCGGCGCACCGTCGGCCTCGCCATGCAGGCACAGGTCGCCATCGGTGCCCATCCCGGTTACGAAGATCCGGAAAATTTTGGGAGAAAACCGATGATGCTTTCCGATGACGAGATCCGCAGCCTCATCCTGCGCCAACTCGAGCGCTTCCTGCAATTCCACCCGCAGCTTCACCACGTCAAACCGCACGGCGCACTCTACAACCAAGCTAACGAAAACGAATCCATGGCGGCGGCCCTCGTCGCTACCATCGCCGAGGTGCAGCCGGACACCATCCTCTACTGCCCTCCGCACGGTGAACTCATCAAAGCCGCTGCCGCGATCAAGCTGACAACCTGCGGAGAGGGTTTCATCGACCGCCGTTATCTCGACAACGGCAACCTCTGCCCACGCTCGGATCCCCGAGCGATGATTGAATCCGTCAACAAAGCGGCGTTACAAGCCCTCAAAATCGCCAATCAGCAGGTGGTCACAACCCTCTCCGGAAACACCATCCCACTGAAAGTGAGAACCCTATGCGTCCACGGCGACAGCCCCAATGCCCTCATCACCCTCAAGCTCTCACGCTCTCTTCTAGAAGACACAGGCATCCGAATTGCAGCTCCTTGACTTCCCCCACGCAGCCATGACCGTGTCCCAATTCATCGCCAAACGATCCGGTCTGGGCAAACGCCATGCGAAGAAACTGTTAGAAAACGGCGAAGTCATCCTCAACGGCGATCCGGTCACCGATGGCACCACCCCTTTGGGAAAATTCGACCACCTCATCGCCGCCTGCGAAATCCTCCAAGCCAACACCCGCCGCATCATCCTCCTCCACAAACCCGCCGGCATCCTCTCCGCCACCTCCGATCCGACCCACCGCACGGTGATCGATCTGATCCGCGAACCATGGGCATCCGAGCTCCATCTCGCTGGCCGCCTCGACCGCGCGACGACGGGTCTCGTCATTCTCACCAACGACAGCGCTTTCTCGGAATCCCTCACGCGTCCGGGAAACAGAGTTCCGAAAACCTATCTCGTGGAAACCGACCTGACCATCACCTCCGAGGCCATTGATGCGTTCCGCGACGGCATGTCCTTCGCGAAGGAAAAGATCCGCACACAACCTGCCGTCTTTCTTTCCCTATCGGAAACTTCCTGCCGTCTGACCATTCACGAAGGCAAGCACCACCAGATCAAACGCATGTTCCTGCGCTTCGGAATCCGCGTAACGAATCTTCACCGTGAATCCATCGGCCCGTATGTTTTGCCCGAAGATCTCGCTCCCGGAGATTACCGGGTGATTGATCCGCATGTTCCGGAATCATGCGGCTGACGCTCACTCCAGCGCCTTCCACTCCGCTTCGGTGGCGAGCGCTTTCTGATATTCCATGATGATCTTCCATCCGTCTTCCTTCTTCAGCAGCAGGGCTTCGAGGTGGATGTATTCATGTTTCAATTCCCCGCCACCTTGGCGAAATGAGTAGAGCAAAATGGCGGTCTCGTGCGCAGTCGTGGCGTCGCCGAGGCGTTGGGAAAAACGGAACGAGGCACTCGACTCGCGCGCACCGGATTTCGTGTCGTCGAACTCCTTTTTCCAACGCGCCAACGCCTGGGTCAGCGGATAGCTCAACTTCTTCGTACCGGTGACGAGCACCGCCTCGGGATGGCATGTCGCGGAATATCCGACGAAATCACCCTCCTTCACGGTGCGCGAAACCTCCGCCCAAAAGGCATCCAGCTCCGCGAGGCGAGCTTTCTCCTGATCGGCGAAAGCCGATGTTGAAAGGGATGCGAACAGGGTTGCTGCGAGGATAAGGATCGTTTTCATGGCACCAAGTTTCTGAAGTTTCTAACTACGGCGGATCGAACAACTCCTCTCACATTCAACATCGGATACAAAGACCCTAACGTCCCCGACGGTCTCCGCCCCACATCGGACGACCGCTGAGCAAGCGCTCCTTCATGTCGTCGCCGATCGCGTCGCTTCCGTTGATGAATTCCGTGGCGGCAGCCTTGTCTTCCTGCATCCAGCGCGCCGCGACAATTCCCGTCGCCCGGCCTCTGCTGCCCTCGTCGGTGATCATTCCCGCGACCTCCACCAATTCGGCGGGCTTGGAGGTGCGATTGCTCCAGATGTAGCTTTCCGCAGCGCTGTCTTTCACGCCTGGTGAGGTCTGTGTTCTGATAAAACCGAGAGCCGCCTCGCTATCAGAAGATGCCCAGATCGGCATGACCTCGCGCATCGAGTCGATCTTGGCGTCATCGTTATTCAGACTGTTGAGCCAATCGATTGATCCCCGCACATCCGTTCTCGCGTAATTCTTCGCAACGGTGGGCACGGCGTCGCGCAGCGCATCGGCATCAGTCATTTTGGAAATCTCGGCAGCGGCGCTAACGGGATCGCTTTGCGCCAGACCTTCGATCGCCGCAGACATGGCATCGCTTCTTTGATCCTCAGGCAAGCCGTTCGCCCATGCTGCCGCTTCGGAAAAATTCTTCGCACCCCATTGCCGGGCGATCGTCTCGTAGGCACCGCCTTGGTCGTCCGCAGCCATACCTCCCACCATTTCCGCCGCTTTCGCGGGGTCGGTCTTCGCTACCTGCGTGATCACGGCGGTCATCGCATCTCCGTTATTTGATTTCAAACCGGTAGCCCACTCCATCGCACCCGAGGGATCTTGCTTTGCCCACTCGCCGGCGATGATTCCAGCCGCTCCCTGGCCGCCCATTCCGCGGGATCCGCGTCCGCCCATCAGGTTCATCATCGCGAACTGCGCTGTGTTCTCGGTGTAGTATTTCGCCGCGTTGACCGGATCCGTGCTTGCCCAACCTTGCAATACGGTGGGACGCACGAAAGCACCGGCGAAGCCCATCGAATCTGTGAACGACATCGCTGCGGTCGGATCGACCTCCGCCCATTTCCCGAAAAGAAGAACGGACGCGAGAATGCGCTCATTAAAAGGAAGAGCTTCAAGCTTCTCCGCCTCGGTGGAGAACTGGTCGGCGCTGAGGTTGGAGTAGAAATCAAGCAGGCCTTGTATGCGGTTGCTCTGCCCCGGCCGTAGGTAGATATCCTCCACGGAACGCACCTTTTTATCACGGGCAGAAGCCCCATCGCCATCCGCACCGGATCGGTCGCCTGAGCGTGTCCTTGCATTCGCATCGGCACTCGCCGCATCACCAGCGGAACCGGCACCTGATTTCCCCACGCCGAAGCCGATACCCAACCCGATCGCCAACGCCACACCCGGAATCAATAAATTCGCTTTCATATTCATGTTTAGTAACTCGTCCAAAACCCCGGAGATAGGAAGAAGTTTTTGGATAATGGGCAAAAAAAAGCCGCATCTTGCGATGCGGCTTTCTGAAAGTGAGGGTTTCGCCAGATCAACGCTTGGAGAACTGGAAGCGGGCGCGGGCACCGGGACGACCGGGCTTTTTGCGTTCCTTCATCCTAGGGTCGCGGGTGAGGAAGCCCTCGGGCTTGATCAACTTGCGGTGCTCGGGGTCGAAGAGAGTGAGCGAGCGGGAGATTGCGTGACGGATCGCGATGGCCTGCGCGTGCTTACCACCGCCCTTGACGATGGCTTTCACGTCGAACTTGTTAACCATGTTCAAGACTTGGAAAGGCGCGATGACGGAGTTCTGGAGATCGATCGTCGGGAGGTATTCTTCGAAGGAAAGACTGTTGATGGTCATTTCTCCGGTTCCTTCGCTGACCCAGACGTGGGCGACCGCAGTCTTGCGGCGGCCAGTGGAGCTTTTGGTTTCGGTGGCAGGCATGATGATGATGGAAAAAAATTAACTCAGCGAATCTCGAAGGCGACGGGCTGCTGGGACTCGTGAGGATGTGCTTCGCCGGCGTAAACCTTGAGCTTACCGAACTGGGCGCGGCCGAGGCGGGTCTTCGGGATCATTCCCCAGACGGCGCGCTCGATCATGAGAACGGGACGGCGATCACGGAGCTTCTGTGCCGTTTCAACGATCTTGCCGCCGACGTATCCTGAGAAACGGGTGTAAATCTTATCAGTCTCCTTGGAACCGGTGAGCACAACCTGATCGGCGTTGATGACGATTACGAAATCGCCGGTGTCAACGTGGGTGGTGAAAGTGGGCTTCTGTTTGCCGCGCAGCAAACGTGCGGCTTCAACAGCAACTTGGCCGAGAACTTTGCCCTTGGCATCGATCACATACCATTTGCGTTCGATCTCGTTTGGCTTGGCGGAAAATGTCTTCATTTCGTTAATAGGGAAACCCTCGGGACGGTTGCGGGAGCGCACCCACCGAAGGGGCGCGAAAGCTAGGCAGCCGTTCCGGGGCTGTCAATCGGGAAATATTCGGAAATATTGAACCCTATTGAACCTCGCCCACCGCCCTCCTGCGGATTACAAATCCATCGAATCCATCGCTACGCTCACAGTTCATACTACCTGTATCCATCACCGCAGTGGCCTGAGCGTAAAATCCAGTATCGTCATGCCCTCGCCGGGTGCGGGGCGGGTAAAGCGGAGGACGTTCCGGCTTTGGACAAGCGCGACCTCCACCGGCTCCGTTTGCACTTCCATGCCGGCACCGTAGGGCAGGGCGATCTCGACGGCTTCCTCCGCCCCGTTCACAGACAGGCGCAGCTTTTGATCCGAATGCACTGTCACGACCGTTGCCGCGAGCGCGTAATTTCCGCTTCGCCCGGCATCCAGCGTGTATTCGAAGCTCACCTCGTTCCTAAGCTCACGGGCGCAATGCAGCAGCGATCCCTTATCGAAACCTTTCATCACCATGAGCTGCGGGGTGTTTCCCTTGGGGAGGACAACCGCCGCCTTCTTCCGCTCCTCATCGTTCTTGGCATCTCGAAGCGCCATCCTCGCCGCGGCGATGCCCCTCTCCGCCCCTCCGATCCATTTCCCCTTGGCGTGCTCCACAAGGGCTTTCGCGGTTTCGATCTCAGCCAGATTATCCATTGCCGCATTCGCCGCCGCCTGCGCCTCGGCCGCCTGCCCAAGCGCCGCAAGATCCCCGGCGGCAAGCTGAGATAGGGACTCCGCAATCTCCTTGCGAAGCCCTGCGAGTGTTTCCGAATAGCCCCCTCCAGCTTCTTGCCGGCTTCCGTCAGTTCGGTTGCGGGCTTTTTTCTCTTATCTTGCGTCTTATGTCTTTTTACACACCGACCCGCAGATCCCGCATACTCCACAACACCCCCTTCGTCGGAGCACCGCTGCCGCGCATTCTTCGCGCCCCGTCCTTCCTCTTCTCCGTAAACCTCTCCCGCGCCCCCGCGAATGCTTCATTCACAAACTCCTTGCTCCCGATCACCGCCCCATCCGTGAAATACCTCACCCGACACCTCAGCATCTTCGCCATCGAAAGTTCTGGGAGAGGCTGACGCCTGTCTGCCCCGGTCTCCAAATACTCCGCATCATTCATCCACGCCGACCTACCTTCTTTTCTTGTGTCTTGTGTCTCCAAGTCTTGTGTCTGCGAAGGCTTCCTGCCGAGCGCCATCCCCATCGCCCGGCGGTAAATCCTTGAAACCTCCTTCCATTTCTCCACCTCAAATCCCGCCCCTTTGTGGCTCATGCAAGCCCGCACGATCCCCTCCCGCGATTTCTTCCCGTTTCCCTTCTTCCCGCCGCCAATCGCCTCACCATACCCGCTCCAACGATAATCCGCAGGATCGGAAACCATCCCCGCCCGCACCGGATTGAGGTCGATATACGCCGCGATCGTCCGCGCCGCCACGCCGCTTTCCACGATCACGCTCTTGAAACGGTCTTCCCAAAGCGTCCCGCTGCGCTTGTGCTTGCCGTTGAACCATTTCGTGAAGCGCTCCAGCAGGGATTTCATGAACCAGCTCAGGTCATGCATGCGTCGCGTGTAGCGGCTGCGGATTTCCGACACTCGTCCTGCCGCCTCACTTTTCGCCCTCGCCAACTCGGCTTCCCGAGTCAAAGGCACACCCTCATCGTCCACAGGCGCCAGCTCAAATTCCCCGCGCTCCCGCACCGCCGCCGCTTCCTCCATTTCCCTAGCAATCTCCGCCACCTGCGCCTCGCCGTAGAAAACGCCCAGCCGTTGGAACAAAAACTCATCCGAAATCCCGCCCTCGGGAACCGGGGTCACCTCCAGCAGGATGTGGAAGTGATTGGACATTAGGCAGTAAGTCAGCACACGGCAGCCCGTGAATTTCTCGCACATCCGCATCAACATCCGGAAATGCTCCCGCTCCTCCTCCCCCAGCAGGAAACCACGCCCCACGACCCGTCCAATCGCGTGGTAGATTTCCGGTTTCTCCAGCGAATTCTTCCAAGGCGCAACCCATCTCACACGGTTATTTCGGCTCATTTCGCCCTGATTTTACCCTTCCTCACAACCCCTGCAAGGCTTTCTTCAAAAAGCATGGCTTTTTTTGTGGCTTTTTTTGACCATCGAGCGAATCATCAATCTGCTCTTCATGGATCAGTCGGCATCTTGCCGCACAATACCCAAGTTTTTCAGCAATGTCGGTATCAGGAAACTCTCGCATCCCTGGGCGTTGGGGTGGACGCCGTCCGGCACGTAGAGGCGGTAGGCATCGGAGCCTTTGTCGAGTTGAGACTGGAAGGCGGGGAAGTGATCGATGCAGAGCAGGCCGTTCGCGGCGGCGAAGTCGCGGTAGTCATTCTGATACAGCCTTAGATCGGGGCGTGGGCTGAATTTTCCTCCTACATCGACATCCGCCGGGTTCATCAGTTGCAGGATGATCTCGCAGTGCGGCTGCGCGCCGCGGATTCTCGCCACCATCTTGAAAAGATTTTCCCGCGCCTGCTCGCGTGAGACTTTGAGCTTCGGCGCCGCGTCGTTCATGGAGAACTCGATGAACACCACGTCGGGCTTCTGGTCGATGACCTTTGCCTTGAGGTTCTTCAGCCCCCAGTCCGATGCCTTGCCGGAGCCTCCGTTGTTGATCCATGTGGCCAAGCCCGGATACTTCCCATCGACCGTTTTCCGCAACTGCCCGACCCATGGACCCTCGGCCGTCAGGCTGGTGCCGTAGAGGACGATCCTTTGCGGTGTTCCTTTTTCAAGCTTCCCCACGAATCCTGCGGTTTTCGATGCCTCCGCCGCGGCGGATGGGGCGGTGAAACAGACTAAGGGCAGGAATCGGATCAGTTCCAGGATTTGGCGGCGGGTTCGCATCGGGTTTGGCAGCGGCGTTCAGCTCGCCAGGCAGCCCGGGCAGTTCTGCGCGAAGTGACCCGGCAGGATCTCGGCGAGCTGCGGCGGGTGATCGGTGACACAGAGTTTCGCGTCTCCAATGAGGTTGCGGGGTTGGAAGGCGCAGCACTTGGGCGGATTGGAAAGGTTGGGCGGCAGGCCGGGGATCGTGATCAGCGGCTGACCCTTCGGCTGCGCGGCGGGGATCGATTTCAGAAGCGAGCGCGTGTAGGCATGCAGCGGCTTGCTGAAAAGGTCGGCGCGGGCGGCGCTCTCGACGATGCGACCGGCATACATCACGTTGATCGTATCGCACATTTCCGATACCACCGCGAGATCGTGGGTGATGAAAATCACTGCCGTGCCGAGATCGCGCTGGCGGTCGCGGATCAGATCGAGCACCTGCTTCTGGACGGTCACGTCGAGCGCGGTGGTCGGCTCGTCGCAGATGAGGAGCTCGGGCTTCGTGATCAGCGCCATGGCGATCATCACCCGCTGCCTCATCCCGCCGGAGAATTCGTGCGGGTAGGAGCTGATCCGTTTCTCGGGATCGGGGATACCTACCTCGGCGAGCGCGTCGATCGCACGGGTCAGCGCCGCCTTTCCGCGCAGGTTCTCATGCAGCTCCAGCGGCTCGGTGAGCTGGTCGCGGATGCGCATGAAGGGGTTCAGCGAGGTCATCGGATCCTGGAAAATCATCGAGATCCGCTTGCCGCGGATTTTCAGCAGCTCCTTTTCCGAGGCTTTCAGGAGATCGATGCCGCCGAACATCGCGCTGCCACGCTCGATCCGGCCGGGCGGCATGGGGATCAGCCCGAGCAGGGAGTAGCAGGTGACCGATTTCCCCGAGCCCGACTCGCCGACGATCCCCAGCGTCTTGCCTTTCTCTAGGGAAAAGGAAACGTCCTCGACCGCGTGGACGACGCCGTTGCGGGTGTGGAAGCGGGTGGTGAGGTTCTTAACGTCGAGGAGCACGTGGGAAACTTTAAATTTCAAACTTTAAACCTCAAGGAAGAAGCATGGAATTCATGATTTGTGCCTTCCCACCCACCACCCTATCCTCCTCCTGCGAGACACTGCCGACGCTCGATCCCTGCGCTCGTGCCTCTTCTCCGGTCAATCGGTCGTCAGAAACTCGCAGCCCCCGCAAGAGGGCGAGAGAGAGACGAACGGCAATCGCCTCCGCCTCCACTTCTCTATTGTTTGGTGTTTGGGGTGCCAGGTGTCGCATTCTAACATTTTCCCTAATTCTTTGTGGTAGATGCGGCGTTGAAATCAAGGGGTGATTTCCGCTTTGGTGATTGGGGTTGAAGGGGTGGCGGGATCGTTTTTGTAGATGCGTCCGATGATGGTGTTCAGGGTCTTGATGGCGGCGGATGCCAGCGCGGATGCCAGCGGGTATGGAGGCGGTGGCGCCGACACGTTCGCTGAGGGCGGTCCCTTGGTCGCCTTCGCTGAAATCCACGGCGTTGGCCATGGACACCGGTTTCCGGCTTTCGATACCGCTTCTAGCAAACTCCCTCCACCACCCCGCCGCCGAGCAACCTGCCCCCATCGTAAAATGCCATGATCTGCCCCGGCACTAGTGCCCGCTGCGCTTTTTCGAAAACGAGCCGTAACCTGCCGCCGTCCACCGCCGAGATTCCCGCAGGCTCGGGCTTGGCCCGGTATCGCGGCTGCGCCTCGGTGCGTTTCAGCGAAGCGATTTCCTCGTTGATCGAGGAGATGCTGCCGACAAGGCACTCCTTCGAATAGAGCCCGTCCGTATCCTCGCGGTCCCAGCCGATCACCAAGCGGTTCTCCGCCGCGCGTTTCCCGACCACTACGTAGGCCATGCTCTCCTTTGGCGAGGCAACGCCATGACCTTTCCGCTGGCCGATGGTGTAGAAGTGCAGGCCGCGATGAGCTCCCATCACGCGCCCTTCCGTATCAACGATCTCGCCCGGATTATCCGGAAGATAGTGCGCGAGGAAATCGCCCATTTTGACCTGCCCGAGGAAGCATATCCCCTGCGAATCCTTTTTCTCCGCCACCGGCAGGCCGAACCTCCGCGCCGTTTCCCTCACCGCCGGCTTGAGCATCTCGCCGGTCGGGAAAAGGGCGTGCTCCACCTGATAGGACGTCATTAGTGAAAGGAAATAGCTCTGATCCTTGTTCGGATCCGCGCCGCGCAACACCGCCGCATGTCCGTTGGAAAGAACCCGCCGCCTGGCATAATGTCCCGTGCCCACTGACTCGAAACCCTGGCTCACCGCGTAGTCGAGGAACACACCGAATTTCATCTCGCGGTTGCACCAGACATCTGGATTCGGCGTCAGGCCCTCCTCGTATCCGTTGACCAGATACTCCACGATCTTTTCCCGGTAGCTTTCGACGAGGTCGATTACCCGGAACTCGATGCCCAGAGCCTTCGCCACGGAACGAGCGTCCTCGATATCCTGCTCCCATGGGCAATCCCCCGGAATACCCTCCTCGTTCATCCAGTTCTTCATGTATCCGCCAACGACCTCATGCCCCTGCTCCACGAGCAGCGCCGCCGCCACCGCGCTGTCCACACCGCCGGACAAACCCACCATCACTTTCGCCATGCCGTAGACTTACCTTCCAGCTCCCCGCCCTCAACTTTCAAAACAGGAATCCTACCAAAAAAAGCGGCTTCCACCCGTTGGGTGAAAGCCGATGATGGATCAAAAAATTGTATCCTTACTGCGTGATGGGCCGCAATCAGCGCAGCTAATCGGGAAACGGACTATCATGAGGCCTGGTTCTTGGAGGGGTCACAACGGTGTCAATGACGGTGCGGTCGCCGCCGGGACCACCGGGTGAGCCATCGCCTCCAGGCAGTTGCCCCGGTTCCACGATATAGCCGGGAATAAGGCTGCCATCGCGCTTCGCCCCTAACTGATCGAGTGCCGTCTGAGTGATCGCCGCCAAAGCTGCTTCGTCAAGAGCGTCGAAACTAGCCTCGTCGAGCAATAGGGAAGTCATGACAAGCTTCTTGATATTCACGACGACAGGGCGTGGGAATCTGGCCGCATCGGGAGGCATTACGATCATGGTGCCCGGGGGAACGACAATTTTATCACCCTTGGTATTGCTGAGTTTGGCAGTTCCCTCAAGGCAGATGAACTTCATCCACTCTCCGGGATTGTATTCCATCATGGTGGTTGTTCCGGTGATAGCAGCCGTTACCGTGGCGGTGCGGATCGTGGCACCACCTGCATTTTTCGGCACCTGTAACAGAAACGACCCCTGAGTAATCTCCATATCACGCGATCCGGAGCTGAAGCGGAACGCAGCGTTCGCTCCGATCCTCGTAATCGTTTTGTCGGGGAAAGTTAGTTCGGCGCGTGACCGGCGACCCGTAAGCACGGTCGAACTGCCCGTTAGACGATCACCCTCCGCGGCCGTGCGGGCCTCCTTCGAACTCTCGCTGATCCTGACATCATTGATCTTTTTTGTCATGATCGCTGAATTGAGTGGAGCCGCGTGAGCTGCGCCCACCACCATCGCCGCTACTGTCACTAATACTGGAATATTCATAATGTTGTTAAAATTGTTGTTAGAAAATCAGAATGACCAGTTGAGCCCGAGACCCAATCCGGCCGACCATGCTTCATAATCATTCAAAGCAGCCAATCCGACAGTCGAATCGGAATCGTTTTTGTCGAAGCTGACCGATGCGGTGGCCATAACGTTCGGGCTGATTTGCCAGATTAGCTCCAACATCGCACCAAGGGTGAGATCCTCGCGGTCGCCTTGATCGTAGTCGTAGCTCGATACGCGGGTGGACAAGACGGTGTAGATGTTATCGACGATGGAATACCGATAAGCCAGATCCACACCCAGTTCATTGCGCTCCAGGGTATCGGGGCGCGCTGACCATTCATAAGCGCCGCTAAGACTGCCAGTCAACTGGTGGCGCGGTATTGCCCAAAGGGTCTTCTGGAGACCGGTGCGAATACGTTGCGCATTGTAGTTTCCATCCTGCAGGGATCCGAAGGTGATCCTCTGATACTCGTATCTCGCAAAAAATACGGTGTCATCGAAATCCGCGAGGTTCTTGTAAACACCCGCCCTCAGATTGAAATTCTCGTTATCAGCGGAATCAGCGCGGTCATATCTGTAAACGTCCTCGCCGACTCCGAGGTCTGCAAACCAACCATGAAACAACTGAGGCCTCCACGAGAGGGACATCCGTGATGCGGAGATCCATGAGGACTCATCGGTGGGGGCGCTTGCACTTGGCGCACTGTCGGTGCGGAGGATCGAAGTGCTAAAATAAAACAAGATCGGGTCATTCCCCGTGTTTTCGAGAAGGACTTCCTGAATCCCGAGATCAGAATCGGCATCTGAGTAGGGGATCTGGGCAAGACCGTAGGTAGCCCTTGGCTCTTGCTCATCTTCTGTGTAGCTGGGAGCCTGCCCGCCCATACCGAAAAACCGCTGGGTGGAAGTGAGGATATCGGCTTGCGCAGCCAGCGCGCCGATCAAACTGAGGGTAGTGATTTTAAATAGCATGTGTTTAGTTGCGGTTGTACGAAGTCTTTACGTAAGCTAGGAACCTGGACAGATGAGAGCAAGGAGAAAAAGCAAACCTCCTGCGCGTGCGCATTGTACGATCATGGCCGGGACGCCACCTGAGAGCAAGTCATTAGCCGGAGGGAACTCCACCGCCCTTGGTTCGTTGATTATTGACTATAACTACTATAAGTTTCGGAAAGCATCCTGCGGCCATTATCCTGAATATCCCCACCCTCATCCTGCCCTGCGGCTTGAAGGCTTCCATCACGTTTCCCCTCCATCTGCTCGGCAATGGTTTCCTCGATCGCCGCCTCGGCCTCGGGTTCGAGATCGCCAAAGGTATCCTTTTCCACTAGCGCAGAGGTTTTCACCATTCTCTTCACATCCACCATGACGGGACGTGGAAATTTAAGTGCATCCGGATGCATGATGATCATCTTGCCGCGGGGGATTTGAACCTTATCCCCTTTTTTGTTTGTCAGTTTTGCGGTGCCTTCCAAGCAGATGAACTTGAGCGAAATGCCGGGATTGTATTCCATCATGGTGGTCGTGCCGGTGATTCCGGCGACGACGGTTGAGGTACGGATGGTGGCTCCGCCAGCTCCTTTGGGGACTTGCAGCAGGAAAGAACCCTGCTTGATCTCCATATCACGGGATCCGGAACTGAATCTAAAAACGGAGTTGGCTCCGACACGTGACACGGTCTTGTCCGGGAATGTCAAAGCCGCCCGCGATTTCCTGCCGGTAAGCAATGTGGAGGAACCACCCATGGTCTGACCGGTTCCAATCACCTTGGCGACTTCCGATCGCTCGCTGAGCTTGACGTCATTCACCACCGTGGTCACCACCGCGGACTTAAGTGGAGCCGCGTTGGCCATGCTGATGAACAATCCGGATACTGCGCAAATTTGTACGATTTTCATGATTTTAAAATTTGAAGGTTTGCTGATTCTCAAAACGACCATTGAAGACCTACTCCGACTCCGGTAGTCCATGATTTGTATTCGTTGAAATTGCCGAAGGAATCGGTATCATTCCTGTCATAATAGACGGAGGTCGTCGCCCGGAAGTCCGGATTGATCTGCCAGATCAGTTCCACTCCAGAGCCGAACGTCCAATCGTCCCGGCCGAATTCGTCGAAGTTGGAGCGTGCAATCCTTGCGGAAGCGACCGCACACAGGGAACTTGTGATGGAGTAATGGTAGGCGAGATCGGCAGCATACTCGTTTCTCATTAAAAACGTGGGATGAGCAGACCATTCGTAGGCGCCGCTGAGACCACCGGTCAACTCATGGCCGGGCATAGCCCACAGCGTCTTGAGCAAACCCGCCCTTATGCGCTGGGCATTGTATTGGCCGGTTGAGAGCGAGGTGAAGGTCAGCCTCTGATATTCATACCTCGCGAACAGGACGGTGTCGTCGAGGTCGGGCAAGCTCTTGAACACCCCGGCGCGGAGATTGAAGTTCTCGAAATCCAGCGCATTTGCCCGATCATAGCGTATGAGATCCTGAGAGAGGCCGAGATCCGCGAACCAGCCATAAACAAGGTGCGGCCTCCAGGTCAGCGACATGCTTGAGGTGGAGATCCATGAGTCCGTGTCTGTGGCCGGGTTTCCGGTGGGGGCATTGTCGGTTCGCGAGATCGAAGTATTGAAATCGAAGATGATCGGTTCGCTTTCCCCGCGCGGGACGAGGATGCTTTGTTCGCCGAGATCCGAATCCGCTGGCGAGTATGGGGCTTGACCGAGTGCCGTAGGCACCACCTCCTCGCCGTCATCCGTGTAAGGTGGTATCTGCCCTCCCATTCCGAAGAATCTCTGGGTGGAAGTTAAAATGTCCGCCTGCGAGCAAAGCGTGCCAAGCAGGGTGATCGTGATGATTTTTCGGTGCATAATTCGATTTAATTTGTTAACACTGCCGCCAGTGCTAACAACCGTTCCGGATGAAAACAAGGCTAAAAGTTTTGGTAACCCGCTTCCGCACGGCAGGACTGGCATTGGCGGTTGGGGCGCTGGTCGCGGCGGCGGCCGTGCACCCGGTAGTGGCTGATTACTTCCTTTCGATCGACCGCGGATTGGGAGACAAAGCCCTTTACACCCCCGGAAATCCCGTGCCGCGCGAGGATCTCGTCTTCATCGGGATCGATGAGGCCAGCATGAGCATGCAAGGGCTGGATCCTGAGATGATCAAAAGCGATCCGAATCTATCCCGAATGGCACAACGATTCCCATGGGACAGGCGCGTACATGCCGACGTATTGGAAAAACTCTTCTCGGCTGGAGCGAAACTGGTGGTCATTGACCTCGTATTAGCCGAGCCCTCCGACCCTGAGGCGGATGCCGTGCTCGCAGCGGCTCTTGCGAAATACGCGGACAAGGTGATCCTTGCCGCTCAATTCTCCCCGATCGATTCGCGAACCGATGGCATCATAGGCGATGGCTTCATGTTGCAAGAGCCACTTTTTGAGTTTATTGAATCCGATCCTTATCCGGAATATGGTTTCGTAAACCTACGTCCGGACGCCAGCGACAACCAGGTGCGTACCGCCTATTATTCCAGTTCTTTGGCGGAGGAAAATGGTTCGATTCCGATACCGGGAGAGCCGAGGTTCGACTCCATTGCGGGCGCTGTCCTCAAAAAGTTGGGAAAGCCCGCTCCATATGATAGGGCTCTATTCAAATTCGCGATCGAAAAACCCTACTTGGTGGAGCTTGATAACAAGGACATCAAGAAAATCGAACCCGAAGGAACGGAAGTGTACAAACCCATCTCCATCCGAAGCCTTTTCATTCCCGACGATTGGGAAAACCGTTTCGATTCCGGCGAATTTTTCAGGGACAAGGTGGTGATCATCGGCCCTGCTTTCGCACGATCCCAGGACATCCATAAAACCCCTGTCGGCATGCTATGGGGACCTCAGATTCACTTGCAGGCCATCGGCAGCGGACTTAGCGATAGTTATTGCTTTCGTCCGATCGGTGAATGGCAGACAGGCGTAATCCTGATGGCCGCGCTGGGCTCCCTGCTCGCGGCCATTTTTGCCTTATTCATCAAAAAACCCATCGCCGCACTGATCACCGTGATCTTGACGATCACTGGCTTGGTCGTAGCCGCATTCGCCTACGCGAGGTTCGGCTCGGTGTGGATCGGCCCGACGCCCTTTTCCGCCGCTTTATTCGTGGGCGCGGTGTCGGGGCAGACATGGGATCTTCTGAGGGAAAGGAAGGAGAGATCGCGACTTCACAACCAGTTCCGGCGCTTCGTGTCCCGCGATGTGGCGGATTCCCTAGTGAACGATCCGAGCATTTACCAACACGCCGCGAAAGGGCGTAAACGGCGGGTGGTCGTGGTCTTTTCCGACATCCGCGGCTTCACCTCCCTTTCGGAGCAGATTTCTCCCGAAGAGCTGTTCTCACTTCTCAACGAATATCTCACCGCCATGGTGAGCGTCATTTTCGCCCACGGCGGGACATTGGACAAGTTCATCGGTGATGCGATCCTCGCCCACTGGGGAGCGCTGGATGACGGTGATCAGGAGAAATTCGCCTCCTCGGCGCTGGCGGCCGCGCAGGACATGATCAAGGAGTTGGCCAGGCTCAATGCGGAATGGAAAACGCGCGGCCTTCCGGAGCTGGGAATCGGCGTCGGCCTGCATCTTGGCGAAGTCCTCGCGGGGGAAATCGGCTCCGAGCAACGCACGGAGTTCGGCGTGATCGGCGACGCCGTGAACCTCGCCTCCCGGCTCGAGGGCATGACCAAGGCGTTCTCCTGCCAATGGATGGGAAGCGGCCAATTCATGGCGGCGGCAGGCGGACAAGACGCCCTACGCAGGATCGCTCGCGTCCGCGTGAAGGGACGGGAAGAACCCGTGGATCTCTGGACAGCCACCCCCTCCGAAGCCGCGCGCAACGCCTACGCTGTCGCCCTTTCCCTTTTTGAAAAGGGCGATTTCAAAGCATCGCTTGATGCCATGGAAACCTACCTCGCTGACTATCCTGCGGACAAGATCGCCTCGCATCTCCATCGGTATGCCAAGCAATTTCACGAAAATCCGCCCGAAAACTGGGAGGGAGTCATCCGTTTCACGGAAAAATAAGGGAATACCGCCGACCGGACTCGAACCGGTACGCCTGTGAGGGCAACGGATTTTAAATCCGCAGTGTCTACCATTCCACCACGGCGGCGTTTTAGTGACGCGGCGATTAACCTTCGACGGGGTCACCATGGCAAGTCGATTCCGGCTGCATCCGTCCGCGGATGCCCTCCGGCGAAGTGAGTCGCCCATTCCGGACGTGTGGAAAAATCCGTCCCCACTTCACAGTCCCCGTTACAGGCAGGTGGGTTCGCATGCAATAATCCTTGCCAAGCCCTTGCGCGGTGGATAATCCGCCGCACCTTTTCTGACCGCCTCGGCGGTGAGAGCCACCCCGTTCCCATGAAGTTATCCCAACTGCTCGACATCGACCATATCCTTCTGGACATGAAGGCGACCGAGCATTGGCCCGCCATCCTGGAATTGGTGGATTTCCTCGGTGAAACAGGCGACATCCCAAAAGTCTGCCGTGAGGAGATCCTGGCCGCGCTGGAGGAGCGGGAAGCCCAGATCAGCACCGGCATCGGCTCGGGCGTGGCGATCCCTCACACCTTCTCGGACAATATTGATCGGGTCGTGGCCGTCTTCGGCAGATCGAAGGTCGGCATCGACTTCGAGGCGCTCGACAACGCCCCCGTCCATTTCATCGTCCTCTTCATCGTGCCACGCAAGGACTACCACCTGCACCTCCGTACGCTGGCCGCGATCGCCAAAATGTTCACGAACAGCGAAGTCCGCCGCAAGCTCGCCGCCGCCGGGTGCCGCGATGAGATCCTCGATATCCTCGATCCCAAGCCCGTGCAGGTAAAAGCTGAAATACTAAAACGCTGATACGCTGAAATTATATAAGCGCTTTACCAACAGCCCTGATCTTCATTTCAGTATCCCAGCTTTTCAGCATTTCAGCTTTTAACCAATGACCCTTCTCCAAAATCTTGAATCCCGGCTCTCGCGCGCGCTGGAAACCGTCCTCGGCGAGCCTTGCGCCGCGAACATGATGCCCGCAGCGGATCTCCGCTTCGGCGATTATCAGAGCAACTCCGCCATGGTGCTTGCGAAAAAGCAGAAGACGAATCCCCGCGCCCTCGCCGAACAGATCGTGGCCGCCGTGGAGATCGAAGGCCTCGCCACCGCGAAAATCGACGGCCCGGGCTTCATCAATTTCACCATCCTCCCCGAGGCCTACGCGGCCTACGCAGAGAGCTTGCTGGACGACCCGAGGCTCGGTGCCCCCGAACCGGGAAAAGGGAAAACGGTGGTTGTCGATTTCTCCGCGCCGAACGTGGCGAAGCCCATGCACGTGGGCCACATCCGCTCGACCATCATCGGCGACTCGCTGTGCCGCATCGCGCGATTCCTCGGCTTCAAGGTCATCGCCGACAACCACATCGGCGACTGGGGCACGCAGTTCGGCATGTTGCTGGTCGGCTGGAAACGCGAACTCGATACGGCGAAACTCCAGGCCGATCCAATGTCCGAGATGGAGCGGCTCTACAAGAAGTTGAGCGCGGAGTGCAAGGAAGACCCCGCGACGCTGGAGCTGGCGAAGTCCGAACTCGTGAAGCTTCAGGCCGGTGACGAGGAGAACCTCCGCATCTGGCGCGAGATGATCCGGCTGTCGCAGGCACAGTTTGACGACATCTACGGACGGCTCGGCGTGAAGTTCGATCACACGCTGGGCGAAAGCTTCTACAATCCGCAGCTCAAGGCCGTGGTGCAGGAGCTGCGCGACAAGGGCATCGCCCGCGAGAGCGACGGCGCGGTCTGCGTCTTCTCAGACGGCGCGCTGCCGCCCAAGGACGATCCGTTTTTGAAGAACGAAGACGGCGAGTCTTGCCCGAATCCGTTCCTGATCCAGAAGAGCGACGGCGCGGCCAACTACGGCACGACTGATCTCGCCACGCTCGCCCATCGCCTTTCCACCTGGCAGCCGCAGGAGATCGTTTATGTCACGGACGGACGGCAGCAGCTCCACTTCCGCCAGCTCTTCGCGACCTTCCGCCGGTGGCGTCCCGAGGTGGACGTGAAGCTCGCGCACGTCTGGTTCGGATCGATCCTGGGCGAGGACGGCAAGCCCTTCAAAACACGCTCGGGCGACACCGTGAAGCTGGCCGAGCTGCTGGACGAGGCGGTGGAACGCGCCTTCCAGGTCGTCTCGGAAAAGAATTCCGGCATGACCGAGGCCGAGCGCCGGAACGTCGCGCGCGTCGTCGGCCTGAGCGCGGTGAAGTACGCCGACCTGCTGCCGAACCGCCAGAGCGACTACGTGTTCAGTTGGGACAAGATGCTCGCGTTCAACGGCAACACCGCGCCCTACCTGCAGTACGCCTACACGCGCGTCCGCAGCATCTTCCGCAAGGCGGGCGCGGAGGCGGAACAGGCGATGCGAGAAGGGATGATCCAGTTGGTCGCCCCGGATGAATTGGCCCTTGCCCGGCACCTGCTGAACTTCGGCCTCGTGATCGAGGCGGTCGCGGAGGAATACCGGCCCAACTTCCTGTGCAACTACCTCTACGAACTCGCCGGCCACTACGCGCGTTTCTACGAGAATTGTCCGGTGCTCAAGGCTGAAGGCGTCGAACGCGCCACGCGGCTTGTTTTGTGTGAGTTGACCGGCCGCGTGCTCAAGCAGGGCCTTGAAGTCCTGGGCATCGAGGTGCTGGAACAGATGTAGGTGGAGCGCGCGGAGGCTCACGGAATCCGTACGAATCGGCCGCAAGAAATACGTGCAGTCGATCTGCATCTCCGCTAGGCTGCGCTCACTGGATTCAAAAACACTGTGAAAACTATTCTTCTGCTTCTCCTCACGTCGTTCCTGTGCGTCACGGCTCAAGCCCAGGTTGTCCCCATCCAATCCAACAGCGTCGTGCGCTTTCGCATCAGCTATGGACAGAGTCTGGTGGGCGACATCGACGTGGAGCTATTTGACACCGACAAGCCGATCACCGTGTCGAACTTCCTCTCCTACGCACAGAGTGGTGCATACACCAACAGCATCCTGCATCACAGCGTTGCAAATTTCGTCCTTCAGGGCGGCTTTTACCGCGTGGCCGATCCCACCAGCCTTGATCCCTTCGCCGCCATGGCGCTCGTCCCGGCGAGAGCCCCCATCGTCAATGAATTCCTGACCGGCCCGAGATACAGCAACGTCTTCGGTACGATCTCGATGGCCAAGACCCTGGCGGGGCCGAACACCGCCACCACTTCGTGGTTCTTCAACCTTGGCGACAACGCCGTGAATCTCGACAACAGCCAGGGCGGCTACACCGTCTTTGGTCGCATGATCGCCGGCACCAACCTGCTCCAAAGCTTCAACTCCCTGACGCGCGGCAGCGGCATTATCACCATGACCAACACCAGCTTCCTGGCATCGTGCTCTGCGCTTTTCGTTTACCCCGCCGTATCGTACACGCCTCTGACTGACTTGCCCGTCAGCCCCTCGTCCGGTGCCTGCCCGCGCTACGCGGACCTTTTCAGTGTACAGGTCATCATGCTCAGCGCGCGAGATGTCCTCCCGCCCACCCTCACCGTCACCACGCCTACAGCCAACGCCACCATCACGACGAGCACTCTCACTGTCGCCGGCACCGCCACCGACAACGGCCGCATTGCCGGCGTCTTTGTCACGTTGAACAATGACAGCCCCCTGACCGTTTCCACCAACAACGGCCCGTGGTTCCTCACGCTCACGAACCTTCCGCCCGGCACGAACACCATACTCGTCCGCGCCATCGACTCCGGCGGCAACCGCACCGACGTTTCGCGCAAAATCTTCCATAGCGTTCGTGTGCCGTTGACCGTGTTGACCAATGGCTTCGGCTCCGTGACCGGCGCGACGAACAACGCCCCGCTCGAACTGGGCCGCAGCTACACGCTCATCGCCAAGCCCGCGCGCGGCCAGCTCTTCGAGCAATGGACCGGCTCCACGAATTCCACTTCGCCGACCTTGCGCTTCCTCATGGAGTCCAACCTCAGCTTCACCGCCGTCTTCGTCTCGAACCTGTTCCCCAACGTGAAGGGCGTTTACAACGGACTCTTCCACGACACCAACGGAGCCGAGCAGGCCAGCTCGGGTTATTTCACCTTCTCCGTCGGCGACGCCGGGGCTTACTCCGGCAAGCTGCTCCTCAATGGCAAGAGCCATTCGCTCAAGGGAATCCTCGCCCCCGACGGCACCGGCAGCAGCGTCGTGCCTCGCAAGGGAACGAACATGCTCCGCGCCGTCCTCGCGCTCGACCTCACCAACGGCACCGATCAGATCACCGGCACCGTGGCCGAGGAAACTACCAGCAACGTCGTCTGGACCGCCGACCTGCTGGCCGACCGCGCGGTGTTCAACACGCGCTCGAACACAACCTCGCTCGCCGGCAAATACACCGTGATCATCCCGTCCGACACCAATCACTCCGCCGGTCCCGGTGGCGACGGCTTCGGAGCCGTCACCATCAAGCCCGCCGGCGCACTCGCCC
>JAYTOE010000317.1:0-3947 GCA_043747935.1 Akkermansiaceae bacterium
AGCGGATTGCCTTGGGACTGCCCCCAAGCTCCAGTGGAAAGGGAGAATGCTAGAGCGATATAGAGATAGCTCCGCCATGCGGGTGTAGGGATGAACAGGGACATACAGAGGTGAGTGGTGTGAGAAACAGCACCGCACTTATTAGGGTATCTTTAATAAAATTACCAACAAATATTCAATGAATATTAACTTAACGTGGATCCACCTCGCCCCATTTTATGCTGCAAGGTGGAGTCGTATTTTCCACCGCCTCGTAGTTCTCCCGACTAGGAATGCCTTGGCGGGATTTAAGTTTCCAGCAGCGCCTCCGCCATGGCGCGGGCTTGTTGGCCGCCGCCGCCTAGCATGCGGACGAGTTCGTTGATGCGTTTCTCGCCGACTACCGGGTAGAGTTTCGAGCGGGTGCGGCCGGAGACGACCTCTTTTTCCACCACGAAATGGGCGGCGGCGGTGGCGGCGACCTGCGGGAAATGGGTGATGGCGATGACCTGGTGAAGCTCGCCGAGTATGGCCATTTTTTTCCCTACGGCGCGGGCGATCTCGCCACCGACGTTGGCATCGATCTCATCGAAGACCATGAGCGGGGTGGAATCCTGGCCGGCGAGGGAGGATTTCACGGCGAGCATGACGCGCGAGATTTCCCCTGAGGAACCGATCTGACGCAGCGGCAGCAGTGGCTCGCCGGGGTTGGGGCCGAAGAGGAAATCGCAGGACTCGAAACCGTGGAGGGTGGGTTCTTTCGCGGTGGCGAGGGCGATTTCGAAGGCGGATTGCTTGAAACCGAGCTCCTTGAGTTGGGAGCCGATATCCTTCGCGAGCTTCGGCGCGGCCTTTTTCCTTGAGGCGGTGAGCTTGGCTCCGAGGGCGTCGAGTTGCTTGCGGGACTCGGCGAGGGCGGCGGTGAGGGCGGCGATCTTTTCCGAGCGGTTGTCGATGTTGTCGAGGCGGGCGGCGAGGGTTTCCTGGCGGGCGAGGATGTCCTCCAGAGTCGGGCCGTATTTGCGCTTGAGTGTTTCGACGATGTTGACGCGCTCCTCGATGGCGACGGCTTCGGAGGGATCGATCTCAAGTTCATCGGCGTAATCGGTGAGACTGGCCTCCAGATCCTGGAGCTCGATGGAGGCGGTCTCCAGTGAGGAGAGTTTTTCGGAAACGGAGGGATCGAGCTTTTCGAGTTCGCGGGCGAGGCGCTGGAGATCGGAGATGCGGGAGAGCAACCCGTCCTCGGAGGAAAGCGCGGAGACGGCCTGGGCGGCGATTTCGACGAGGCGGGTGGAGTTCGAGGAGCGCTGGTAGCGTTCCTGGAGTTCGTCGCCATCGGCGGTGGTGAGCTTGGCAGAGGAGATTTCGTCGAGCTGGTAGCGGAGGAGTTCGAGTTCCTGCTCCGAGGCGTTCTCGGCGTTCCTGATTTCCTCCAGCTCCTGGGATTTCTCCCGCCATGTGCGGTAGGCGGTGCGGTATCCGGCAAGCTGCGGTTCGTGGCTCGAGTAGGCGTCGAGCATCGCGAGCTGGCGTTCCTGGGAAAGGAGCGACTGGTGATCGTGCGGGCCGTGGAGATCGACGAGGCGCTCGCCGATTTTTTTCAGGAGTGTGAGCGTGACGGGGGAGTCGTTGACGAACTGGCGGTTCGCGGTGGTGCCGATGGAGCGGCGGATGATGATCTGGGTATCATCGCAGGGCGGGAGGCCGCCTTCCTCGAGGATCGCGTTGATCTCGGCCACATCTTTCAGCTCGAAGACCGCCTCGATCGTGCAGGTGTCCTCGCCGGTGCGGATCAGTCCTTTGTCGGCGCGGTCGCCGAGGATCATTTTCAGCGCGCCTACGATGACGGATTTTCCCGCTCCCGTTTCTCCCGTGACGGAGATGAGTCCGGAGCTGAGTTCCCATGCGAGTTCATCAACAAGGGCGAGGTTACGGATCTTCAGGAGGGTGAGCATGGGCGGTCTTCGCGCCGGATTATGCAGGGGCGCGGCGTGAGATCAACGTAAAGCGCCGGATGATTCGCCTAACGCTTGGGCTCGACCGGCTTGCGCCCCACGGCGAAGCGGTAACGTGCGATCGCGTCCATCATGCCCTGCGCGATGGCTGCCTGATAGGATTCGTTGGCGATCAGCCTGGCCTCGTAGGGGTGACTCAAGAAGCCACCTTCGAAAAGGACGGCGGGATGTTTGACTCCGGAGAGCACGCTGAAACGAGCGCGCTTAATGCCGCGGTCGAGGGTATTTTCGCCCAGCCTGCGGAGCACGGAGCCGTGCAGGGCGGTGGCCAGTGCGATGTTGGCGGAGTCATGTTCATTGCCGGTTCGCGCGACGGCATCGCTGGCCTTGAGGTTTGCTCCGTAGTGGGAGACACCCGGAGGGGAGAGGGTGAAGGTCTCGATGCCTCGCGCATGAGAGCCGCCTGAGTTGAAATGGAGGCTCACGAAGATCGCATTTTCCTCCACGGTGTTCGCGATGTCCACGCGCTCTTGGAGAGAGTAGAACCGGTCAGTGTCGCGGATCAGCTTCACCTTGAATCCTTTCGCCTCGAGCAGCCCTTTGAGGCGGAGTGCGAGCCGTAGATTGTATGACGCCTCGGTGCCGATCGGGTTCGTGGCGCCGGGATCCTTACCACCGTGTCCGGCGTCGAGGATCACCGTGCGGAAATCGCCGGCATTTTCGATGAAGTTGGGGCGGAGGACGGGATCGATCAGTTTCGCGAGATCCATGCGAGAAACGTAAACCCCGTTTCCGGAAGCCTCGACAGCGTGGGAGAATACGAATTTGACGTTATTCATCAGGCATTCGTTGCCACCCACTTTCAATTGCATCTCCACCTTGGGGTTCTCGAGCACCACCGTGCCGCCGGTGCGTGTGAGTTTGGTGAAATTGTAGAAGCGCTTGATGCCCTCCACCGAGACGTAGTCGCGTCCCCCGACCTTGATGATATCCCAGCCTGCATTTTTATCGGCCTGCGCCGACAACTCGGAGCACGGTGCGATGAGGGCAAAAAGGCACGAAAACGCGAGGAAAGCGGTCGCGCAAGGTCTGGGGTTTTTCGTCGAGGGCATATCTGTCACTCCCTAAGGCAGAAACCCTACTTGCTCCCGAGGGACATGACAATAGGATTTTCCCCTCCGAATTCAGCGATCCGCGAAGTCCGCCCTATGCTGTAAAAAAATCGAAGATTCGCTTGCAATGAGCCGTTGGGCATCCTATTTCCTGCGCCCACCCAAACCGGAAGTAAAAGCTCGGATGGCGGAATTGGTAGACGCGCTAGACTAAGGATCTAGTAGGGCAACCTGTGGAGGTTCGAGTCCTCTTTCGAGCACTTTCCTATATGGAGTAAGGAATCCCGGAGCTGAAAAGCCTCGGGATTTTTTGTTAGTGGTTTTCAAGTGTTCCCAGATTGTTCCCAGACCTGCGGAATGACATGAAAAGACCCGCCCAGCAAAGCCGCATTCCGCCCTCAGTTGACCTTGCGGCTCGCTCCAAGTTTCCCGACGGGCGGTGCCTTCCGGATGCGACTGGGGCGTGTCACGGCAGAGCGGGAAACTCCATTCCCGCTGCCGTAGCGATAGGCCGGGGCGGGTGCCGCCGGACGGGAAAGGCGCTCGATCTGGCGGCGGATGTCGTCTTGCTCCCAGCGGAGTTCCTGCGGGGTTCTGGCAAAGTGGTTCACCTTGAAGCCTGCCCTTTCCAGCGCGAGGCGCGTGCGCTGCCACTCTTCCAAAGGAACGGCCTTGCCCGGATCTGGCGCGGCGGATGAAACGGCGGCGAGGGCAAGGAACGCGAGGGCGAGGATTCTCATGGGGAGTGTGACGCGCTGTGCAGGGGTGTTATTCAGCGGGACGGCCGGAAATGGAAAGGCCCCGCGCGGATCTCTCCGGGCGGGGCTGTTTGTGGCGTCACAAACTTAAACGGCTTCCTTGAACACCCAAAGTTCGCGGATGAGTTCTTCCGCGTTCT
>JAYTOE010000318.1:0-31612 GCA_043747935.1 Akkermansiaceae bacterium
CCGACTCCCGACTCCCGACTCCCGACTCCCGACTCCCGACTCCCGACTCCCGACTCCCGACTCCCGACTCCCGACTCCCGACTCCCGACTCCCGTCTCCCGTCTCCCGTCTCCCGTCTCCCGTCTCCCGTCTCCCGTCTCCCGTCTCCCGTCTCCCGTCTCCTGTCTCCTGTCTCCTTCAAATCCCCCGCATCATCCCGGCCATGGACTTGGTCATCATTTTCCTGACGAACGGCACACGCTGGGAGACCCGGAACCCGCAGTAGCGGAAAGGGGAGATGAACTCGTAGTCCGATTGGAAAACGGGGGTCAGCCAGCGGGTGGCGAACTGGTAGTAGCGCAGCGACGGGCTGCGGCGGCGGGAGTATTCCGGCAAGGCTTTCTCCAAAGGCAGCTCCGCGAGGCAGGCGGCGAGACAGCTCGCGTCCGCGAGGGCGAGGTTCACGCCCTGCCCGAGCTGCGGGCTCATCGCGTGGCCGGCGTCGCCGAGGAAAACGAGCCGGTCGCGGTGCCATTTCCCCATGCGGACATCGCCGTAACGCGCGGTCAACACCTGTTCCCAGTCATCGATCTGTTCTAACAAATCCTCCGACCTCGGACAGAGCGCGAGGATCTCGTCCTTCCATTTCCGCAGGGGTTGGCGGCGGATCTCCGCGTCGTCCGCCACGCGCACGCTCCAGAACAGGCTCAGCAGTTCCTCCGTGCCACCTATCTCGCGTCCGGTGGGCAGGAAGCCCGCGAGCTTCCGCGTGCCATCGACGATCTGATGCAGATCGCTTGAGGGAAACACCCCGTTGTTTTTGCCAATGAACCAATGCGCGCCCCAGCCGTAGCCGCGGTCATAACCCTCCCCTAACAAAGCCCGCCGCATCGCGGAGCGCGCGCCATCCGCCACGATCAGCAGATCGAACTTCTCGCCCTCGACCTCCCAGCCATCCGCGAGTTTGCGTGCGCCCTCGACGCGTGCGCCCCAACGAATCTCGACACGCTCTTTTTCCAACAATCCGATCAGCGCCGCCATCACCACCGGGCGGTGCAGTCCCGCGCCGAAAAACCCCTCGCCGAGCTCCCCGTAGCGCAGCTCCATCAGATCCCGCCCGTCTTTTTCCAAGACATGCAGGCGGCTGATCCGCGAGGCATGGGAAACGACCTCGTCATAAATCCCCAGCTCGCGCAGCGCATCCATCCCGGTGGGTTGCAGCAGGAAACCCGCGCCCACCGCCCGGCTTTCGGCAGCCTGCTCGAACACCGTCACCGCGTGCCCCGCCCGTTTCAGGAAAACACCCGCCGCCGCGCCCGCCGCTCCGCAACCGATCACCGCGATTCGCATTTCATCCGCTGGCATGCCTATTCGGTGATTCGGGTTACCGTATATCCCGCTTTCGCGAGACGGCTTCCGATGCCCGTCTCGCTGGCGAAGTGCGCCGCACCCGCCGCGAAAAAATGACTGAGGTTCGGTTCCTTCTCGAGTGCGGCCACCGCGCTCTCGGTCATGTTTGCATCGCGTTCATCAAGGAGCCCCTTCTTCACATGTTTCAGTTCTTCCTCGAAGCGCGTGAAAAGCTCTTTCCCGAGCGACTCCGAGAGCTTCGTTCCGTCTTTCCGGAGAAAGTGCGGTGTTGACGCGAGCCTCGTTTCCGCATCCAAAGCGACTTCCGTATAAACCACGTCCGCGCCCCCAAAGGCTTTCTCCGCCGCCGGATGCAATTTCACCACCGCCGCAAAACTCGTATGGAGCGTCCCGAAAAGGTAGGAGGGCTTCGTAAGACCTTTCCCCTCGATCTTCCAAAGCAACGGCTTGGCCGGATGCTCCGCTTCATGGCATCGCGCCAACCCGGGGGTAAAAGCGGCCGCCGCCAAGGCGAATGCGGCACAAGACGAAAAGCAGCTTCTAAAATTCCACGCCATCATGTGGGCAATCCTACATGACCATCTAGGCATGTCTTGCGAATTATCCCCGCGCGCACTCCACACCAGACTCTTCCTTGATGTTTAAAGTTTAAAATTTAAAGTTTCCCCATGCGCTGCTTTTACTCCGAGTCCCTTGAGCTGGATCTGCCCAGCGGGCATCCGTTCCCGATGGAGAAATTCCGCGTTTCCAAGGAGATGCTGCTCCAGGAAAACATCCTGCGGCCGGAGGAGATCACCGAGGTGAAGGCGGTCGATTTCCACCACATCCTCCGCGTCCACGACCGGGCTTACATCGAGAAGGTCCAGTCGAACCTGCTCGACCGCAAGGAGCAGATCCTGCTCGGCCTGCCGGCTTCGCCGAATCTTTTCGCCCGCTCCGCCACCGAGGTCGAGGCCACCCGGCTCGCCTGCAACGCCGCGCTCACCGATGGCGTGGGCGTCTGCCTCGCGGGCGGCACGCACCACGCCTTCCGCGGCCACGGCGAGGGCTACTGCGTCTTCAATGACATCGCCATCGCGATCCGGGATCTCCAGGACAAGCGCCCGGGCATCAAGGTCATGGTTGTCGATACCGATGCGCACCAAGGCAACGGCACCGCCTCCCTGCTCGGCGACGATCCGCGCGTTTTCACCTACTCCATCCACGTCGGGCGGAACTACCCCACGAAAAAAATCGCCTCCACGCTCGATGTGGAAACCGTCCGCTACGTCGAGGGCGAGATGTATCTCCAGATGCTTTTCCGCACGCTCGCGGACTCGCTCGACAGCTTTTCCCCGGATCTCGTCATCTGGATCTCCGGCGCGGACAATCACCGCAACGACCGCTTCGGCCAGATGCACCTTGCTCTTAAAGATATCCAGCGCCGCGACGAGGTGCTGCTGCGCGCGATGATCAAAAACCGCATCCCCGTCGCCATTCTCTACGGCGGCGGCTACAACCGGCAGCCGGAATTCACCGCCAAGCTCCACCGCAACACCATCGCCACCGCGAAACGCCTCGCCGCGGAATACCGCGGACTGTGAGGGAAGGAGATACTTGTGGCAGACAGGCGTCAGCCACTCCGCTCAATGGTTGAAGATGAACTCCTTCGAGTTGAGCAGGGCCCAGAAGATGTCTTCGAAGATCAGTTTCTGTTCGTTGGGATCCTGGCCTTGCTGGACGGCGGCGAGAAGGTGTTCGGTTTCCTTCGGCGTGGGTTCGCGGGTGAGGGCGCGGAGGTAGAGGGCTTGGATGATCTCGGCGGGTTGCTTTTTCGCGGCGAGCATGTTCTCGACGACCTTCCCCTCCAGGATGCGCTGGTGAACGGTCTCACCGTTGATGAGGTGTAGTGCTTGGGAGAGGTTCGGTTCCATCTTCACCTCGCAGGAGCAGACGGTGGCGCGGGTGGCGCGGCCGAAGGTGGTGAGGAAGTAGTTGGAGGTGTTGCCGTCGGCGATCTGGACGGCGCGCGCGCCTGTGGGCAGGCCCTTGTATTTCTCGTTGGTGGCGGTGACCTCCGAGATGCTATCTAACAGAACCTCGGCGCGGACGCGGCGGATCATGGCCTTGGAGAAATTTCGGGTGTCGGCGGCGTTGGTGGCGTTCGTCTCCGTGGAAAGGCGGTAGGTGCGGGAGGTACAGATGTCGCGGACGAGGCGTTTGAAATCGTAGCCGTAGGAGACGAATTTCGCGGCGAGGTCGTCAAGCAACTCGGGGTTGGAGGGCGGGTTGGAGACGCGGACGTCATCGACGGGATCGACGATGCCGACGCCCATGTAGTGATCCCAGACGACGTTGACGACGTTGCGGGCGAACCACGGGTTCTCCGGCGAGGCGAGCCAGCCGCCGACGGCATCGCGGCGCGTCTGGCCGGGCTTGAGTTCGGGCTTGGGGCCGCCGAGGAACTTGGGCGGCATGTCCTGTTTCGAGACGGGGTGCTGGATGCCGCCGTCGCCATCGAAGACGATCCGTTCGCGCGGATCCTCGGCGGGCTTGCGTTTCACTTGCGCGAAAAAAGCCGCGAAGCCGTAGTAATCGTCCATCGTCCAGCGGTCGAAGGGGTGGTTGTGGCACTGGGCGCACTGGATGCGGGTGCCCATAAAGACCTGGGCGACGTTTTCCGTAAGTTTCATGACATCCTCCTCCATCTGGAAAAAGTTCGTGGCGGGGTTGGAGAAGGTGCCGCCCTTCGCGGAGAGAAGTTCGGCGACGAGCTGGTTGAAGGGCATGTTGCCCGCGATGCGCTCGCGCAGCCAGCGGTGGAAGTTCAGCGCGGCCTTGTAGGATACCTGGCTGTTGCCCTCGCGGACGGTGCGGATGCGCAGCAGCTCCGCCCATTTCATGACCCACATCTCGGTGAACTCCTCGCGCGCCAGCAGCGAGTCCACGAGTTGGGTGTGCTTGTCCGGGCGGGTGTCTGTTAGAAATTTCTCCCGCTCCTCCGGCGTGGGCGGGAGGCCGACGATGTCGAGGTGGGCGCGGCGCAGGAACGCCTCGTCGCTGGCGAGGCCGGAGGGGATGATGCGGAGCTTGTCGAGCTTCGCGGCGACGTGTGTGTCGATGTAATTGAAGGCCGGGAACTCGGGGCGTTGGTAATCGGTTTCCGCCGGCACGACGATGGCCTGCGAGCCTTCGGTGAAGGTGTGGAAACGCCCGAGGAGGAAGGCTTCGCCGCGCTCGGCGGAGGCGGCCATGCCAGTATGTTTTTCGATGATGACCGAGTTGTCGTTCGAGCTGGAGAAGGAGGTGAGCGTGCTCACATCGCGGTCGGTGCCATCGGAGTAGCTGGCGCGGACGGTGAACGGGATGCGGATGTCCGCACCGGTCATCACCACCGCAGCGGGCCGGATCTCGATGCCGGTGGGTTTCGGGATCTCGCCCGCGTCGTATTCTGCGCCGCCTTTGATCCAGCGGAGGAGGGTTTCGTGGAAAGGGCTGCCCGTTGCGAAGAGTTTCCCACCGGTGTGGGGCACCGCGCCAGTGGCTTTCGTGATGAGCAGGGATTCCTCGGGGATGGCGAGGTTGATGCGGCGGCCGGCCATTTCCGAGGTGAGCCGGAAGTGGTCGCCCTTCGGATCGAAGCCGTAGAGGCTGAGGTGGAAGCCGTCCTGCCCGCGCGCCGAGCCGTGGCAGGAGCCGGTGTTGCAACCCCCGGCGGTGAGTACGGGCATGACATCGAGTTGAAAGGAGATGGGGCGCTCCTTTGAGGCGTCCTTCACGCTCACCGCGACCTCGGCGGCGAGTCCCCGGTATTCGATTTTCAGCTTCGTTTCGCCGTCCTTGCGCGGGGTGAGGAGGTTTCCGCTGAGGGCGGCGATGTCCGCGGTTTCGAGGGCGAGTTTGGATTGCGCGGTGATGTCGTGGGTGGAGGCGTCCTTCATCCGCGCGATGACGATCACGCGGTGGAAATCCGCGGAGGTCTCCAGGCAGATCGTTTTCGGAAAAGCCTCGATGGAGACGATCGCGGGATCGGGCGGCGCGTCCCATTTCGGCAGAGCGGTCTTGGAGCGCGGGCGCAGGGTTTCTCCCGCGGGCCATTCCGCTCCGGCCTCGATCCAGCCTTTCAGCGCGGCGATGTCGTCCGGGGAAAGCGGGTCGCCGTGCTTTTTCGGAGGCATGCGGTCCTCGTCGTCCGCCGGGAGGGTCACGCGGGTGACGAGGCCGGATTTTAACAAATCGCCGGGGACAATCGCCGCGCCGGAGTCGCCGCCCGCCATGATTTTCGCGGCGGTGGACATCACCAGCCCGCCCTCCGCTTCCTCGGGGGTGTGGCACTCCACGCAACTCACCTCCAGCACGGCCTTGGCCTTCGCGAACGGCGAGGTCTCCTCATACGCAGCCGCAAGGGTGCTCACACCGAACAGAATGACGGAGAATCGGATCATCCTGATGTTACGGGGAAGGCGCATCGGCTCTTGCATACACGCGGAGGGAAAAATTCCCATTTCCATTTCCTCGGAGCAGCACCGTAACGCCATGGGACAGCAAATGGCATCAATCCCGGCAAACCAGCCCCGCCGCAAACAGGGTCAAAAAATAGAATTGCCAACCAAATCCTCAATTCGCCATACTACATACATCATCAACCGCCATTCAGGCGGCTATGGTATGACTGTGAAAATTATCGAAATGAATGAGATTAAACTATCAAAATATTATAAGCAAAAAAAGGGCACCCGGATCATTTTTGAAGCCCCCATTGAAATTGTAAGCAATGCCAATTTCCTATCCAACGTGCGCGTGGGGGCATTTACGTATATTGTCTCCGGTCGGATCAGAGGATTGAATGTTCTTGGTCGTTACTGCAGCATAGCCAACGATGTAAAAATCGGGGAGATAAACCACCCGATATCATCGGCTTAGCACGTCGGGGATACAATACAATCCTGAACGATTTGGTTGGCACGACGATGATCTGAAAAAACTTACGGAACCATTTGTTGAAATCGCAAAACGTAACTTCAAATCCTCTGTGATCATCGGGCATGATGTTTGGGTTGGCGCCGGAGCACATATCCTTCGTGGCGTAGAAATAGGACATGGCGCTGTTATTGGGTCTGGAGCGGTGGTAACAAAGAATGTGCTTCCTTATGAAATCGTGGGTGGCGTTCCGGCGCGGCGAATTCGGTTCCGCTTCCCTGACGATATCATCTCTCGCCTACTTACTGTCGCGTGGTGGCAATATCATCCGCTTGATCTCCGCGGAGTTAATTTTACCGACATCCGTGTGGCACTTGATCAGATCGAAAAATTACAACTTGAAGGTAAAATCAGCCCATGGGAGGGCGACTGGTTTGAGCTGAAAGACGGTCAGGTAACCAGCTTGGATGAAACGTGAGCATTCCACGGAGTGAAGTGGGGCGATGCGGAAAAATTCCCATTTCCATTTCCGCGAAGCGGCCCCAACATCCGAGCGCAATGCTTCCCATTCTCATTACAGGAAAGTCCGGCCGTATGGGGCTGGCCGTCGCCGAGGCCACCGTGGCGAACCCGGACACCATCATCGCCGCGACACACGACGCGGGCGAGGATCTGGATGCGGCGATGAAAGCCGCGAAGTGCGTGATCGATTTCACGACGCACAGCTTTTCCACCAGCCTGGTGGAGGCCACGCTGCGCCACGGGGTGCCGCTGGTGATGGGCACGACGGGCCACACCGACGCCGAGCTGGAGACCATCCGGAACGCCGCGAAGCAAATCCCCATCGTCCACGCGCCGAATTTCTCCGTCGGAGTGAACACCCTTTTCTGGCTCACCCAACAGGCGGCGCGCATCCTAAAGCAGGACACCTTCGACATCGAGGTCACGGAGATGCACCACCGCCACAAGATCGATGCGCCCTCCGGCACGGCACGGCGGTTGCTGGAGATCCTCAACGACGAGACCGGCACCTCCTATGCGGATGATATCGCCCACGGGCGCTTCGGAAACATCGGGCCGCGGAAGCCGCGTGAGATCGGTATGCACACGCTGCGCGGCGGCGATGTCGTCGGCGACCACACGGTGATGTTCGCGGCGGATGGCGAGCGCGTGGAGCTCACCCACAAGGCCTCCTCGCGCATGACCTTCGCGTCCGGCGCCGTCCGCGCCGCGCTATGGCTCGAAGGCAAGCCGCCCGGCCTCTACGACATGCAGGACGTGCTCGAGCTGAAATGATTTCCCATCCCCATTCCATGAAACGACTGATTCCCCTTTCCCTGTGCCTCGCGCTGTTTTCCTGCGAACAGAAACCCGCAACCGTCATCGATGATTCGAAGCCGGCCGTTGTTCCCGAAAAGGAGGCGCCCGCCGACCTCACGAAATCCGTGATGCGCATCAACTCCACCAGCCAGGCATGGAATCCCGGGCAGCCATGGGAAAAAATCCCGCCCGGCAATCTCCGCTCGCTGGGAGCCATCGTCGCGCCGGGGCAGGTGCTGACCACCGGAGAAATGGTCGCCGATGCGACATACCTTGAGCTGGAATCGACCGATGGCTCGCGGACGGCGCAGGCGAAGATCATCGCGGTGGATTACGAGGCGAATCTCGCGCTGCTCACCGTGAAATCCGACGACGACCGCGAAGCGTTTTTCAAGGATACTACAGCGCTCGCCCTCGCCGAGCCGCCGGTGATCGGGGATGCGCTCGGGATTTTCCAGGTGGAGGACAACGGCACCACGCTGCTGACTGGCGGCACCCTGCAATCCGTAGATGTAGCGGAAAGCTTCCTCGCGGGCCAAAGTTTCCTGACCTACATGGTGAAGGCCTCCATGCAGAGCGCAGCGAGCAGCTTCACCCTGCCGGTGATCCGCGATGGAGCGCTTTCCGGCATCCTGATGAGCTACGATTCGAAGGATCAGATTTCGGACGTCCTCTCCGTGGATGTGATCTCGCGGTTCCTCGCCAACGCGCAGGACGGCGAATATGAGGGCTTCCCCTCGCTGGGCATCGCCGCCTCGCGGACGGAGGATCCGTCGTTCCGGAAATTCCTCAAGCTCAAGCCCGAGCAGGGCGGCCTCTACATCGGGAAAGTCCGCAAGGGCGGCTCGGCGGACTTGGGCGGCGTGAAAGTCGGCGACGTGCTCCTCAGCATGGCTGGCCATGCCATCGATAATCGCGGCTACTACGATCATCCGCATTACGGCTCGCTGTTCTGGGGCCACATCGTCCGCGGCGAGAAATCCACCGGCGAGGCGGTCGTTCTCGGTATCTTGCGCGGCGGCGAGCCGATGGAAATCACCGTGACGCTCACCCGCGAGGAGCCGATGGATCGGCTGGTGCCCAATTACCAGTTCGACCGCGCGCCGAATTACCTCGTGAAAGGCGGCTTCATTTTCCAGGAGCTCACTCGACCCGTGCTTCAGGCATTCGGCGAGGATTGGTCCACCCGCGCACCGCTCAACCTGCTCGACGCCTACGAGAACCCCGAAAAATTCGAGGGCAAGGCAAAGCGCGTGATTTTCCTCAGCGGAGCCATCCCCACCCCCGCCACCGTCGGCTACGAGCGGCTGCGCAACCTCATCGTGAAAAAGGTCAACGGCGTCGAGATCGACAGCATGAAAACCCTCATCGCAGCCTTCGAGAAAGCCGACGAAAACAACCTCCACTCCATCGAGTTCATGGAGGAGGACTTCACCATTTACCTCGACGAAAACATCTCCACCGCCGTGGACAGCGCCCTCCTCCAGCGCGGACTGAACCGCCTTTCCAGGGCGGAATGAGGAATCGTCACACAACTTGACTCTCCTCCCTGAACGTGGGATGATCCCACCATGCCGGAGGTGAAAAAACTGGATTCCAAGCGCAGGGTTGTGTTTCCCGATCGGTTTTCTCCGGGAGATGTATTCGTGGAGGAAAGCGTCACCGGTGACAGGATTACATTCTGTCTGCTACGCCCTACCGATGTGCCGCTCGCTTCCGTTTCCGAAAGGAAGGGACGGTTGATGATCTCCTCCCCGCTTTCCAGAGACACCATCCGTGACGCCATCCGGGAGGAAAGGGATTCCCGATGATACGATACTGGGATAGTTCCGCCCTCATCGCTTCGCTTTCGGAATCCTCCATCGCGGATCGATTGCAAACTGAGCGCGGAATCACACTCAGCCACTCATTCTGCGAAGTCTTCTCCACGCTCACAGGAGGACGCATGGGCTTCCGTGTGGACGCCGAGAAGGCCGCGCGCATGATTCGCGAACTTGCGGATGCGGTGGAATCCGTTACTTTGGGAACAGCCGAAATCCACGACGCGCTGGATCTCGCGAAATCGAAAGGCGTCCGCGGCGGCAGGGTTTATGATTATATGCATGCGACAGCCGCGCAACGATTCACCTGCACTGCAATCTACACCCTGAACCCCACCGACTTTGATGGCCTGTGCGGCGATATGGAAATCCTCGCCCCCTGAATTTAACCCTTATCACCCATGGAAACTTCCCTCATCATCGATCTCCCCAGCCTGCCCGAGGAGGGCAAGGCTTTCTCCGGCGAGCTGGACGGCTCGGTTTTCGGCCTCCCGGAGGGCGATGCGCGCGCCGTCGGCCCCTTGGCCTATGATCTTTGGGCGCAGCGCTTCGAAACCGAGCTTTTGCTCACTGGCGTCCTCTCCGCTCCCTTCGAATTCACCTGCGTCGTCACCCTGAAACCCTTCGTGAAAACCATACACCTCCCGGAGACGGCCATTTCCTTGGAAATCGGCAACGCATCCGGCCTGGATGTCACCGACGGGCTCCGCGAAGAGATTCTCCTCGAGTTTCCCACCGACCCCCGCTGCGACGAGGGCGACGTCCCGGAACCCTGTGAAATCGATTCGCGATATTTAGCGGTGGACAAGCCCCCGGAAGATGAGGTAAGTCCTCCGCCCCGCGACGGGGGCGACGACCGCTGGTCTGCCCTCAACGATCTCACGGGTCTCAACGATCAAACTAAATAGAACACGACCATGGCCGTACCAAAACGCCGTCAATCCAAGAGCCGGGCAAAAATGCGCCGTGGCGCAACCCGCTGGAAAGCACCGATCTTCAGCGCTTGTTCCGATTGCGGAGCAACGATCCCCTCCCATATCGCATGTCCTTCATGCGGCACCTATCGTGGACGTAAAGTCCTCGAGGTGGAGGCGCTCTGACTTGAACCCCCCTGGGGATTCACGCGAGAACCCCCGCCGGAGTGCTGGCGTGGGTTCTTTCTTCGTACCCGGAATCGAACCCACCTCAGAAATCATTTCCGAATCTACATGAAGGTCGCACTTGATGCCATGGGCGGCGACAACGCCCCTCAGATCAACATCGCAGGAGCTGCCGAGGCGCTGCGGAACTACCCGAAGCTACGCCACCTTTATCTTGTGGGCGATGAGGCCATCCTCCGCCGGGAAGCTCCCGCCCTCGGTCTGAATCTCAACGATCGGCGCGTGAGCATCGTGCACGCCCCGGAAGTGATCGGCATGGCCGAGCCCGGCGCGAAATCCGTGCGCCGCAAGAAACTTTCCTCGATCAGCGTCGCGATGGATCTCGTCAAGGACGGCAAGGCGGATGCCTTCGTCTCCGCGGGCAACACCGGTGCGGCCGTTGCCGCCGCGACGCTCAAGCTCCGCTGCCTCAAGGGCGTAGACCGCGCCGGCATCGCCTCGCCTTTACCCAACGAGCACGGCATCTGCAACATCCTCGACGCCGGCGCGAACCCGGAGTCCAAGCCCGAGCATCTCGTCGCCTACGCGATCATGGGCACCGCCTACGCGAAATACGTCCTCGGCGTGAAAGATCCCAGGGTGGGTCTGATGTCGAACGGCGAGGAGGACGAGAAGGGCACCACCTTCACCAAGGAGGCATTCAAGCTCCTCAAGGCCACGCCGGGCATCCATTTCATCGGCAACGTCGAGGGCCACGACCTTTTCGAAACCCAGCTCGACATCGTCCTGTGCGACGGCTTCGTCGGCAACATCGTCCTCAAGAGCGTCGAGGCCACCGCGAAGGCCGTCTCGAAATGGCTCAAGACGGAAATCAAGGAAACCCCCCTGCGCATGGCCGGCGCCTTGCTGGCGCAAGGCGCTTTCAAGGCTCTCAAGGCGAAGAGCAGCTACGAGACCTACGGCGGCAGCCCGTTGCTCGGCGTGAACGGCGTGGTCATCATCGCCCACGGCTCCTCCACCGGCCTCGCCGTCCAGAACGCGATCCGCGTCGCCGTGGAAACCGTCGAGCACAAGATCAACCCCCGCATTGAGGAAGCCATGGCCACCCTCCAGGAATCGGGGGCCGCTCATCTTCCCTCGCTGGAGTAGTAGCCGGAATTCGGATACTGCGTCTCCGACCCATCCCACCACCGCGAGCGCTCGGCCGGCTTGCTGCCCCACTGCGAGGGCAAGTTCAAATCCGCGTT
This sequence comes from Akkermansiaceae bacterium, assembly GCA_043747935.1. GTDB lineage: Bacteria > Verrucomicrobiota > Verrucomicrobiia > Verrucomicrobiales > Akkermansiaceae > Luteolibacter. The sequence continues at coordinate 11,737 of JAYTOE010000318.1, forward strand.
ACCCCCCGCAGCGCGCCGCCCTTCCCGCGAACTCTCCGGCAAATCGGCTGGACTGCATGCGACCATTACCAACCCCGTGATTCCTATCAAACCGACTCTCATTTTCATCTTCCTCCTACGACGCGAGACACCCCGTTCTATTCGGATTCGTAGGGGGATACGCATGGTAATTGCGCAACTGCGGGAATTTGCGCTTTAACGGACTCACCTGAAGCGTGTAGATATCCGCGATACCGATGTCCCGCTGTTTTCCCGTGAGAGGTCATCGGAACGGGAGGCTCATTTCACCGCTTTATGATCACCATCGAATCCGACCAACCTGAGCTGCGGCGGGCGCTCGAAAACCTTGTGGAAGAGGTGGAGCGTGGGGGCGGGTGGTTCCACGAGAGCTTGAGCCTGGTCGCGGAAAGCGGCTCGATCCGCGTGGATAGCAGCTTGCCCGTGGGAAGGGCGGAATTGCTGATGTCTGTTCCCGGGCAGATCCTCCTTCCCATTGATGAAATCCGGATGCGCTTGTCCGGCGATGATATCCTGATCGATTCTTTCGCGGATTCCGCCACTCAGGAGCGGAGGCGGCTCTTCGAGATGGTGATCGGGATTTACAACCTCTGCGGGAAAATTCCTGCGCATCGTGCGGCTTCCCCGCGTTTCGGATTCCCTGCGGATGGAGACATTGCGCGGCTTCTCGCAGCGGGGCGTGACGCGAGAAGTCATTCTGCGGAAACCGGGAATGAACGCCTGCTGGATGATTTCATGCACTCCCGCCTGTTCTCCCATGACGAGGGGATTTCAGGAAAACGGAGAGAGGTTTTGATGCCGGCGGTTGATTTCTTCAACCATCACCCGGATGCCTACGGATTTATGAATGAGACCACGCGTCATCCGGATCAACCGGTGATCGGGGTCGAGCACTGGACGCCGGGGCCGGATAACCGGGAGTGCTATGTTTGCTACTCGTTGTTCGATGCCTTCGACCTTTCGGTGCATTATGGTTATCTGGAGCGCGGTTGCCGTTTCGTGAAATCGGTGCCACTGGCGGTCGAGTTGGAGGGGCTTGGGTCGCTGCGGGTGAGGGCGGCGGGTGCTGCCGGGATCCGGCGAGAGCTTCCCAGCCGACTCCGGGATTTGCAGGCATGGATGCCGACGGTGATTCGGAGCAGTCCTCAGGAAATCGAGTTGAGTCACCTGATCATACCGGGCACGTCGGATCGACAGGCGTTGCGTCGGGTGCTTGCGACGATGATCTCCGCGTGGCGACCGAGCATGGATCTCGAGGCGGTCGCCGAGCACGTCGCGATTGCGGAGCGTGCGGTGTTGGCGGAGAACATCCGCTACTATGAGCAGCTTGCAGCAGGCTTACTCCAAGGGGCGGAACACTCCTCGGCAATCGCTCAATCGACCCTGGAAATGGCGATGTTGCAGCTCGGCTTGCTGCGGACGTATGAGTTTGGCGATTGAGTGTCTGTCTGGAAAATCGTTGGTAAGTTCCCAGCAATTTCACATGCGCCAAACCGCAACCGCCGGCCCTCGCGCCTCGTGCAAAAACATACCAAACGAAAAATTCATTTTTGCACTTTCCAAACGGATGAATTATCCGTTAATTAGCCTCGATGCAAGTCCAATTTGAGCAGATTATTCGGGAAAAGCTTGCGGTGGCGGTCGAAACGCCGCCGCCCGTGTTGACTCGACGTGATGCCACCCTGCCGCCGATTGGAGGCAAGGCACTGGCGGTAATCGGCATGCGCCGGGCAGGAAAAACCAGCTACCTGCACCAATGCCGCGCTGATTTACTCGCCGCAGGCCGCAGCCCGAATCGGCTGATCTACTTCAATTTTGAGGATGAACGCCTCGCTGGGCTTGCCGCGTCCGACTTGCATATCATACCGGACACGCACCTCAGGATGTACCCAGAACCGAGCGCGGAGTCGGTTACCTTATTTCTGGATGAGATCCAGCTCGTTACGGGCTGGGAGACCTTCGTCCGGCGTCTTCTTGACACGCCCGGCTACGAAATCTTCCTGTCCGGCTCATCCGCGAAACTCCTCAGCCGGGAAATCGCCACCTCGATGCGCGGGAGGGCATGGGAGATCGCCATTCACCCGTTCAGCTTCGCGGAATTCTTGCGTCACCATGGCCACGAGATTCCTTCCGCACTTTCGAATTTATCCGCAAAGAAGGCTGCGGCGCTCGACCACCACTTCGCGCGGTATTTGGAAATCGGTGGCCTACCCGAAGCCCAGGGGCTAGACCCCGCCCACCGCCGACAACTTGTCCAAGGCTACATCGATGTCCTGCTCCTCCGTGATGTGATCGAACGTCATCACGTAGCCAACGTCACCGCCCTGCGCTGGCTCGTGCGCCGACTCCTCAGCAGTCCGGCGGGTCTCTTCTCTGTCACCAAATTCTCCGCCGATCTGAAATCGCAAGGCATCCCGGTATCTCGGGATCATCTCTACGAATTCCTTGCCCACTTGGAGGATGCCTTCCTGCTGCAAAGCGTCCCCGTTGCCACGGACTCGGAGAAGCGTCGACAGGTGAACCCCCGCAAGGTCTATCCCGCCGACCCTGCCCTCATCCCGGTTTTCGACCGCAGTGGCAAGGCCAATACCGGCCACGCCCTGGAGTCCGTCGTCTTCACCGAACTCCAGCGCCGGCGTGCGGAAATTGCCTATGTGAAAACCGCAAACGGCTACGAGATCGATTTCCTCGCCCGCTATCCGGACGGATCGGAAGAATTGATCCAAGTCTGTTCCTCCATTGATGATCCAGTGACGCGGGATCGCGAGGTCAGGGCACTGGAAGATGCTGCCAACGAGCATCCGAACGCGAAGCAATTAATACTCACCATGGAATCACGCATCCCCTTTCCAGAGGTTCCAAAATCGATCCTCACAACTCCTGCATGGGCTTGGATGGCAGGTGAATCAAATGGATGAAACCTCATCCCACGAATTGAGGAGTTACCTTGGATGTTTTCAGCGTCCCTGAGGAGTGACTGTTTTAAAATCTGTCTTCTAAAAACCCCGACAGGCGAGCGATGCCTGCTTGTAAAGTAACCGTATTTGATTACTCTGGCTCTATGCAGCAGACCGAGGCAGCGCCAGATCCACAAGCGTATGGCAGGAAAATAACCCAACTGCGGAAGCTCCTGGGGATTTCCCAAAAAGAGCTTGCCGTGACAAGTGGAGTCCCGCTCACCGCGATCCGCCGGTGTGAGCAACGAGGCCAAATCCCTCTTCACCGGTATTTGGCAATCACCCACGCCCTCGGGACGCTCGTGGAAATCACCACAGCCCCGCCGAAGAAGACGAAACTTGAAGAAATCCGCCTTCGCAAGGAACGCTCCCGCCTCGCCGACCGTCGTCGCTTGGAGCAAGGGCGAAGCAGCGGCCAAGAACTCCAGTCCCAAAACAGCATCATCCCCCACGAACTTGCCGCAGATGCCGAATGGAAAAAGGCAGGGCTCGCGGCCGCTATCCGCGGTTTCGCCAAACCGCGATCCGTCCTCACGCTGCCTCCCCGCACCCCATGAAACACAAAACCTTCTCGCCTGCCGACCTCGAGCCCATCCTTCAAATCGCCAGCGATTGCGGTTTGATCCTTGTCGGCGGGCAAGCGGTGGGCTGCTGGGCGACCCTGCTCGAATCCCCGGACGAAGAGCCTTGGAAATCCCGCCGACCCTACACCAGCCGGGATGCCGACGCGCTCTGCACCCGCAACCAAATGCTCCAGTTCGCCAAATCCCTCACCGAGAACGGCTGGATCGTCGAGGTTTACGAACCCGACAAAAAAGAAGAACGAATCAACACCGGAGCTATTCGCATCCAAGGTATGATCGGCAACAAGCTCCAAACCGTGGAAATGAACTTGCTCAAGCAGTTGGAAGGACTGTCGAATCAGGAAATTGAGGAAACCGCCATCGACATCCCCATTCGCCAAAGCTTTATCCGCACCATTGACAGCCTGCGGCTGCTCGAATCCAAAACGATCAGCCTTCACAGCCTCGACCAAACAGCCCGGCAGGACGGGAATCACCTGATCCTCTGCATCGCCACGCTTAAAAAAATCCTCCAGGAAACCGGGAAAGAACTGGAATGGCCGGGTGCCCTCCAATCCGCGCAGCGTGTTATCCAAAACGCCAACCATCAAGTCGGACTCGACATGCTCACCCGACACCAGATCAACCTGCTCGATGCCATCCCCTGGGAAGCTTGGAGCCATTGCGGCAATCCCTCGTTAGAACAGCTTGGCCAAGCCGAACCGGTGCACCGGAAAGAAATGCTCGATGCGATCCAAAATGCGACCGAACTGGAAAACTGGTTTCGTAACCTCAATCCCAAACCGTGGAAATGAATCCGGCGACTGAGGAAAAATCAGGCGACCTTGCGGCGGCGGCGCATCGCCATACCGCCGGCACCGAGCGCGAGGAGCGCGATGGCCGATGGCTCAGGCACTGCGTCGATGGCGAGCTTGCCAGCAGAGATGGAGAGAGCGGTGTTATCGTTGTTCATCGCGAGGGCGACGAGAAACCCGCCGCCTATACCATCGAATGAAAACTGACCGACGGCCTCATGTACGCCGTCATTTCCATTAAAGCTGATGTTTGCGTAATTCGAGGCGCCTAACTGTGCTCCATAACCCACTTTCCCATAAGCAGAATAGAATGCACTATTTGAGGATGACGAAACTCCAAGGTCAAAGCCAGAAGTAAAGAAAATACTTTTCCCCAAAAAATAACTGTTGTTAACTACATATGGGTTGTCGACCGCTAGACCCAGCCCTGCTTTCCCAATCGAAATACCAATGGGCGTGGCAGGAGTCGTACCGGTGTTTCGTGCACCAGGGCCATACAGGGTAACAATCGTAGCTGCGTCGCTGGATTGGAAAGTAGCGGTGGCGGCGATGCCTGCGGAGAGGTAGGAGCTTAGTTTTTTCATGGGGAAGTCCGGTATGGTGCAGAAGTGATCCTGTGTGAAGCACCGGCAGGTTGGGCGTTACCTGATTTTCCTCAAGCTAAATCGGCTTTTCTTTCAAAAAAGCCGCGCCATGGATTTTCCGTTCGGTCTTCCGTCCCGGCAGGGACAGGAGAACTTAGCCGGGGGTGCAGTAAAACGAAACCCCCGGATCTAACATTTCCATGATTTGTGCCCCGGAGGGTCGCCAGAAACTTCCTTACCAGAGATAATTTTCGTCAAACGTCGCCCCGCTTTTTTTCAAGATTGCCAAATATTCATCCTGAAACGTCCGGGTGCGATGATGCTCCTCCTGTGCGAGCACATAGCTCCTCACCGCTTCCAATCCCGAGGCGCTCACCGAAATCACCCCGTATCCGTCCTGCCATGCGAACGCCGTCCGCTTGAGCTCCCCCTTGATCCACTTCGACGACTCCGCCTTCACGATCCGTAACAGATCCGGGATGATATCCGTGGGCTTCAGCCCGACGAGAAGATGGACGTGGTCGCCCGTCCCGCCGACCGCATAGGCGGTGCCGCCGGAATTCCGGATGATCCCTCCGAGATACGCATGGAGCCTTGGCCGGAAATCCGGCGGAAACCATGCCTCCCTCTCTTTGGTGGAAAAGACGATGTGGAAGATCAGGGAGCTATGCGTCGATGGCATGAACTACATTTTCTGGCGACCCTCCGGGGCGCGAGAAAATTCCGCACCGGACACCGGGGGTTGCACCCCCGGCTACGCTCTGCCGCCCCTGCCGGGGCATCTTTCCCGGTCTGGGGACACCGGGGGTTGCACCTCCGGCTACGTTCTCTTGCCCCTGCCGGGGCATGCTTAGAATAATCACACGCCCCTATTTTTGCAGAGACCGTGCCATGGATTTTCCGTGCCGGGACTCGCCTGTGAGAGGAGTGCATGGGTAGTTTGCGAGCAGGTGGTCGATGGCTGGCTGCGGGACAGGCGAGCCGGAAGCGAGGGGGCTGAGGCGTTGGATCGAGAGTTCCTTGAGTGTGGAGCTGGCGAGGGTTTGGCGCAGAAGTGACGCGACTCCGGCATCGAGGGCAATTTCTTCCCCGGAGATCGCGAGTGCGGTGATGGCGAGCTGGGTGCGGTTGGGATCGGTAAGGGCGAGGCACACGCCGCAAATCCTGCCGTCCCGCGTCAAAACCGCGGAGCTGGGGAAGTCGAAGAGAGATGGGTTCTCTTGCGTGGCGGTGGCGAAGGCATGGTTCAGCTCGTTTTCCGTAATGGCGCAAGTCGCGAGCAGCCGCCGCACATCGGCCGTGTGTTCGGGGGTGAGCGGTGAGGCTAGCAACTGGTGCTCAGGAAACGAGTCGAGGATCTTTCTCCACGCGGGTATCTTCCCGGTGAAAACTTCCCGACGGGCGATTTCTTGGAAGCCTGTCGCTGTGAGAATTTCGGTAGCTTGGCTGTGAGGCTCCAGCCAGGCGGTGGTTCGTAGTTCGGCGGATGAGGAGTGGATGCTTTCCGCGAGGGCGTTGAGAAACTCGGATTCTGCGGCACCTCCCTGCATGGCCGCGACCATCGCCCACTCGAAGGCGGTGCTTGACTCGCGCTCGCGCCAAAATGCAGCACCGACGATGCGCTCGACGGGACGGGATTTCACCGCGACGAAGCACTGTGTCTCCCCATCGCCCGGCAAGGAGGCGGATGGCTCGCAAAGGGAAGTGGCGCGGGTGCGTTCGTCTGGGAAGGCGGGGCGGTAGGTGGTCATTGCAGGTGTGAATTATTAGGGGAGCGCACGCGCCATCGCGTGCTGTTTCCGGCGCCCACGCCGGAAACGGGCTGGAAATACCCTGTGTGTCGGGATTTTTTGGGAGTGCTCCGTGCATAGGGCCGCCGAACCGCGGGGGCGCGCTTCGGAGCACGCGGCGGCGCGTGCGCTCCCCGCCCAGAATGCTTCGCACCACCCGGTCACTCGGCACCTCCTTGCGGGTGGCTGCGTTGGCGGTGGAGTGCCGGTTTCACCGCAGCGGCCATCTGGGCGGATGTGGGCAGCGTGGCGTTGCCGAAAAAGGAGCAGAGCTGGTCAATCCATGGCTCGGGGGCGGAGACGAGCGAGGGGTAATCGACCTCCAGCACCTCGACCCGGCCGGAGGAGGCCAAGCGGGTGAGAATCTGGCGGACGTGGTTCGCTTGAGTTTCCGCGAGATGCTCAGCCTCTGAAACCGGGTCTTTTCCGCGACGCTCGAGCATTTTCCACTGGGAGCGGACGACTTCCGTCTCGGGGCGGCGCATGAAGATGATCTTGTAGCGGTGCTGGGGCGGCAGGTGCGGCAGCAAGGCGGAGATGACTTTCACGACTTTGCCCTCCGCTTGGCGCAGGATGCGGGGCTGCTTGGGCAGGTTGCGGATTTCCTCCCACTCCCAATAGCCTTCGGGGTTGTCCTCGTCGGGCTTGCGTTGGCCATCGGTCATCAGCTCCATGCCTCCGGCGCGGAGCATCTGCATCATGAGCGAGGTGCCGGAACGCGGCAGGCCGGAGACGAGGATGAAATCCAGCGGCTCGTCGGGGAGGGGATCCGTTTCCTTGCTGGCGGTTTCCTCACGGCTGCGGAGGCGCTGGGCATCGCGGGCGGCGGCACGTTGGGCGATGTCTGAGCGGAGTCGGGTGATGCGGTCGGAGTCGTCCTGTTTCGCTTGGAAACGCAGGATTCGGTGGCGTTGCTCGTGATCGGCGGCCGCTGTGATCTGCCCCAAGGAGCGGAGGACGTAGCCCATGTAACGGTGCGCCCGCAGGTGCTGGGGCTGGAGGGTGAGGGCTTTTCCGAGCGCGACGCGGGCTTCGTCCCAGTCGCCTTTCTGCGCGAGGGCGGCACCGAGGAGGAAATGGCCTTGCGGATCGCCGAAACGCAGGCCGATGGCGTCGAGCGCGGCGTTGATGGCGGCTTCGGCATCGTCCCGGTGAAGGGCGAGGCGGGCGAGGCAGAGAAAGGCGTCGGCATTTCCCGGATCCGCCACGAGGATCTGCTGGGCGATTTTTTCCGCATCCGCCCAGCGCCGAAGGGCAAGGTAGGTGCGGCAGAGGGGAACGAGCAGATCCGGCTCCTCGGGGCGATGCTGGCGGACGATGGAAAGCTGCTTGAGAGCGGCGGGGAAATCCTCGCGGTCGATGGCGATGTGGGCGCGCAAGAGGTGGGCGGATTCATTGCGGCCGAAGCTCTCCAAGGCGACCTCCAGCGACTCCTCGGCTTCCTCGGAAAGTCCAAGGCGCAACTGGCAGCGGGCGAGCGTCTGGGCGTAATCCGAACGCTCCGGGAAGGCGGCGAAGCAGTCTTCCAACAGCGGCAGCGCCTGCTCGTCCTTGCCGGCGTAGAGGTAGGCGCGGGCGAGGTTCCACTTGTTCTCGCGGTTCGTCTCGGCGGCGGCTTCGTCGGGATTTTCCGAAACCTCGTCGATGTAGCCGAGGGCGACGAATTGATCGAGCAGCGCCTTGCTGTCCGCCTCGGAAAGCGAGCTGCGCTTTTGGCGTGAGCCGTCGGGATTTTCCCAAGTCGGCACAAATTCCACGGGACGTTTCTCCTCAAACGCCTCCACCAGCACGCGACCCTCCATGTCCGCGCCGACGGGCAGGCCGAAGTAGTGGAGGATGGTGGGCGTGACATCGAGCAAGCGAGCGCCGTGGATGAGCGCGTCCTTGGCGAATGCGGCGCCGGATGCCGCGAAGACTCCCTGCGGGCGGTGCCAGACGGTGATGCCCGCCGGAACCCGCGGAGTGAACTTCGGCCGGAGGTGATCCGAGTGGAAGCCATGATCGGAAATGAGAACGACAGCCGTGTCCTCGCCTGCCAGGGCGATGAGGCGCTGCAACATCATGTCATGGGCGCGGTAGGTGGCGGTCACCACATGCCGGAAAAGCTCGAAGTCGCGCTGCGCGATGCCATCCATTTTCGGCGGATGGTAGTGCATGAAGTGGTGCTTGATCTCATCGAGCGCACGGTAATAGACGGTGAAAAAATCCCAGTCCGGCTCCATTTCCATCAGCCAGGTGGCGGCGGAGTGAACCGACCATGCCTCGGCGAGTTTTTCCAAAAGAGGCCAAAGGCGGCGGTCGCGATTCTGATCGATGTTTGGGGCTTCCGGGACGAAGAGCCGGAGCACTTCGTTGGGATCGATTTCATGGGGGCAGACGCGAAAATCGTCGAGCTTCCCCGCGAGATCCTCCGGCCAGTAGGTGCCGGGCATCGGCTTTTCCCAATCGGCGGGATTCTGCCCCGGCTGGGTTCCTTTCAGGTGGGCATACATGTTCGAGACCATGCAGCCGTTGAGATCCTGCTCGCCCTGGGTTGCGAACCAGCCGACGACGTGGGACTTCAGCCCGCGCTCACCGAGCATTTCCCAGATCGTTTTGCATTTCCGCGTGGCGGCGGAAACCGGAACGATCCGCCCCGAGACGGGATCGACCTCGGTGAATCCATAGACCCCGTGGTGATAGGCCATTTTCCCGGTCGCGATGGATGTCCAGAGCATCGGCGAGAGCTGCGGCTCCAGCGTCGTGAGATTTCCGCTGACGCCGCCGCGCACGATCCGAGCCACGCCGGGCAGCTTGTCCTCATCGAGAAGCGGATGGATGAGTTTCCAATCCGCGGAATCCCATCCCACCAACAAAAGCCGCTTCTTTCCTGACATGCCAGAGACTGAACACGCGAGGGAGGGGGCGGGGAAAGGATTAAAACGTCCAGATCAGATCGAGCGTGATGCGGTCTTTCATGAGGCTGTCCCTGTCATCAGTGAGGGGGATTTCGTAGGCGACGCCGACGGTGGCAGCCTCGGTGATGCGGGAGCGGAAACCGATGGCGGCGGAGACGAAGTCGCGGTTGTTGCCGGAGTTCACGGCACCGAGATTGAAGAGGTCTCCCCCTTCGAAGGGAATGACGGCGGGGACGGCTCCGCCGACATGGTTGGGATAGTTTCCCGTGCCGTTGCCGGGGTCGATGACATGGAACCAGTTCATTTCAACGAGCGGGATGAACCAGGAACAGACCTCGTAGCTGGCGTGGGCGCTCATCCAGCCGTTGGTGGATTGTTCGTTGGAAAAGGGAATCTGCGCACCGGTGGCGGCGGCGAACTGCCAATCGTCCACGAGCTTGACGCCGGAGAGGATCAGGTTGACCAGGCCATTGCCCTCGCCCTGGAGGACTTCGGAATTTCCGGTGGGAAGCTCGAAGGTCATGGTTCCGCTGAGGGCGGTTTGGGAGATGGGATCGAGGATAAAGGCGTATTTCAGGCCGGCTCCGAGGTTGGCCAAGCCGCCGGAGTCGTCGAGGGCACCGTTGGCATTGAAATCGACGTAGCCGTCCTTCGTGGCGACAAGGGAGAGGCGCTCGTTGAACGCGATCTCGAACTGGAGCGCGTAGAGCTGGACATCGCCGCCAAGCGGGACGCCGGGGCTGACCACATTTGGCAGGCGGTGGCTGAGGAAAAGCGGGTGGACGTTGGTGGTGGGCAGTGCGAGGTCGAACAGCGTCGGGTTGGTGATCGGGCGGCGGGCTTTTGCGAAACCGTCCGAGGTGGGTGCGGTTTCCGTGAGGACGGTGCCGGCGGTGGCCAGCGAGGTGGCGAGGCCGATTAGGCCGAGGGTTGCGGTGGTGGTTTTCATGTTCGTTTTTACTGTTTGGTGAATTCCGCAGACGCTTGATTTACCGCTTGGGAGAACTCACGCCTAAGAACATGACGCGAACAGCGCCGGAGCGCTCCGCATCAGTGTGCGGATCATGCGCGGGATTTGCGGATTCCTCGAATGCTCCGGCCCATCGCTATTAAAGATGCTTGACGCATCCAATTTGGTTTGTATAAACATCCATGTGAAAGCAAGCGATGATCCGTTGGATGGAGCTCTTCAACTGCTCGGCGAGGTGATGGAGATTCGGAATTTAAATCCGCAACACCTGGTGGTTTGCGGCGGAGCGGCTCTGCGCGCATTGAAAATCGTGTCCAGAACCACCCGGGACGTGGATGTTCTGGCCTTCCGCGGGGATGTGGATGGTGAAATCAATATGGCATGGCCGTTATGCGATGAATTCCTAGAATTTTTCACCGCGGAGCAACAGCCAAAGTTCCGGGAAATCGTAACCGCCGTGAGCCATGGAAAATAACGGACTCAGGAAGAAACTGCATGAATCCTTGCTGTATTTGCTTTGGGACCAATGGGTCGCGCTTGGATTCGAGGGACATGAAAACGGCAAGGGAATCCCTTTCATCATCGATCCCGAAGCCCTGTTGCTGGCGAGCTTGAGATTCGCCATGAATGAGGGGCGCTTCGGCGAAGCTGTATCTGGCTGGCTGCACAGGAATGGGGAAATGGTCAGCGTCCAACGGCTAAAGAATCTGCAGATGGTTACCCAACTCGCACCCTACGCAGATTTGAGGAAATTGTCGGAATTCATGGAGGGAAAAGGATTCAGGAGCTGGAAATCCCTGGCTGAACTGGACTCGGCGGATGCGCTGGAGGATTTTTCCCCGAACGATTTCAGCCCGGGGATCGACCGGTTGACCGGCCAGGCACCCGATACGAAAAAGCCGGAGAATCTCCTGCTGAGGCTGCGTTTGGTGTTCGGGATCAGCGCAAGGCCTGAAATCCTGACATGGCTGCTCACGCACCGTTCCGGACATGCGGCGGGCATCGCCCGTGAGACCGGATGGTTTTCGAAGTCCGTGCAGGCGATCCTGAATGATCTCGAAAAGGCGGGGATGCTTGTGGCCAGAAACGTCGGCAAGCGCAAAGAATTCTCGAAGAATTCCCGAAACGAACTCTGGGACGCCCTCGGGGAAAGTGGCGCGAGATGGTTTTCACAGCCTGGCTTTTATCTCGGCGTGCATCATGTCCTCCGGGTGTTGGAGGCATCCGAAAATCACGGGATCTCGGCCCATGCGCGCGCCATTGCGATGAGGAGTGACCTGATTTCGCTGGAGGCCTCCTTTGGCAACACCGAGCACAACGGGCTTTTCGCGGGAACCAGCATCCAAACGGGCGCGGATCTCATCGGACATTTCAACACCGAGACGCTGGCATTGCTGAAGCTGATCGAGACCAGAGAGAGCCTGGGGGAATCCTAGTCGAAACGGTCACTTGGAACCCCATTGGTGGGGAAAATCGTAGAGCGACTCGCCCATGCGGCTGTAACCCTGCTCCGGGGTCGGGCCATAGCGCATCACATCGGGCACGAGTGTGCGGATCATCTGCGAGTGGCAGTTGTAGCAACCTTCGGAAACGTAGACGGTGGCCATGCCGTAGAAGGTCACGGTGCCCTGCGCAAAGTGGCATTTTCGTGTGGTGTGAGGCCGTTCTTGCGGAGAGCTTTTGCGGCGAATGATTCAGCGACTTCCGTTTTCCCACGAAGGCACCGACGGCGACATCCGGCGGCTGCGGGTGTTGCTGGGCGAGGTGTTTGCGCTGGCCGGGCTGCGTTTTTCAGGGAAACACGCGGTGCTCAATCTCGCCTGCGGGCGTGCGGATGAAACGGGCGCGCTGGCCGCTGTCCTGGCTCCCGCCGAGATCGGTTTTTACCTCGGCATGGATCTGCGGGCAGACGCCATCGAGGAGGCGGGGAAACGCTGGGAGCTGCCGGGCGGGGAGATCCATTTCCGCGAGGGAAACGCGGCGATGATCGGCCTGATGGAGGGGCTGCCGGAGTTCGACATGGTTTTCATCCGCCACCAGAACTACTGGCACGAGCCGCTGGTTTGGGAAGGTATCCTGGATGAGGCGCTGGCCGCTCTGAAGGACGGAGGCCATCTCGTATGTACGTCGTACTTCGATCTCGAGCACGAGCTCATTCTTGCCAGCATGAGGGTGCGCGGCGCAAAGGTGCTCGCAAACGTCCGTCACGCCGCGTCACGCCCGCTGCCGGACGCCGTGGGGAAAAGCGTGGATCGGTGGGTGGCGGTGTTCGGGAAGTGAGGGATCTTACACGCGTTCGATGACCTGCGCGTCCGGGAACCGAGCCTTCGGAGCCGTGGCGTATTTATCCTGCGCCGAGCGATAACCGAGGACACAGGCTACGGCGGTGGCGTAGCCTGTACCGGGGAGACTGAGGATGGTGTCGTAATCGGCGGGGGAAATGCCTTCGAGTGGGCAGGTGTCGATGCCCATGACGGCGGCAGAGGTCATGAGCTGGCCGAGCGCGATGTAAACCTGGCGGGTGTTCCATGCCTGCCTCTCGGCGGGAGTCATGGCGGCGGAGAAGGAGGAGATCATGCCCGAAAGGCCGGCCAGTGCCTCCATCGGAGTGCCCTGCACTTCGGAAAGGCGGGCGACCCATGGGTCGATATCCGCCTGGGTGAGGTCGGTGCGGGCGGTAAGGACGACGAGGTGGGATGCGTCGGTGACTTGGCCTTGTCCCCACGAGGCGGCCTTGAGCTTCTCGCGGATTTCCGGGTTCTCCACGATGAGGAATTTCCACGGTTGGAGGCCGAAGGATGACGGCGTGAGGACGAGGGATTTCTCGATGGCGGCCCAGGTCTCGGCGGGGATGATCCGGTCGGGATCGAAGGCCTTGGTGGCGTAGCGGAAATTGAGGGCGGCGAGCAGATCGGGCGGCTGGATGGTCATGGCGCCGGACTATTCCGCATCAAGCTTGAAAGGCAAGGAGGCGGAGGGGAAATCTTTCAAAGTGAGGCTGAAAATCACGCCGAACTCGTCCTCGAAGCGGTTGTCGCGGTGGGTGACGCCCATGCCGGCGACCCAGTTTCCGAAATCGCGGTGCAGGGTGTATTGCTGGACTTCGAGGGTGCCGTCGTCCATTTCGAAAGTATGTTGGGTGCCGACGCCCCAGTTCTCCGCGAGGCGGACGTAGGTGCCTAGGTCGATGCGGTTTGAATCGAGGAGGACGGGGTGGTTATTGAGTTGGCGGTAGGCGAGGAATAGCTCCATGTCCTGCCAAGGCATGAAGCGGAAGCGGGTATTGATTTCCGAGAAACCCGAACCGCTATCGAGCAGTGGAATCTGTGTTTCAAGATCGAGGCCGAGCCATGGCAGCGGCTGCCAGCGGATGTCGTTGTAGAGGTTAGACCACTCGCGGTTGCCTTCGGGGTCATCGATGTATTTGTCGATGTAAGTGTCCATGAACAGCCACTCGTGGGATTGTCCGTCGCGGCGGGTGATGAGGTGGTTGCGTGCGCCGAAACGGAGGATGTTCCAGCTCTCGATCTCATCGATGGCGGTGAAACTCGTGGTCTGCAGCGGGCGCGGGCGGGTGGTGAAGGAGAGGCGGTCGACCTTCGGGTAATCTCGGTCGAGCTCATCGACGGCGACGACCGACCAAGCGGTGTAGGGCTGGATCACATGCAGCAGGCCGCGGACGCCCGGGAGGGAATCGTTCGCCGAGCCGTAATCCTTGGAAAATTTCACCGCCGCCTCCGCTCCGCCGTGGAGCATGAAACGTGCGTCCGTTTCCGCAGGTCCCTGGACGGCGGAGTAATGGGTGTAGGCTGCGCCGAGGTGGGGAGTGAAGCTGAACCCATCGCCGTATGAAAGGGGCAGCGAAAAGGAATGGTTGCTGTGAAAGCGGTTGAATCCGGTGTCCAGAAGCTGCGCGCGGAGCGACGCGATGCGCGGATCGACGGGCGCCAGCGCGCGGATGTTCTGGACGAGGGAACGCTCGTATCCGTTGAGCTGAGCGAGAAGGCCGGACTCCAATGGATCGTTGAGCGGGAGGGCGAGCAGGGGATCAATGATGCTCCGGCGTATCACATCGCCCGCCTCGACACCGCGGACGGAAAAGGAGGTTTGCCCCTCGTGCTGCAGCGGCAAGCCGAAGAGCGGACGCCGCACCTGGTCGAAGGCGATCTCCGGGCTCTGCGTATCGGTGCGGTAGAAATCGTTCACACGGAAACGTCCGAATACAGAGAGCAGCGATTCGTCGTCGCGGCGGTAGAGGCCGATCGTGTTGTCGGGTGCCGGGTTGGTGCGGTAGATGTCCGGCGCGAAATCCTCGAGGTAGTATTGGTCGGAAAGGAAGGTGAGGTTGGTGTCCAGCCGCCAATCCGCGTCGTCCGCGAACTCAAATTCCATGCGATCCTTGAGCTGAATCTGGAAGCGATTTTCATCGATCCCGAAGCGGGGCATGCCGGTGCGGGTTTCGAGCGGGTCGAGATCGTAGAGATAGTAGAGGCTCAGGCCGGTGATCTCGTCGCGGTTTTCCTCGCGGGTGTCCACGAGATCGAGGCCGACAGCCACGCCGCGGCTTGCGCGGAGGTCGAGGCGCCAGCGAGAGAGCAGCCACGCGTCCTCGTTCTCGCCGGTGATAGGGTTGCGCTCGCCGCCGAGCATGATGCCGTAGGTATTGAGCAGGAAAGGCCCCCAGTTCGTGCGGGCACCGGGCACGAAATGGTAGCCGAGGTCGGAATTGAGCGGCTGGCTGAGGTAGGGCAGCCAGAAAACGGGGGTGTCGCCGGCGTAGAGTTTCAGGTTCTTGAAAGTGACCTTTTCGCCGGGATAAACGGTGGTCTGGTCGGAGCGCACCCAGTAATTCGGATCCTCCACGTCATGGGTGGTGATGCCGGCGTTCTCACCGACGAAGATCGTCCGGTCGCCGTCGGGTTTCCCTGTGAATTTCCCGGCCTCCAGCAGGATCGGATCCATGGAGACGCGCAGTCCGGAGGCGTCGAGCGTGCCGGATTCGTAGAAATAGACGGCGCGGTCGCCGCGCTGGAGGACGTTGCCCTGATACACGGAGACGCTGCCCTCGAAGGTGACGGACTTTTGCTTGAGATCCAGGTTGGCGCGGTCCGCGAAAATCTCCAGCCCGTTGTCGCCCTCGATTTTCACCGGGCCGCCGAAACGTATGCCGTCCTCAAGATTGCCTTCGATCTTGCCACCCTGGTTATCAATCTTGAGGTTTTCAGGAAGCGCGGGGCTGATGGGCACGCCGCCGAGGGGGATCTCCGGCGCGGGCACCGGCTGGATCAGATCGACGGGCGGAGCGACGGCTCCCTCGGGCAGAAGGTCGCCTTGTCCCTCCTGCTGCGCGTGCAGTGAAAACGTGAGCAACGGGACGGCCCAAAGCAGTGAGGTGAGGCGGGCGAGGGACATCGCCGCAAAGTCAACGGAAGTGGGCGGGTGAAGTAAAGGAGCAAGACGGGGGAGCCCAGCGTTCCTACATTAGGAAGAGACCGAAAACCATTGGAGCTTTGAACCACGGATCCGTCGTAGCTTTCCTGGCCTTCGTAGCTTCAGCGAAGTAGGCCGCGAAGTCGGATCAGCAATCGGCATTCAAACCGCCGAGCCTGTTGGGAAGAATGGATGAATGAAGTCAGAGATTACTTCGTCATCGGCTGTGGCGCTTCGTCCACGTGTGATGGATTCACGGATGTCCTTCATCTCATAGCTCACTCCCCCTGTGGGATACTTCGCCGCGATCTTCAGCCATGGGTAGGCTTTGGCTGCTTCTGCATCGATGGCGGCGGGCTTCGGGGATTGGGCGGTGGTTTCGATTTCCCCGGAGAGCCATTTTTCGAAAAGCTCGGCGGCGACCGCCCTGACGGGACGCCCTTCCAAGGCGCTGCGTGCCTTTACGTTGCGATAGAGTTCATCGGGAATCTCCAAGGTGGCTTTCATGGGAATACAGGTAGCTGTATTCCTGTGTCTTGTCAATGCGCCGCGAGCCAGTTCTTGCCGGTGCCTTTCTCGACGAGGATCGGCACGTCGTGGGGGAGTCTGCACTGGTGGATAAGGGGAAGGGGCGAAGTGGTGATGTGATGGACGAACGGTCAATCTTTCAACGCCTTCAGCAATTCCCTTAGACTCAGAACCCGAGGATAAGCCGAGCCATGCCCCAATGTGAGCGGCCTGCGGTAGGTTCGTCTTTCTTCGAAATCCATGATCACATCCTTTAGGATATCAGCATCCCATTCCTTACCGCGATACGCGTCATCTTCCACCACCTCGAAAACCGCATAGATGTCACCTTGAGGCTCGGGATAACCCAGCTTTATAAGCTCTTCATCGGTGAAGACTTTGTATCCCGGTTCTTTGAGCGCAAACAGACCGGGTTCCACAAATTTATCGTCCGAACGGAGAAGCACATGCCGAACGCTCGCAAGCTCCGGTGGAACCTTGAAAGCCCCATGCCTTTTTCCAAGCCGCACAACAGCCATGTGCTTTTTCAAAAACCACTCCCTGTGTTTCGTTGTTTTGTGCCAACCCACGACGACATGATGTTCTGCGGGCGGCAATGCGCGGTTCGTCTCACCAATCACGTCTCGTTCGCCCAAAGTGAGTTTCCCATATTCCACCGGATCCTCCTTTAGCGTGTAAGACTCGGCACGATGGAATGTCGCCCGTTCCCTGGATGTCGTGCGGTTTGAAAGATGTTCTGTCACCTGATCCAGAAACTTCCGCAGATCATCCAGACCTTCCGCGCTCCCATCGGTTCGCGGACGGATCGCGAAGGCGCCAAGGCCGGGCAACACCTCGTGGAATCCCTCGAACTCCTCGTATTGCCTGACTTCGCCTCGATCTCCCGGATAAAGGACGTAGGCTCCCGCTGTTCTTCGTATGGCGTCGCGATAAGCGTGCATTTTCAACAGATCTGCATACTTCGCTGATGTGGGTTTGCCCTTCGCGGTTTCAGTCCTGTCCTGGATGACCTCCTCATCCTCATCGGAGCCGAGAAGCGATTTGAGATTCTCCACCCGGTACTTCGCATCGAAATGGACATGGACGATCGTATCGCTCGCTTCCGCTTCCTCTTTCGAAAACTCGGCAGGCCAGATGCTGATCGTGTAATCCGGTTGAACGCCGCGAGTCCAGCTTCCTCCGCGTTTGTGATCCGTGTTGCGGTTGAACTTTTTATTGAAATGAAATTCGGCCTTCAATGCCCGTCGTGCCTTTTCCGACCATGATCCACCGACGGGCGTTGTGAGTTCGATCCCGCGCTCGAGTTTCAGGCGGGGTAGCCCGGCTTCCTTCTCCACCAAGATGGTGTGCAGCGGTTCCTTGCAATCGAACTTCGAGCGGAAGAGCGCCTCCAATTGGAAAAAAAGCCAATATTCATAAAGCGTCGCCACGTTCCGCGCGCCGCCCTGCCAGACCTCGCTACCACCGTCCCAAGCGAGCTGCGCGCCCACATGGAACTGAAGCCAAATGTGAAGCAGCTCCCGGTAGCCGGCCTTGCGTTGCAGCACAGGACTTCCCAGCGGAAGCAGATCCGGGCGTGAAACATCCGGGAGGAATCCGCGCCCCAGCAAGGCATCCAGCCTCCCGCGCAGGCGTGCCACATCCCGCAACATCCGGACATTGTTCGGCTTTACCGCATCGGCAGGATCACACGCGAGCATGGCCGCCACTTCCGCCAGAAAGTTCCGGAAATCCACCAGCACCATCTTTACAAAGCGGTTCTCCGCCGTGTCGAGAAAGTCCGTGCGTCTCGCCACCGCTATCCGTGACGGCAGCGATGTCAGCCTTGGGTGCATCTGCCGCAGCGGATGGCACTCCGGCAGCCCAACCCGATCACCCGCTTTGGAAATCTGCCGGGCGAAATCCTTGCCCGCTTTGGACGGATGTGAAATCGGCTGTTCCCGCCTTTCGTCCTCCAGCAGCCGATGCGGGTTTCTCAGAACCTCATCCACCGCTCCTCGAAATTGGGGAGACTCCAGCGTGTGGCGCAGGAATTCCAACTGTTGCTCCAGCACCTCGGGATTTTTCTGCCAGGCGGAGGAAAGCCTCAGGCGTGTAGGCGCCCGGCTGTCCAGCAGAAGTCCCAGACATTTTTTGGCGATGTGGTTCAGCATCCCCTGATAATGTTCCCGGTAGTTCAGCTTCACGGAGCGCACCTCCACCGCGCCCCATGCCACCGGCACCAGATCATCCTCACGCATCAAGGTCAGGGGTAGCACACCGCACTGATCGCCGGGTTCGATGAATCCTTCCTGCGACGAGGCGGGGCTTCGGGAAATCCCCGGACGCTCCTCCAGGACGAGACCCCTATCTTGAGGGTCGGGATGGATTTGGTAAAAATATCGCCCCCGTTCCCGTAATTGAATCGGCTCCTCTCCATTGGCTTGCGCCTCCGCATCCGGCCAGCGGATGAGCTCCGCGATTTCTCCGTTTGCCGACGATGGCTTGCGGGCAACCCAGATTTTCACCGTCGCCACCAAACGTCCCTGCGCGTTGAGGCACGGAACGGCAAACGATGTCTGGGCTTCCGCTGGCATATCAGGCCTCGGCAAAGGTGACGAACTGATCCCGTATCAATTTCCGATACATCCGCAGGATCTTTTCGAAGCTCAGCGGATAGCGTGCTTTGGTATTTTCATCCGCTTTCTTCTTTTCCTCCAGCAATTTGAACACCGCCTCCGGGGAATACGCTTTTTCATCCTCCGCCTTACCGGCTTTCTCGCACTCTTCGAGAAACTGCTTCGCATCCATTCCAGTGCGATCCGTGCCGCAGGCGTAGGCCAATGCCCAGAGCAGCCCTTCCAGCTTCGTCCGGGAGCCATGCAGCTTCGGCAACAGCTTTTGCACGATCACCGCATCCATCGCGGAATCAAACCAATCGTCGCTTTCCTCGTCCTTGCCTGCGAGCACCCGGTAGATATGCATGAACCGGGCAGCTTCATTGGCCACCCGGTAGCCGAACTCGGCATTGTGCGCTGCCAGCAAATCGAAGAACAGCAGGCATTCTTGGCTGTAGAGATCTTTGACCCCTTTGGGGATGCTGTGTTTTCTTTCCGATTCCGTGACAAAAGCCGTCCCGTAGGTCGATTCCGCGAGACTGAAAGGTTCCAGGTTCGGCGAAGAGGGCGCAGCGAGAAAATTGATCAGGTCATCACGCTCGATCCTGAATTCAATGACGTTCGCCCGATCCAGCACCTTGGGTGAGAACATGTACGTCGTCTCGTCCACATTCACCGTCCCGATGATGAACAAATTGGAAGGCAGCCGTAACTTCGGTGCGACACC
>JAYTOE010000319.1:0-5873 GCA_043747935.1 Akkermansiaceae bacterium
GAGGAGTTCATGGGCGGGGCGGTGGATACCGTGGTGGCGACGATCGCGTTCGGGATGGGCGTGGACAAGGCGGACATCCGCGCGGTGATGCATTACAACATGCCGAAAAGCTTGGAAGGATACACTCAGGAAATCGGGCGAGCAGGGCGCGACGGCCAGCCCGCCGTCTGCGAATGGCTGGCCTGCGGCGATGATCGGACGACGCTGGAAAATTTCATTTTCTCCGACACGCCGAGTGACCGCGCCGTGCGGAACTTGTTAGAACGCGTGCTGAAGCTCGGGCGGGATTTCGATGTCTCGCTGTATGATTTAGCGACGACCTGCGACATCCGCCAGACCGTCGTTTCCACCATCCTCGCCTATCTGGAAATGGAAGGGACTATCGAGGCGCGGGGGAGTTTCTTCGATCGCTTCGGGATCAAGCTCATGCGACCCATGGAGCGGGTGCTGGCGGGTCGCCCGGCGAAGGAGAGGAAAACCGTGCAAGGTGTTTTCGCGGAACTAGATGCGGAGTGGAAATGGCTGCGCGTCGATGTTTCCGAAACGGCGGAGCGGCTGGCGGTGCCGGCGGAGGTGCTGCGGAATCTCATTTCCGATCTGGAGGCGGCGGGCGATGTGGCTCTGAAAAAATCGAACTGGCGGCAGGCTTTTCGTTTAAAAAAGGAGCCGGAAAGTCTTCGTGAACTTGCGGAGGCGATGGCTCTGGGTTTCAAGGAGCGGGAAGCTTCGGATCTCGCGCGGCTGGAAAAAGTGCTCGCGCTTTCATCGACCAAGAACTGCCTGACCGGCACGCTGTTACGGCATTTTGGCGAGAAAATGGATCAACCCTGCGGCCACTGCGACCGCTGCCGCGGAACAGCGCCGACCAAGCTGAAAGCCTCCAAGCCGCGGAAAGTCACAGCCCACGAGCTGTCGGATATCCGCGCCTTGGCGGATGCGAAACACGCGGCGCTCGGCACACCGAGGCAGATGGCGCGTTTCCTCTGCGGAATGTCCAGCCCGGCCTCGATGCGGGCGCGGCTCTATCGGCTCGATGGATACGGGATGCTTTCCGACCTGCCCTTCGGCGAGGTCGAGGCGGTGGCGGAAAGTTTTTTTCCGCAGCGCTTAGTGCGATAGCTCGCGGGCAACCAGCATCAGGGTCTCGCGGACACCCGGGGCGAAGCCTCCATCGGTCTGGACGGCAAGCAACGTGTGGCCTTCGCGAATGAATTCGATGGGGACGGAGCCTGAGTAAAGCTTCAGGGCACCATTTCCGAAGCCCAGGTTGTTGATGACCTGCTTCAGCGCCTCCACGGCGGCGATATCACTGGGGCTGGCCATCGCGATCTGGCGGACACCGGGCAGAGAGCGGGAGCGCTGGATGATCTCCTCCTTGGACATTTCGCGATCCACTCCGAAGATGGCGCGGAGCTCGAGTTGCTTGATTTGGAAGGAATCGGAACCGGATGGTTCGGCAGTAGGATGCGGGTATTGCGGAGCGGGCGGCTGATACTGAGCTTGCGGCTGCGGAGCGTAGGCGGCCGGAACATGAGCGACTTCGCTTTGCGCCCATCCACCATAGGGGCTGACGGGAGCCGTGTAGGGCGAGGGGGCGGCGGGTTGATGTTCGACCGAGAACGGAGAAAGCGGCGCGGGATACTGAGGCTGCGGTGCCTGTTCGAACGGACTTGCCCTATACTGCGGCGGAGGCTGGGGTGCGGATTCGAAGGGATTTCCCCTATGCTGCGGCTGAGGAGCTGCTTCGAGGGGATTCGCTCTGGCCACCTGCGAAGCGGCCTCGAATCCAAAACCTTGGGGTTCGGCGATCTGGAAAGGAGTTTCCGCCTGCTTCCGGCGTTCGGGGAGGCGTATCGTTTTCGAGTCCTCCGGAGCTTCGTTCACGTTGACCACCGAGAATGGCGATTCCTTGCGTGCTTGGGCGGGATTCGCAGGAGCAAACGGGCTCTGCACCGCGCTCTCCGCAGCGACTGCGAATGGAGACGATTGAGCGGTACCCGCAGGAGCTGATGGGTTCTGGCTCGTATCGAAAATTCCTCGTGGTGGGCTCATAATATCGTTTTGGTTTGCGTTAACCGTCCGGTTTTTACCGGCTCGCATACTTTCCTAGTAAACTTTGATTATGCTAAAGGTCAAGCATTATGACGAGCCGGTATTGCGCCCATATCACGATTTTTTAAAGATCGCTCTCAGCTAACAGCCGTTTGAGGCGGTTTTTTACGCTTACTTTCCCGACCGCCGAGAGCCTGTCGGTAAATAGGATGCCGTTGAGATGGTCGATCTCATGCTGGAGAGCACGGGCGAGGAGGCCATCGGTCTCAATGACGAGCGTGGAGCCGTCGAGCTGAGGCAAGGTCGCTTTGACATCCATGGGGCGGCGGACTTCACAGCGTATGCCTTGGATGCTGAGACAGCCCTCGAAGCCGATTTCCTTTTCCTGACCGTATTCGAGCGTGGGGTTGATGAAAATGAGCGGCATGATGTCGCCGAGTTCCGCGTCCTCGCCGTTCACTTTCAGATAGGAAACGCATTCGGGGTCATGGGAGACATCGATGACCGCGAGCCGCAAGTCGCGCCCGATCTGCGGCGCGGCAAGACCCACACCGTTCGCTTCGACCATTGTTTCGAGCATTTCAGCAACGAGCGCGAGGAGGCTATCGTCGATGGTCTCGACGGGTCGGCACTGCTGGCGGAGGATGGGATCGCCGTATTGGACGATGGGTAAGGACATGGTCGGGAAAAGAAAACGTTGTAAGCCATGCCGGGTCGAGCGGAAATTGCCTGCTAGAAAAATTCAAACCTCACCTTGCGCCGCTCCGTGGTCGGTCTAGCTTTCAGTCGTGAACGGAAAGCGGGCGGTGATTGTGAAAGGAGTGATGCTGCTGGCCCTGATATGGGCGGCGGTGTTTACAGTGCGTCACTTCGCAGCGTCGAAAATGATCACCGCCGAAAGACTCGACCGTGAGATGCGGGAACTGGCCTTCGATGATTGGTCGGAAAATCCGGGAGCGGGAGCGGTTGCAAAGGAACGTGAGGAGGATATCCGCCGCATTGCTGAAATGGTAAATCGGCTCGACTTCGCGGAGCGTGAGAAAAACCGCAAAAACCGCTCGGGCGAGGATTTTTTCCGGAAACTCAGCGTGAAAGAGAAAAACCTTTTCGTGGATCTCACCATCGTGGAATCGATGAGTAAGTTCATGGAGGCGCTCGATCAGATGCCTGAAGAGCAGAGAAAAAGATTCGTCGAAAAAGGTCTCAAGGAAATTCAGGAGGGGCGTAGCGCAGATGAAATGGAGAGAGCTCGTGAGATGGATGAAAGCCTGCTGACAAAGATCAGCCAAGAGGGCATGCGGGCGTATTTCGACAAGGCCAGCGCGGACACCAAGCTCGATCTCGCCCCGCTGATGGAGTCGATGAACGAGGTGATGCAGGGGCTGAGAGGCAACGAATTCGGACCACGATGAAGAATTTCCACAAGGAGGGGCTGCATTCTGCTGCCCGGCAACCCAAGCCATTTCCCCACGCACGGGACAGCAGGACGAAATCCGTCCGCGGCTTCACACTGACCGAGCTTTTAGTGGTGATCGCGATCATCGCCACGCTGGCGGGCGTTGCAGTGCCGGTGAGCGTTTCGATGATCGCGAAAAGCCGCGAGGCCAAGTGCCTCGGAAATCTGCGGAGCATCGGAGCCGGTCTGCAGGCCTATCTTGCCGACAACAACCAGCGTCTGCCTGTCCTCGCGCTGGGCCGCGAAAGTAAAAGCTCAGAAGAACCGGTGCTGGAGACCGTGCTGCTGCCCTACGTTGGCAGCGCGGAGGTGTTCCATTGCCCTGCGGACAAGGAACAGTTCGCGAAGACAGGAAGCAGCTACCACTGGAACATCACCCAAAACGGCCTGCATATCACCAAGGTGGCATTCTTTGGCATCGAGGACAGGCCGGAAGCCGTGCCACTTGTAAGCGACAAGGAAAGCTGGCATCCAAGCGGAACGAATTTTTTATACGCCGACTCCAGTAGTTCCAACAAACTCCGCTTCGTCACCGGCAGCGGAAACAACAAATGACATGCTCGAAGCGCGCGGACTAACCAAAGCCTTCGGCGGGAAACCCGCACTGCGGGACGTTTCTTTCAAACTGGAGAAGGGTGAGATCTACGGCCTGCTCGGCCACAACGGGGCGGGCAAAAGCACCTCGCTCGGCATCATACTCGGGATGGTCGCGCCGGACAGCGGCGAGGTGGAGATCGGCGGCGTATCCGTCCAGCGCCACCGCGGCAAGGCACTGCGCAAGGTCGGCGCAATCTTCGAGGCGCCGGCGTTCTACGACTACATGAGCGGCTGGGAAAACCTCCGCATCCTGATGGGATATTCGGGAGGTTTCGACGAAAAGGCCGCGCGCGAGGTGGTGGAGCGCGTCGGGCTTACGAAGCGCATCACCTCGAAGGTGCGCACCTACAGCCACGGGATGAGACAGCGACTGGCGCTGGCGCAGGCGCTGTTGCCGGAGCCGGAGCTTCTTCTGTTAGACGAGCCGACCGACGGCCTCGACCCCGAGGGCATCAAGTGGTTCCGCGATTTCATCCTCGACCTCCGCGACGAGCGCGGCATGACGGTGCTTTTCAACTCCCACCTGCTCGCGGAAGTCGAGCTGATGTGCGACCGCGTGGCGATCCTGCGGGAGGGGCAGCGTGTGTTTGAAGGTTCGGTGGATAGTTTTCGCGACGGGATTCCGACCTATCAGGTGATCCTGGAGACTTGGGAGAAAAGTGCAGAGATCCTCCGCGGCCTAGGCGGGGAAATCATCGCACAGGACAAGATCTCGCTTCCTGCGGAGATCGATCCTGCCCTACTTGTGGAGCGGCTTGTCCAAGCGGGCGTGAAAGTCCGCGAGTTCGCGCGTGTGCGCCGCTCGCTGGAGGATGTGTATATGGAAATCCTGGACGGAAAGGGCAGCCCGAACTGATGATCTTTCTCCAACAACTCAAGGGCGAGCTCCGCAAGCTTTTCGCAAGGCCGAGGACATGGATGGGCTACGGCGCGTTCGTGGTGATGGAGGCGGTGATCCTGGGCGTTTACAAGCTGGAGGCGAGCCAGCGGCACATGCGCGGGCTGGTGGAGCGGAACGGGCTGGAATTCGGCACCTACTACAGCTCGCTCACAATCACCTTTACGATCATGTTGCTGAGCATGTTCCTGTTAGGCTCGATCTACTTCGCGCTGGTCGCGGGGGATATCGTTGCGAAAGAGAACGAGGACGGGAACCTGCGCATGGTCTTCGCCCGCCCGATCACAAGGCTCCGGCTGCTGATGGTGAAGTATTCGGCCATCTGCATCTACACGTTTAGCTTCGTGTTTTTCGTGGGAGTGACAGGATACGCGATGGCCGTGACGGCTGTGGGCTGGGAAGGCGGGCTATTCGTGATGGAACCAAGAATGAAGGTTTTTGCCGCGTATCCGGACTGGTGGGAGGGGGTGGGAAGGCTCGCGCTATCGGCGGGTGGGATCGGCATCAGCATGATCACGCTTTCCTCAATCGCGTTCATGTTCTCGTGCTTCAAGATCAAGCCTGCCGCGGCGACGATCATCACGCTCACCATCCTTTTCGTGGACATGATTTTGCGGGAATTTCCCTTTTTCAAACCCTACGAAAGCTACTTCATCACCTGGCGGATGAGCGCCTGGGTCTATTTCATGGAGCAGCACATCTCCTGGCCGAAGATCGCGGAGAGCTACGTATTCCTGCTGGGGCTCAACGCGACGCTGTTCATCATCGGCTGGCTCGCCTTCCAGACACGGGATTTCAAGACGTAGGGAAAATCACCTGCCCCATGCGATCATCAGCGCGGAGGCCATTTCGCTCGGCGTTTCCGCGACG
>JAYTOE010000320.1:0-15308 GCA_043747935.1 Akkermansiaceae bacterium
GGCCTTTTACGTCAAAGTGCTCGCCGATTCCCGCATCAACCGCCACTTCAAAGACATCAACATGACGAAGCAGCGGAGGAAGCAGAAGGAGTTCCTCTCCGCCGCATTCGGGGGCCCGACACCGTGGACCGGACGAGACATGCGCAAAGCGCACGCAGACTTGGAACTCACCGAGGCCGACTTCAACGCAGTCGCTGAGAATCTCCAGAAGACGTTGGAGGAAATGAAGGTTCCCAAAGAACTGATCGACCAGGTCATGACCATTGCAGCCAGCACCAAAGACGCCGTGCTCAACCGCAAGCCAGCGGCCCCGAAATAGCCTCAACGCCCCCGCGCACAAAAGCGGTAACGATTTCCTCCAACGACGGAATCACGGATAACGCGAATTCGCGGTCGGATGACCGTGCCCGAGTCTGATCGTTCAAAAACCAATGCGGACGCTTTGAAAAATACCGTTTCGCTGTAACATCGGGCTTCGCAGCCCGGTAGAAGGGTGCATCATGAAGACTCTTTGCTCCACTTTCGCCGCCCTCGCCTTCGCCACGACTGCTGCTTTCGCGCAGGTGACGACGCCCGGCTTTCTCAATCTCCCGCGTGCGGAGGCGCCGGGCACGCTGCTTAGTCATCCTGTCACGAACGGCTCGGAGCCCATCGGGCGGACGACATCCATCAACTACCTGAACGGCTGGATCATCGTCGGCGCGGAAGTGCCGGGCTCGCGGGCGGGGTCGGATTTGCAGATGCGCGTGTATGACATCAGCGACCCGGTGACGCCCGTGCGGCGACTGCCGTCGGATTTTTTGCTGAACTACCCGAACAACTCGTTTTATTTCGGCAACTTCGGCTGGGATGCCCACGGCACGGCGAAGTGGGAAAATTTGCTACTCAACCAGCCGATGCGCGTCGCGAGCTTCGGCGGCATCGTCGAGCGCGGCGGCACGAACGGCATCCCGGCACTCGTGAATCTCCCACTCGACTACAACCGCAGTGCGATGGCCGGGCCGTGGAGCGCGACGCTGCTTTGGTACAACGAGGGCGACGAAGACATCGTCATTCGCAAGGCGTCCGTCGGGCAAAATGGTTTGGTCAGTTTCCGCAACCTCGCGACTTTCGATCACGTCGGACCCTTTGGTGGAGGCGACTGGCATCCGATGTTTTTCGGCGACCTGCTTATCTTCGCACGCAGCGGGCAGGCGGGAAATGACGGGGTCGTCGTGTATCGGCTCGCCTATCAGAACATGGAGGACGCCAACCCCGCGAACGACGCGGTCACGCCGCAGTTCGTCGGCTCGCTGCAAGGCGGCTTCCAAGGTTATTGGCCGAATCTTTTTTCCGACGGCACAGGTCTCTATGTCATAGGTTCGACGAGTGACATTCTCATGGGCGCGGACATCTCACAGGCCGCAAACCCTGCGGGCGACGGCTCGGTGACGCTTGCGGCGAGCATGGCGGTGGCGAATTTCACCAACGCCTCGTATCCCGTGTATCAGGACAACTTCGGCTTCATCCACAATCGCAAGGTTGATATGACGCGCTTCCTCGCGGGCGACGCGAACCCCATCGTCCTCACGCTGAATGAAGTGAGCCCGCCACGTCCTGCCGGAGCACCCGCGTTACCCGGCGGTGGCCTCGTCGGCGTGAACACTTCGCAGATGTCTCTCCCGCTCGGAAATTTGTGGCTCACCGGTGGTGTTTCCTTTCCGCCGTTGAATCAAGGGATGGGTGTCTGGGTGCATCAGCAAGCGCCCGACACCACACCCCCGCGCGTGAGCTTTCACATCCCGCAAGTGGGCCGGGAGAACTATCCACGCAGCGCACCGCTCAGTTTTCTCGTCCACGAGCACCCGCGCAACGGCGGGCCACGCAACGGCATTGATTTCGCCGTGCGTGCCGTCGGCCCCGGCGAAGTGCTCGGCGCGTTCGTGCCTGGATTTCTTCTCCACGATTTTTCGGGAAACATGACGTTCACACCCGATGCACCGCTGGCCGCGGATACGACGTATCAAGTGGATTTCTTCTCGAATCCCACCACCGAAGTCGGCTTCCGCGATGCGGCGGGAAATTACATCGAGCCCTACTCGTATCGCTTCTCGACTGGTGGCTCGGTGAATGCATCGGCACCGCCAGTCATCACCTCTGTCGCTGCCACGCTCTATCAACCTGCGCCCGGACAACAGACAACCGTGAACATCGTCGCGACCGGCGCGGGGGCGCTGGAGTATCGGTTCAATTTCAATGGCTCGTGGACGGCTTGGAGTGCGTCTGCGGGCGCCGCATTCACCTACGCAAATTCGGGTCGTCCCCGTGTGCTCGTACAGGTTAGTGATGCAGCGGGCAACGTGGTAAATGACTCTCTGCGCCTGCTCGTCATCACCCCGCCCGTCGGCCCTGCGCCGACGCAAAGCTCCTCGCTCACCATCGGCAACGACGCGGGCGTGCGCCGCGTGTGGAGTGTGAATCCAGACGCCGATACCGTGACTGTCATCAACGCCGCGACCGGCGCGAAGGAACTCGAAATCCCCGTCGGCACCAACCCGCGCAACATCGCCCGCGACGCCAACGGACGCTATTGGGTGACGTGCCATCGCAGCGATGAAATCCGCGTGCTCAATGCCGACGGCACGCCGTTCTCGACCATCTCAGTTCCCTACGGCTCCGCGCCCTTCGGCATCGCTCCATCGCCGGACGGATCGCTGCTTTATGTCACTCTGCAAGGCTCCGCGCGCATCCATCGCTACACCGCCGCAAACCCCGCTGCGGCACCACTCTCGGCGACGACCTTCGCCACGCCTCGCGCCATCGCCATTAGCGGAAATGGCGCGCGTGTTTTGCTCACGCGCTTCCTTTCGCCAGACCTGCACGCGGAAGTCGCGGAGCATAACGCCACGCTTGGTTTCGTACGGACGATCACCCTCGCCGGAGCCAGCACGCTTGATAGTGGCGACCGCGCGGCGGGTGTTCCGAATTACCTCACTGGCATCGCCATCTCTCCCGACGGCACACGCGCCGCCGTCGTTTCGAAGCAGGACAACACGAATCGCGGCACACTTTTCGGCGTCGGAAACCTCACTCACGAAACCACCGTGCGCGCTGTCATCTCATTCATCGACCTCTCCACAACAAACGCCGAAATCCCGCACTCGCGGCGCGACTTCGACAATAGCGACAGCCCGAGTGCTGTAACTTTCACCCCACTCGGCGACACGCTGCTCGTCGCGCACCAGGGCAACAATCGCATCGCCGGAATCGATGCTTTGAACCTCGCGCCGCTCACCTCGCAAATCGTCGCGGGCAGCACGGACACATCGCCCGCCGTCTTCACACTCGACCTCGGCACCGGCCTCGCACCGCAGGGCGTGCTGGTGGATGCAACGAGCGGTCGACTCTTCTCACAAAACTTCATGGGTCGCAGCGTGACGGTGCGAAATGCCACGCCGCTGCTCGTTGAAAACCGCACATCGCTGCCGGTCATCGCTACCACCGCGAGCGTCGCCGCCGAACCGCTCACCGCGCCCGTGTTGTTAGGTAAACGCATCTTTTACAATGCCGCCGATCCGCGCATGAGCGCAGATGGTTACATCTCCTGCGCAAGCTGCCATCTCGACGGCGGACACGATGGTCGCGTGTGGGATTTCACCGGAAGGGGCGAGGGATTGCGTCGCACCACCGACTTGCGCGGACGCAGCGGGACGGGGCATGGAAACGTGCATTGGACGGGAAATTTCGACGAAATCCAGGACTTCGAGCACGACATCCGCGGTGCCTTTGGTGGCACGGGTTTCCTCGACGTTACGCCGCAGCAATTTGCCGCACTTCACCCGTCACCCGCGTCGGCAAAAAACGGCTTGAGCGCTGATCTCGACGCGCTCGCCGCCTACATCACATCTCTTTCACCCGAGCACACACCACGCAGCCCGACGCGGAATACCAACGGCACACTCACCACTGCAGCCGGACGCGGGCAGACGGTCTTCATCGCGAACAACTGCGCAAGCTGCCACAGTGGCAACTCGGGCACAAATAGCCCGTTAGGCTCCGTCGCCACGCATCCGCTTTTCGATGTCGGCACACAGTCCGGCCTCAGCGGCGGGCGACTCGGCGGCGCGTTGGCGGGTATTGATGTGCCCACGCTCGACGGCCTGCACGCTTCGCGCGTGTTCCTGCACCACGGCCTCGCAGCGACGCTGGAGGAGGTGTTTTCCTTCGCGGGCGGCACGTTGTCTTACGGCGCTAATGCGCAACCTCTAACAACCGTAAACCCGAATGCCGTCGGCGTATCTTCCGACAATGCGTTGCAAGGCGGCGGAGGCTCGAGTCGCGGATTCTTCGGTGGCTCGGCAATGTTCATCGGCGACGAAGCAGGCGCGGCGACACCGCCCGCGATCCGGTTTAATAACGTGGACGGCGGTGCCGGTGGCACCGCCCGCATCGCCCTGCGCTACCTTCGCCAATACAACGGCGGCACAGCGCTGTTGCGCGTGAATGGCGTGGATCAGACGCCGCTTCTCACCGTATTCCGGCAATTTCCGGACAATGGCTTTCACATCAGCGGCTGGCAGTGGCTCACGCGCGACGTGACGCTCAATCCCGGCGCGACCAACACCATCGAAATCGTGCGGGGCAACGGGAATCTTTTCGTGAACGTCCTGCATGTCGCGAATGCAACGACGCTCGCCACCGCGCAGCCGCACCGTGTGGTGCAGAGCCTCAGCGTCGGCGACCGCGCTGATTTGCTCGCGTATCTCCGCCAGCTCGATGGTCGCGATCCGAATGGTGTTCCTTTCGCACCGCCCGCACCTCCCGCTGCAAGCGCACCAAGCATCGTCGTTCCTCCTGCGAGCCAGCTTCTCGCCGTCGGTAACACACTCTCTCTGCACGTCGCCGTCAGCGGAACCGGTCCGTTCAATTATCAATGGCGGCGTGGTGCCACTCTGGTCGGATCGAACAGCCCGATCTTGGAAATCGCCAATGTGAACACCGGTGACGCAGGCAGCTACACCGTGACCATCACCAACGCGCAGGGAAACATCACCACCACACCCGCGCTGGTCACGGTCAATCCGGCGCTCGCGATCACCACCGCGAATTTGCCGCAGGCCACCGTCGGGAATTTCTATCAAACCACGCTCGCGGCGGTCGGCGGCGTTTCCACCCGCACCTGGAACGTTCTCTCAGGCGTCATGCCTCCAGGTTTGACCCTTGCGTCTAACGGGCAAATTTCAGGGACACCGACGATCACAGCCCGCGCGGTTCTCACCTTGCGAGTCAGCGATATTTCCGGTTCTGCCACCCGCTTGCTCACGCTCGACGCGATACCCGTTGGAGGGCTTGTTAGCGATCCCGATCTCATTCTTCACTACACTTTCGATGAAAACAGCGGCACCCGTCTATGGGATGCGGCACCCGGCGGCAACAATCACGCCACCGAAGTCCCGACAGCGCAATGGGTCACCGACGGACGCTTCGGCGGTGCATACGGATCGAGCGATCTCAGCGCCGTCGTTCCCCGGTTTTTCCCTGAGAATCAGAGCGATCTCGATTTCAATCCGCGCGGCGATCCATTCACGATCTCCGTGTGGGTTCGTAGCACCGCGCTCAGTGGCTATAACACCATCATCGGCAAGGATCGCAACGTGGCACCCTTTGATATCCAGTATCGGATGTGGATGACCAACACGGGTAGCAATCTGCAAGGCATCAACGGCAATCAATATGGCGGCACACTCGACGTCGGTGCCTCGCCCATAAACAACGGTCAGTGGCATCTCATCACCATGGTGAACTACCTCGACGGCGCAACATGGAGAACCCGTGTTTACTACGACGATGGCACCAGCTTCACCACCTTCAACACCGGCGCGGGCGGCACGATTCCCGGTCTCCTGCGAGTCGGCGACACCACCCTCGGTGGAAACTCCTGGGATGGTCAGTTGGATGATCTCCGTATTTACCGCCGAGCGCTCACGCAACCGGAAATCTCCGCGCTCCACACCCCTCCGCCCGCACCGACCTTCGCCACCTGGATAGCCGGATTGGGAAATCCACCGCCCACCGACTTGCGCGATCCCGACGACGACCCCGACGGCGACGGGCTCCAGAACATCCTGGAGTTCTTGTTAGGAGGCGATCCCACATCCCGCACCAGCGCACCGCTTCCCACGCTCGGTCTATCCGACGGTGAGTTCCGCTATTTCGTCCGCCGTGATCCCGCCGCGATCGGTTGGCGTCTCACCGTGGAGACCAGCGCGGATCTCAACAATTGGGTAACCGTCGCCACCTCCGATCACGGCGCAGCGCCCACAGGCATCGGCGTGGAAGGCGAAATCCCAGGAACTCCGCCGACAATGATCATCGGCCCCGGAAATGAACCTGACACCGCACGTCGATTCTACCGCGCACGTGCCGTGCCTTTGCCGTAGGGGCTGGCTCTTTGTCCCCTGGCAATCCAAACAGTCACTCCCAGTGGAGCGAGGGATTCAGCGTGATGAAGCGTGCGTATCGATGTCAGATCAATGCCCGCATCATTCCTTTCCTAATGTTTCGTGTTTGCTTGGTCAGTTCCGAGTTGAGTCCAAGTTCAATGGAGTATAATGAGTGCGTGAAATTAAAATAATGCATGCCCATCCGCCGAGTGAAACGGACCTAAAGGAACGGGGAGCCTTTCCTCCCACCCGGTGGAGTCTCGTGGTGACGGCTAGAGGTCGGGAAGAGAATGGTGCGCAGGCATTCGAGGCTCTCGGGCATCTCTGCCGGATCTACTGGTATCCGCTCTATGCCTTCGCGCGTCGGCAGGGCTGGAATGTGGAAGACGCTCAGGATCTGACTCAAGAATTCTTCGCCCGCTTGATCAAAAAGGAAACCCTGCACGAAGCGGATCGGGAACGCGGGCGGCTGCGAACCTTCCTACTGTCTTGCTTCACCTATTTTCTAGCGGATGCGCGTGATCAGCGGAATGCGTGGCGACGCGGCGGTCGGACGGAAATCGTTACCCTGGAGGCCGAGGAATGTTACGCCTCTGAAGCGGGTCATGAACTCACACCGGAGCGGCTTTTCAACCGAAGATGGGCGCTCACTCTGCTACAGCAAGCGCTGGACGCGCTCGCACTGGAACGGGCGGAATCAGGCCGTGAACACGAAATGCAAGTGCTGCTCGGGTTCCTCGATGCGTCGGGCGCGAGCGGCGGGGCGGACTACGAGAAGGCTGCTGCGGAACTAGGGTGGACGGTGAATGCGACCCGGGTCGCGGTGCATCGCTTGCGTCTTCGCTACCGACAGGTGCTTCACGATCAAGTCGCCGCCACTCTGGAAAGCGAAAATCCCGCCATGGTGAAGGAAGAAATGCAGGCGCTGCTCGCAGCACTGGCTTGATGAAATTGAAAAAAAATTTACGAATCTTCGTAACGCGCTGCGATGGATTCCTTAGAAATGGGTGAATACCTCATTTTTCTGCCATCATGAACCCACCAAACCCCACGCGACCTTCCGATCCCGGCGGCCTCGATCACCCGAACATAGCAGTCCTCAACTGCATCCACGGCAAAGACTATTTCCTCCAAACCCTACCGGGTGGAACTGCGCAGTCTTCCCTGAACTTCAAAAAAAACCCACATCGGTGGACACGCTCTGCAATTCGCCCCACGCCATAAAAAGATAAATGGGAATTTATTCGAGCTAAACCCCTTGATTTATCCTGACATGGTTATATGATGTATCGAATGAAAACGTTTTATCAAACCTGCCTCGCGATCGGCCTGGCCGACACGGCGGCTGCCCAGCAGCACAAGGTTCTGCTCGTCTTCGCGAATGATATCGGCACGGACAGGACAGAGGCAGCTCTTTTAAAAGCCTTCATCCCAAAAGCAAATTCCTAGCAATCCTTCACCGAAATCCCGCGAATGAAAAACCTAATTCAAACCAACAGTCTTATGACGCTCGGCGCAGCAGCCTTGCTCCTCGCCACACAAGCCATGCAGGCGCAAACCGTTTTCACTGATCCGATCGGGATCAACAAGATCACCTGCCTCACCAACTCCGACACCATCGTCGGAGTCCCCTTCCGCCCCCAAGGCAGCATGAACACCCTGCTGACCTCCAATCCAGTCACTGCGGGCAGCGGCTCAACGGCCACGGCCACGCTCACCCTCTCACTCAACAACCTCGCTACCAACTCCCTCGGCATGTACTACGTGAAATTCGACGGCGGCACACGTGACGGCCGCTGGTACGAAATCACCGCCAACGGTGCCGACACCCTCACTCTCAAGCTCAACGGTGACAATCTCGACGGTGTCGTTTCCGGCAACAAGGTCGTCATCGCCAAATTCTGGACTCTCGATACCCTCTTTCCCCCTGCGCAGGCCACCACTTCATGGACTCTCAATACCCAAACCGGTATTCAAGTGCCAAATGGCCATGCGATTGTCAATTCGGCCACCGCATCAGGCACACAGCGTCAGACACAACTTTTTTTGCCTAATACAAGCGGAACAGGTGTAAGCAGATTACCGGAAATTAGTTTTTACATCACTGGCGGCAGCTGGCGGATTCCTAGTGTTAGCGGCAGTAAAGGCAATCAGATTCTTTATCCCGACACATATATAATAATTCGCCATAGCGCGCGCGTAACACATCCTACTGTTTTCCGCTCTTTTGGAGAGGTTGAGATGAAAAATTTCAGCATACCACTTGCCACAAATATTTCAGGAAGCAGAGATACATATGTCGCGATACCGAGAGCTATAGACGTAAGACTAGACCAACTCAACTTGGTTGAATCCGGTGCCTTCGTCGCCAGTGCAACTGTTTCCGGCACCCAACGCAGGGATCAACTATATATTTATGATAATTCGACTAGTCAAATCAGCAAACTACCAGGACAGTCATATTTCTTCACAAATGGCAATTGGCGCACCGGTGGGAATTCCAACCCACAGAATCATGTAATTATTCCGGCTGGATCTGGTCTTGTGATCCGTAAATATCAAACAACAAATGGAGTCACTTCATTCTGGCAAAATACACCTTCATACTAAGAAACCTTTAATATAGAATATATGTATACAAAAACCATAACCACGCTTGCTTATCTCACATTTATTTCGACCCCGGCTTTCTCAGCTTCATCAATTGAATTGGAAGTAGGACAGCTAAAAAACACAGCCGGAGCTACCGTCACCAGCGGTACATGGGCGTTAATTCTTGATGCCAACAATGATAAGCTTCTGCCAGGAAACATTGCAGCGACCACCATGTCAAGTAACGCGCACTTACTCCCAGCAAATGCTAGTGCGTCTTCTTTGGATTTTTCAGGAATCACTCTCACCCTCGGACAATTGATCGGAGGAGCTAGAATTCATGCGCTCGGCGCAATTACTGACGTAACTGACCTGGATTTTGGCGCTGGCTACGGACTTGGTGGTACTATTTCCTTCCCGGACGGTGAGGAGGGACTTGCATACGGAATCTACTGGTTTCCGGGTATCACGCAAGGAAGCACACTCCCAACAAGCGGCAGTTTCCAAGTAGGCGGCTTCTTCCAATCTACTACAACCATGGATACGCCTTACGGTACATTCTCACCGC
The DNA here is from genome assembly GCA_043747935.1 of Akkermansiaceae bacterium. GTDB lineage: Bacteria > Verrucomicrobiota > Verrucomicrobiia > Verrucomicrobiales > Akkermansiaceae > Luteolibacter. Next base: position 9,583 of record JAYTOE010000320.1, read on the forward strand.
CATCGCCTCAATTTGGCTCCGTTCATGTTTTCGATTCAAGCGCATTCAATGCGATCACCGTCACCGCCGTCCCCGAACCCTCCACATTCCTTCTCTCTGCCTTCGGTGCGCTCGCGCTGCTGCGGAGGTCGAGGAAGGGTTGATCCACTCGAAGCATTACGATATCTCATTTTTATCTCTCACGGCCAGCAGACTACACGTCGCTGGCCGTGTTCGTTTAAGGGTGTGAATTGATCGGTTTAGGGATGGCTATTGGCTCAAGGAGTGGCTGCATTCTGTTGCCAGATGAGGATCGGGAAATAGCTGGGGTTGCCGGGCAGCCGAAGGCAGCCCCTCCTTGGCCGGTTCTTTTAAAATCACACCATCATCGCCCCTTGCCCTTGCCGCGCGCATCGGCTAGGGAATGGGCGCACCATTCCGCCAACGCTTTTGCTTCACCTCAATCCCACACCCCTCACCCTATCGCTTGGCATCGCCGCTTTGCTCGGGGTGGCTTGGCTTTGCCTCCTTTCCTGGAAGCGCAGCCCGCATCCGCGCCGCACCGCCGCCCTTGAAATCCTACGGTTTTTCATCGCCGCCATCGTGGTCGTGCTGCTCTGGCAGCCGGAGTGGCGCACGGTCATCAATCCCAACACGAAACCCCGTATCGCGATCCTTTGGGACGATTCGGGTTCCATGAAAACCCTCGACGCCCGCCTGCCCGCCGTACTCGCCGGCGAGGGCAAAGCCGATTCCATCGTCGCCCGCGCCGCGTGGGTGGAGAAAGCCCTCGCCTCCGATCTCTGGACGCCCCTGCGCTCCGGCGGCGCGAACGATCTGATCACCCGCCCTTTCGCCACACCCGCCGAAAACATGCTCAACGGCAGCGACCTCAGCGAGCCGCTGGAAAGCTTGCTCAAGGAGGAGAACAACCTCCGCGCCGTCGTCCTCCTCAGCGACGGCGATTACAACCTCGGCCAGCCGCCCGTCGGTGCGGCGCAGAAATACCGCCTGCGCGGCGTCCCCATTTTCACCATCCCGGTCGGCAGTGAGACGCGCTTGCCGGATCTCGACCTGCTCACCGTCACCGCGCCCACCTACGGCATCATCGGCGAGAACGTGCAGATCCCTTTCACGATCCGCTCCTCGCTCGACAGGCAGGTGCGCACCATCGTCCGCCTCCGCGACGAGTCCGGCCGCGAGCGCACGAAAAACATCGTGCTGGCACCGAATGCGGAGACCTACGATTCCATCCTCTGGCGCTTGGAAAAGGAAGGTTCGTCCACGCTCACCCTCTCCATCCCGGTCGAGGACACCGAGCTGGTCTCCGCGAACAACACCCACAAGTTCACCATCTCCGGCCGCCCCGAGAAGATCCGCGTGCTCATCGTCGAGACCCTGCCGCGCTGGGAATACCGCTTCCTGCGCAACGCCCTATCCCGCGATCCCGGCGTCGAGCTTTCCTGCCTGCTGCTCCGCCCCGAGCTCGGCCCCGGCGGCGGCGCGGACTACATCGATAAGTTTCCCGAAACCCTGGAGGAGCTTTCGAAATTCGATGTCGTCGTGCTCGGCGATGTCGGCGTCGGCGAGAAACAGCTCACCAAGGAGCAGTGCGCCCTGATCCGCGGCCTTGTGGAAAACCAGGCGTCGGGCGTCGTATTCCTGCCCGGCCGCCAAGGCAACCAGTTCACCCTCCTCGACACCGAGCTTTCCGATCTCATCCCGGTCGTCCTCGATGAAAAGAACCAGAAGGGCTTCCCCGAAACCCTCGCCACCCCGCTCAACCTCACCACCGAAGGCCGCGCCTCGCTGCTCACCATGCTCGGCGATTCCGAGGAGGAAAACCCCGAGATCTGGCGGCGCCTGCCGGGCTTTTTCTGGCACGCCCCGGTCGTCCGCGCGAAGGGCGGCACGGAAGTCCTCGCCGTCCACGCGAACCGCCGCGGCCCTTACGGCCCCATTCCGCTGATGGTCACCAAGGCGGCGGGCAGCGGCAAAGTCCTTTTCATGGGCATCGATTCCGCGTGGCGCTGGCGGCGTGGCGTCGAGGATCTTTACCACTACCGCTTCTGGGGCCAGGTCGCCCGCTGGATGTCCTACCAGCGAAACATGGCCGCCGGCCAGCGCGTGCGCCTTTTCTACACCCCGGAGCGCCCCGAACCCGGAGCGTCCGTCACTCTCAACGCCAACGCCTTCGACGCGAACGGCGCGCCGCTCAAGGAAGGCGCCGTGTCCGTGGACATCACCTCGCCCGAAGGCAAAACCCAGCGCGTCGAGCTCCAGAAAAACGAATCCGAATGGGGTTCCTACGCCGGGCGTTTCAAGGTGGATCTGCCGGGCGCGTGGAAACTCCGCGCCACCGTCTTCGGTGCCTCCGACCTGCCCACCGATACCACCATCCTCGCCCAGGGTGCAGACATCGAGAAAACCGGCCAGCCCGCGCGCCCCGACGTCCTCGCGGAAATCGCCAAGGTCTCCCGCGCCCGCAGCATCCTCCCCGAACAACTCGCGGAACTCATCGGCGAGATCGACGCCCTGCCCGAGCCGCGCCCCCTCGAAAACCGCATCCCGCTCTGGTCACACTGGGCCACCCTCGTGCTCCTCGTCGTCCTGTTAGGAACTTTCTGGGTCGGCCGGAAATTGAACGGCGCGTTTTAGGTTGGGCGGCACACCTCACACCACCCCGCACGCGCCGGGATACCAGGCCGGCAGCACGGTCGGCTCATCCTTGAAACGCTCGAGAATCTCCGCCGGGACGTGGCGCTTGTGGGCAATGACGGTATAGACATGCTCCGCGAACCATCCATCGCGTAGAGTCCATAGGCCTTTCCTGCCCTTCGCCTCGCCCCAACTGTTCTCCACCAGCCATTTCCGCGGCGAGCCATCCGCCGCGAGATCGACACCGATCAGCGCCATCGCGTGCGATGAGGCACCGGCGTGGAAACGCGTGCGCTGCGCCTTCGTGAGATCCAGATCGATCCCGAACAGGCTGCCGTAATCGAATAGATCGGGAGCCATCAGACCGTGCTCCGTGGATTGATCAAAGCCCATGTTCACCGCGAACCACAGCGGCTCGTTGGCAAGGATCGAGACTTTCGCGACCTCTTTCATCGTGTCCGTACCGACATTCACGTAATCCATGCACTCCTCGCCGACCATGTTGCGCGCGCGGTCGAAGCGGTAATGCCTGCCCAATTCGTTGTGGGGATCGTTGTAAAGGCAGACGTAATCACCCAGCGTCGAGCCGACGTATTTTTCGTAGAAAGAGCGCGGCGTGTGCGTCTCCGGTGCGCTCAGCCCGTCATCCTCAACGCGCGTGGAATCCTCGGCCTCCGCCCTTTTATCCGCGCCCTTGCGGATCCGGAAACGCCACTCGAACTCCACCGGCGGCTCGCCGAGATTGATCGCGAGGAAACGGTAAACCTCCTTCAATGCCGCCGCCTTCTCCTCGCGCAGCCTGTCCATTTCCGCGCCTTCCGCATGAAGCTCGATGATCCGCGCGGCGAAGCGGCGCAGCAGGCGACCGAGGATTTCGTTGAGCGTCTTGGTCTCGGAACTCGATTTCGTCTCCGGCATCGCGGAAAGCGGAACCACCCCGTATTTCCCGACAAGCGCCGTCAGGAAATTCCACCAGCCACCCTCCTCGGGGGAGTGCTTGTTCACCAGCTCCCAATCGCGATCCATGAAATCCGCGCCGCGCAGCTCGATGACCGATTCCAGATATAGGTTCGACTTCTCCATCTTGTCCCAGAACTGGAGATAGGCGGTGGAAAACTCGAACGACTCTATCTTGTGCTCACGCATCACCTGCGGGCGCAGCGTGTTGAGCCCCGCGAACATCCAGCAACGGCCCGACTGCTTCTGGTCGGTCACACCCTCGCGCTTGATCCGGTGGCTGAAGTGTCCGTCCTCGCCCCGCACTGCATCGCGGTTGAGTGCCAGCGAATCGATCGCGTTGTTCGTCACCGCATTGTGCAACGCCCGATCCGCGCGATCCATCACATACCCCTCGCGGAGATCCTTGAGAAAGCCCTCGTTCAACGCCCCTTCGGCGCACGGTGTTTCGGTGGATTGGCTCGGTTTACGATCGGTCATGATGGCGTCTGAATTGGTGACGCGCAACCTACCCAGCCTCTACCTAGCTGTCGATGGCGGAATGCAGATCCTTGGACTGCTACAGCTTGCTGTAGCTTTCGGCCATGCAGCTTGCTGCGAGCCGCACGGCATTGGCACGGCAAGGCACGCTCCTTCCCTGTCCCTCTGCACGAACACAGCAGGCTCTCTCACGGAACCTCAATCTGCCGTAAAACCGCTGCCCAAGTCCACCTCCCCCTCCGAAATAGGCATCCCCCCACGCGTTTCCGCGACAATTCTCTTGCGCCGGAAAGCGCTTGACCGGACGCTGTTGGAAACATGAATCGAACCACCGAAACCACCCGACGAGTCGCGATCTCGCTGGAGCTGGAGTGGGCTTACAAACGCCACCTGCAGCTTTACGCGGGCTGCCAGCAATACGCGGACGAGGCGGGCTGGCTCAGCAGCGTGAACCCCGCCGTCGCGCGGATGCTTTCCACCGCCACCGCCGAGCACCCCTCCTACGATGGCATCATCGCTCGCGCCAGCCCCACCCTCGCGGCGGCCGCCAAACAGGCCGGCGTGCCGCTGGTCAATGTCTGGCTCAACTCCCCCGCCCGCGGCCTGCCGGGCGTTTATCCGGATTTCGAAATATCCGGTGTCATGGCCGCCGAGCACCTCATCGGCCGCGGCTTCCGCCAGTTCGGATATCTCGGCTTCCTGCGTGACATCGATTCCAAGCAGCAGCTCTCTGGCTTCCGCAGCGTGACAAACGCCGCCGGATTCCCTTGCACCACACACTGCCTTATTGCCAACCGGCTGGTAGGCCAAGCGCCCGGCTGGGAAACGTTCATCGCCGGGCTGGAGGCATGGATCGACACCTGGGAGCCGCCCATCGGCATCTTCGTGTGCAGCGATCTCTACTGCCGCTACCTCATCGATGTCTGCCGCGCGAAGGGCCTGCATGTTTCCCAGGATGTCGCCATCGTCGGCACCGGCAACGAACCCGAGCTCTGCAACTCGCCCGAGCCCGGGCTCACGAGCATCGACATGAGTTTCAGCAAGGTCGGACACCGTGCCGCCGCCATACTCGACCTCCTCATGTCCGGCGGCGAGCCGCCCGATACCCCGGAACTCATCGCCCCCGCCGAGCTGGTGCCGCGCCGCTCCACGGACGTTTACGCCTCGGAGGATCTCATCGTCGCCCGCGCCCTCCGCTACATCTCGGAGAACAGCCACCACCGCATCCAGGTGAATGACGTCGCCACCGCCGTCCTCACCACCCGCCGCACCCTCGAGCGCCGCTTCAGCGAATTCGCCGGGCGCAGCATCGCCGATGAAATCACCCGCCTCCGCCTCGAACGCGCGAAGCGCCGCATGGTCGAGACCGATGCCCCCATGAAAGACGTCGCCACCGACGCCGGCTTCCGCAACGCCGACCACTTCTACAAGGTCTTCGCCCGCGTCGAAGGCATCCCCCCCTCCCAATACCGCGAGGAAAGGCAACAGGCCTTCCCGCAGAGGGTTTGAAAATTCAAATCATCAATCATCAATCATCAATCATCATCGTGGAGCTGCTTGCTGGCCTGGCCAGTGGTGGTGAGGTTCTGGAAGGCTTTGTCGTCGCGACCGGCGAGGATCTGGAAATGAGCCATGAGCGGGCGGTAGTGATC